>JBNGDF010000008.1:0-111527 GCA_049975265.1 Fidelibacterota bacterium
AAAGACGATCTGGCCCAGCAGTTTTTTGGCAAAGTTGACCGTGTCCACGCCTTTGCAGGCAAAGTCGGCTTTGATTTTGGGATCATTATTGACCACCTTATCCAGCGCCTCTTTGGTGCGGATAAGCAGCTCGCGGTATTTGAGGAAAAACTCCCTGGTGACGGTTTCGATATTGAAGGCTTCTTCCAGATCGGGCAGCCGGGGAATGTCGTCGCTTTGCAGGAGTTTGACCAGTTGCCGCTGGGCGGTGTGGCTTTTGCCTTTTTCACCGACCAGAAAGGAAAACCGTTTAGCAGGCGTGAATTCATCTTTTTTGCTTTCCAGGCTGTACTGCATTTTAATCAGAGAAAAACGCCAGTCGCTGGATTTTTCGCTGTGGAAGGCGACCAGCGCCGCGTCTTTCATTTGTCCGCCGCGGGAGCCATTGAGATACCAGCGCACGAAATTACGCTGAGTGCTGCGGGCGTATTCGATGGAATGTTCACGCAACAATTCCACCACCAGAATATCAATCGTGTTGCCTTCTTCATCTTCAAACTTACCGATCCGTTCCATTTTGCGGATGTAGTTTTCAAAGGCGTTGGGGATGATATTGCCCTGGTAGGTAAACGTTTTTTCTTCAAAATCTTTGAGCAGGTTTTTAATTAACCGGGTGTAACGGTCTTTATCGTATGCGTGTTCAAACACATCCCGAATCAGGTCTTTGGCTTCGTAAAGTTTCATAGATCATTCCTGTTTGATGATTTCCCAGTGACCGCCTTTGTCAGGGCCGATACGTTTTATTATATTTTTACTTTTAAGACGGGCAAGGTGTTTTTCAACTGCTCTGGGACTGATACCGATTTTTTCAGCAATGTCTTTTGCTGAAATATCTGCTTGTTGCGATATGAGTTTTAAAATTTTCTCCGAACTTTTCTCCGAACCTTTCTCCGTACTTCTTCCGTACTTTTCCTGTATTTTCACCGAAGTTTTTTTCACAGTGTCGGTAAAAATGTCGGTGAAACTTATGATTGTTTTAAAATTGTCTTTCTCGATCAATTCAAAACGAGCGTTATTGCTATATATCGGCAGGTATTTTCGGATATTTCGAATCCCTGAGCCAAGTTCTTCGGCGCGTCCCAGTTGCTGGAAGAATTTTACGATAGCCGGATTTTTGGGATGCGGATTAAAGTTATCGGGATCAATCGGACCGTGTCCGACCGGGTTATTGGCATTTTCTGTAATGACTGAATCGCGCTGGATGATTAGTCGTGCCGGAAAGGCATTGTTATATTCGCGGTGAATAAGGATATTTGCCACCATTTCCTGAAAATCTTTTCCCGCAGATCAACCCGTATATCGCCTTCCATAAAAAACTTATCGGGAAGATGGGTGCGGATAAACAGCATAATTTCATCGTAGGCGTCCACCAGATTGGTGCGGATTTCACGGCGGTCATCGTAGTGATCCTGATCTTGGATCCTTAACAAAGCATCGGTTTTATAAGCGGGCACTATTTGCTGCAAAACATCGTCTTTAGCGAAAAGCAGAGCGGCAGCCAGCGTATATCCTTCTTTACCGGTTTCAAAATCACGCCGGTATAAGCCGGCGCTTTTCCTCTGATATAACCGGCTGATTGCTGCGCTGGATTTAAGTGTAAAATCACCATCTTCATTACAGTCAAAAATATATTTACCCGAACGGTGTACCTGGGAACTTTGCGGCACGCGGACATAAATAATTTTCTTTTCTTCGATGGTAAATTCCTCTGGAAAAACCATAAAGGGCGGGTCAAGTTTGTTCGGGTTATTGGACAGGTTGACCAGGTCGGTTTTAATCTTATCGATTTTTTCAGGATCAATGCCAGTCACTTTTCCTGAGTTTTTTACACCAAGAAGTAAATCTCCGCCAATCCGGTTCAGGAACGCGCAAATGGTTTCGAAAATATTGTTAGGTAAGGTATTTCTGCATTCTTTGAATTCGATGTCAATACCTTCACCGGCTGATAAAATTTTCTTTATTTTTTCTTCGGTCATTTTACAAAGCACTCAGAAAGGATCACTTCGCTGGGATTTGCCATAATATGATCGTGTGAGATATTATTACTCATAAAAAATTCATTCGGCAGATTGCGTTTAATGGCGCCGATTATTTTAGGCGGCTGAGTAAGACTTTTTATTTCGCCAAAGATTCGTTTGGTAACTGATTTTGGCAGTACGCCGTCTTCAAGTAATTTAATTACATTTTTGATATAGACATCATCAATTTCCGTAAAACCGCTGTATTTACGAATTTCTTTGGACTTAAGAATTTTCAAAATACGAATGGCGTTGTCCCTGCCGCGGTGACTGGTGGCTTCCTGGATTTCTTCTTCGGTTAGATTATTGATTAATTCGGTTTTATTTTTTTTCAGCAGTGCGTGATAATTGGGCAAAATTTTCTGTCGTTTGGTTTCCGGCGTTGCTTCAAATAATTTAGCGGCAGTAATGAAATCAAGTTCTGCTGCCATGGATTCATTGGCAAGATAGAATTTTTCCAATTTGCCTTTTCTGAAATAGGTAAGTAAAGAGTCGGATTCGAGTTTTACGTTTCCTTCGATGGCACGCGATGAACGCGCTTTTTTAGGCAGGTGTTTAATCTTTGAAAATAAACTTTCATTGTTATCACGAATTTCGGTGATAACATTCAGGTATTTCAGTTCGCTCGCATCCGCTTCATCTTCACCGGTGATAAATTCTTTGGAAGTTAATTTATTGAACAGTTCAAAGGATTTAATCTCTTCACCATCGGTCAGCAGTTTGGCGTCATTCCCCAGCATTTCAATAAAATAGTTGATCTTGGCAACGGCTGCTTCTTTCAGTTTAATCAAGTCATTGGATTGATCGGTCGGGAAAAAATTGAATGTGTAAATTGTATCAAAAGGCGTGTCCACCCGGTTGATCCGACCGACACGCTGAACCATCCGGGTTGGATTCCAGGGAATATCATAATTGATAACCACATTGGAACGGTGCAGGTTGATACCTTCGGAAAGTACGTCAGTTGTAATCAGGATGCGGTGATCATCTTTTTTATGGCGGGCTTTGGCGTCAAAATTGGAAATGACCGTATTTAAATCGGCTTGGCTCGACCCGCCATGAAACAGGATTGGTTTTTCTTTGAGTTGTTTTCTAAGATTTTTACAAAGGTATTCCGCCGTCTCTTTTGATTCGGTAAAAATAATCAGTTTGTTCTTTTTTAATTTATCAGCGCTTTTGAGTTCGCCTATGAATTTTTCCAGTTTGGGGTCATAATCAATCTTATCCCACCAGGATTTGATTTGATTGAGCGTTTCCAGATCGGTTTGCAGGTCTTTTTTCAAGCCATCCACAAATGCCTTTGATGGATATTCTTCAACTTTTTCATCGTCGATTAATCTTTGAATGGCATCAAAATCATCATTCAGGAAAAATTCAATCACCCGGTTCCAGTATTTTTTGCTGAAATAGACAGAACCCTTTTCGTATGCTTTTATAAAATTTTCGTATGATGTAATGAAGCGATCCAAAGAATTTTTAAATGCATAGAAACTGCTTTCAAGTCGTTTAACCAAAAGTCCTTTCATAAAGCGTCCCATATTTCGCTGGGATGTTTTATCAAATTCGGACAACTCTTCTTTTAGATATAACAACGGTGTATAACGGGCATAGGTAAATGTATTTTTATCTGTGATCAGTTTGATGGTTTCAAAAAAGATTTTATCAAGATGGTCATCTAATTCATAAAATACAGGAACTGGCGAAGCCACATCGGGAAACTTTAATCCCTGAACTTTTAAATCGGAACTGAAATAGTTTACGATTTCATTGCGTGTCCGCCTGACCATAATATGTTTTAAAATACGTTCGCGGATTTGTCGCGAATTTTCTTTGACCAAATTCATGTATTCTTCATAATCTCTCTGGCGGTCCAATTTTTTAAGTGGTTTCTGTAAATTTGTAAAAAAGTAATCCAAATCTTTGATGCCCGGAATGGTGCTGTTTTTTCCTTTCTGAAATAATTTAATCTGTGTTAAAATATCAAACGGTGTATTATTCAGCGGGGTTGCTGTCACCAGTATAACTTTTTTACCTGAGCATATCCGCGCCAGCATTTCATAACTGATATTGGTCTCATTTCTGAATTTATGGGCTTCATCAATAAATACATTGTCATATTTCTCAGTGCCGCGTTCGATGATTTTTTCCAGTTTGCCAACCGATTCAAAATCAGCAGCAATCTTGAAATCATGAAAAACATTTAGCCATGAATTGGGATTGTCTTTATCCAACAATGCAGGGGAAGCAATGATCAGATGTCTGCCCGGTAACTGGTTTGCAAGCAGAGCGGAAATATAAGTTTTCCCCAAACCGACAACATCCGCTAAAAATACACCGCCGAATTCTTCCAAAATACGTTTAGCATTGATCACCGCCTGTTCCTGATATTTTAACTGCATAAAATCTTTTGGGAAATTTTTAAAGAACAGATCTTCGTTAATGCTTAAATCTTGCTTGAAATACTCGTATAAAAATTTGAGATATAGTTCGTAAGGGGTAATGGAATCGTCCAAATAGGTTTTGGTTTTGATGATATCCACATAATAATCAGAAATATCGACGGCTTCTTTCCAAAGCAATTCAAACTGATCTAATGCAAACTTAACGTCGGTGCTGTTTTTTAACTGAACATTAAATTCCCTGTTAGCAACAAGACCTGATTCGGAAAAATTGCTTGAACCGGTGATCACGTTCCCGAAATCCCGATCATCTTCGTGATAACGACTGATATACACTTTGGCATGAAGGTCCCGGCTCGGGTGGGCTTTTATTTCAATCTTACCGGATTTAAGATATTCAATGAATTTTAAAATTCCATCTTCTACTTCTTTTGTATCCGATGAATTTTCAATCTCTGAGACTAACTCATTTCCGAAAATTTCTTTTACCTTAGCATGTGCTTCAAAATCTATGTTACTGGCTGTTTCGATAATTTGAAAAGTTTTTTTATCCAGGTTTAAACCCACAAGGATTCGTATTTTTTTAATATTTTTAAATGATTTATACAAACGGAAAAATCCACTTGAACGGAAATAACCGACAATGATATCAAAATATTTTACGTCTTTTAGGGTTTGTATGAAGCGATCGAGGAGTGTACATCCGGATTCGTTGGTAAAAAAGGTTAAATCTGTTTTTAAATTTGTTTCAGTCATAAAATCCCACAAATAAAAATTTACTTATTAAGGTAATTTTCTCAATCACAAAAAATTCCGTTTTTTCCATGCAATACAGATATAGATACAGATAGGGCTTCAGCAATTTCAAATATCCGGAGTGTTAACCGTGCCATATCGATTAAATGTTAAAGGATAATCGGAATATTGTCAAC
The DNA here is from genome assembly GCA_049975265.1 of Fidelibacterota bacterium. Classification (GTDB taxonomy): domain Bacteria; phylum Fidelibacterota; class UBA2242; order UBA2242; family UBA2242; genus B118-G9. The sequence continues at coordinate 5,389 of JBNGDF010000008.1, forward strand.
GATTATTTCAACAGGTTTATAACCACAAAAACACGAAGAATTAAAAAGTAAGTTTCTGAACCAGAATCAGGGGAATGAAAATAAAAGACGACATGCAAATCAGATTAGAAAGGGGTGATCGAGATCGTTCACTGCCGGATTTTATAGAGCAGGTAGGCGCCGCAGCCGAGGAAGACAATATTGCCGATCCAGACGGCGAGGGCGGGGCTGAGAATCCCCTTATAGCCCATTACCTGACCGAATTTGATAAAGCCGTAATAGACAAAGATGACCAACAGACTCATCCCGGCGCCGAAACCGATCCCTTTACGCTCCTTGACCGCCGCCAGCGGGACGCCGAACAGGATGACGATAAAGTTGGTAAAGGAAAAGGCGATTTTGTAATGCAGATTAACCTGCCACTTGCGGGGATCGTTGCCGCTCTCCTGAAGCCGGGCAATGAAGTCCGCCAGCTCGCTGAAGCGCATGATTTCCGGGTCCAGTGCGGTTTTGGTGACGTCTTCCGGTCTTAGATTCAGGGACAGCAGCGAATCGGCAATTATGGCGGAGACGGTTTCGCTACCACTTTGGTCAAAGCGCCGGATTTTGAAATCCTGCAGCAACCAGGTCTCCGTTTCCGGCTGCCAGATAATTTTCCGGGCATCGATCCGCTCTCTGAGGATATTGTTGTCTGTCTTCTGAATGGTGACGATTGTCCCGGAATTGCGCCGGGTGTCGAAGCGGGATATGACGACATTGCAGGTGGGTGAATCCTGAAACATAATGTTGGTAAATACGGTTTTCTTCGAATGCCGCCGGCGTTTCATCTGATTTTCTTCAATTTCAATCCGCTTGCGGGATGCCGGAATAACGACAGCATCCTCGAAAAAGAATGAGCCTATGCTGAACAACAGACCGATCAGCAGCAGCGGCGCCGAAATCCGATACAGACTGATTCCTGACGATTTAATGGCGCCCAGCTCGTTGGATTTACCCATACTGCCAACGGTAAAAACCGACGCCAGCAGAAGCGACATCGGCAGCGCTATATGAACAAACCAGGGCAGCTGGTAATAATAAAACCAGGCGACGTCGGTGAACGACATCTCGGATTTCAGAAATTTGTCAATCTTCTCGATTACATCGACAATTTGAAAAATTACCAGAAAAACCAGCATGGACAGAAAAAAGAGGGTAATGAATTTTCTGATAATGTAGCGATCGAGAATTTTGATTTTCATAGCCTAAGAAATCTATAACAGCGCAGACACTTTCGCCAAGCTTTTCTCTTAACAGTTTTGGATATTTTCATTATATTGCCACCAGCGGTATGATGACAGGCAAAATATACGGGACATCAAAGATATGGTCGTGAAACCACCGGGCAGGGCGGTAATGACGTTTTGGAAAGCCATGCTTCCCATCGGCTATCTGGCGATTGCTCTGATCTATACCCTGCGCTTCTTAGGCGGTGACCCCCATATTCCGATTTTATCAGCGGCTGTGGTAGGCGCGCTGGTAGCCGTCCTCAGCGGTTACAAGTGGGTGGATATTCAGGAGGGTATTGTCGCGACCATTAAGATGTCCATGGGGGCAATTTTAATCCTCATGATCATCGGGATGGTCATCGGCACGTGGATACTGGCAGGCATCGTACCGACCATGATCTATTACGGTTTGCAGCTGATTGCGCCCGGCGTTTTTCTGCTGGCGACGGCTGTAATCTGTGCCATTGTCTCTGTCGCCACCGGCAGCAGCTGGACCACCGCCGGAACGGTAGGCATTGCTCTGATCGGTGTCGGTGAAGGTTTCGGGATTCCTCTGCCCATGGTGGCGGGTGCGATTATCTCCGGAGCATACTTCGGCGATAAAATGTCGCCCCTGTCCGATACCACCAATCTGGCGCCGGCAATGGCGGGCGCGAAATTGTTCGATCACATCCGGCATATGGTCTTTACCACCGGTCCGAGTCTCCTGATTGCTCTGATTCTCTATACCATCCTCGGGCTGCGCTATCGCCAGACGAATCTGGACCTGGAGGGTATTCACCTGATATTGAATGGACTTGAGAGTCAGTTTACGCTGTCTCCCTGGCTGTTACTGCCACCGCTGCTGGTAATTGTCATGGTGATCCGGCGAATACCGGCGATTCCGGGATTGATCGGCTGTACCCTGATCGGCGCCCTGTTCGCGACCATCTTTCAGCGCTCCGGACTGGCTGAAATCGTCAGAGCCGCCCATTATGGTTATGTATCTGCCGGCGGTGTGGAGGCGGTGGACAGCCTGCTGACCCGCGGCGGACTGGACAGCATGATGTGGACTGTCTCACTGATTCTTTGCGCTATGTGTCTGGCGGGTGTGCTGGAGAGCACCGGAATGCTGAATGCGATTGCCGGGCGTATCGTCAGGCTGGCGCGCAATAACGGCAGTCTGGTAACGGCGACAATCCTGACCAGCATCGGCACCAACCTGGTCGCCGGGGATCAGTATCTGTCCATTGTCGTACCCGGGCGGATTTTTAAAAAAATATACGACGATCGCGGACTGAAACCCAAAAATCTGTCGCGGGTACTGGAGGATGCCGGAACCCTCAGCTCACCGCTGATTCCCTGGAACACCTGCGGTGCCTTCATGTACACCACGCTGGGGGTTTATCCCTTTGCCTATCTGCCCTTTGCTTTTATGAATCTGATCAATCCGCTGGTATCTATCTTTTACGGTTTTACGGGTATTACCATGGAAAAATTCAGCGATGCCGAGCTGCACGTACGGCAAGCGGAGCCCAAAGAAGACCACACCCCCTCCGCTGATACCCGCGTCTGATTAGAGAATACACGCCATTCACACCTGGATTGTCAAGCACAATTTACCCTGCCCGGTCACTTTCCCTGAACATAATTTGCTACCTTGAGGATTTTGCGTTTGATGCAGATATGTCCGGCTCGGGCGTAGCCGCAGGATTTCATGGCGGTCATAAACTGTTCGTCCAGTGATTGGATCATGCTATCGAGAGATTCGAATTGGAGCGGATCGGTCTGCTGAACGATCTGCCGGAAGGTTTGAACGGCGTGCAGCTCGTTATCATAGAGTGCCATATTCTCTCTGTGAACGTAGTTCGTAATCAGCCCTTCCTGCAGTCTCTGTTCGCAGATTTCTTTCAGGGTCTCGATGTCCTCTTTCAGATCATCCAGTTCGATGTTGAGAATTTCGAGAAAATTGTGCTGTTGATGTTTCATGATTTCTCCCGCCTGTACCACTATTTACGAAATCGGGCGGTAATATTCAATAGAGAAAACGGTTGGAATCATTCCGGTGAGAATATTTAACGCAGGTTCCTGATAAAGGTTCGGATAGCACTTTTCCGGGTATCCGGCGCTGTCTGTTCCAGAAGCCTGATAAAGGCGCTGCCGATGATCACGCCGTCGGAGTATTGGGTATAGAGTTGAAAATCCTGCCGGTCTTTGATACCGAATCCGATCAGCCAGGGGTGAGTCAGAGTGCGGTTCAGATTGTCAAAGAATTGAATCGTTTCCGGCGTCGGTCGGTTGTCCTGACCGGTGACGCCGGTATAGGCGACGCAATAGATGAAAGCGCTGGTGACACTGTCGATTGTATGGATTCTGGCAGGCGGAGTATTGGGTGCGATCAGATGGATCAGATCGAGGTCGGCGGCTTGCAGCTGTGCCTGGCAGGACAGGCTCTCCTCGAGGGGCCAGTCGGGAATGATTAATCCGTCAACACCGGCGGTTTTCGCTCTGGTTAAAAACGCCTCCATGCCCATCACATGAAATGGATTCAGATAACCCATGAGGATAATGGGAATCTCTGTATTTCGGCGGATATCCTTAACCATTTCCAGCACGTCCTGCAAGCCGATTCCATTGGTAAGTGCCCGCTGGGAGGCTCTTTGGATGACCGGCCCGTCGGCGACGGGATCGGAGAAGGGTACGCCCAGCTCGATGAAATCGACACCTTCGTCGGCTGCCTGGCAGATGATATCCACGGTGGCATCCCGCTCCGGGAATCCGGCGGTCACGAAGAGGGAGAGACATTTCCGGTGCTGCTTTTTATAACGCTCTAGGAGACGGATCAATTTTTGACTCATGATAATTCACCCTGCGGTTGACAGAGATGGTTAATGTAGGTCGACATGTCTTTGTCACCGCGACCGCTAAGATTGACAATAATCAGGCTGTCTTTAGCGGTTTCCGGCATCAGGTAGTCCAGAAAGGCTAAGGCGTGCGCCGATTCCAGCGCCGGAATAATGCCCTCCAGGCGGCAGAGTTGCCGGACCGCCGAGAGCGCTTCGGCGTCGGTCACTGAGTGGTAGTCAACCCGTTTGCTGTCGTAGAGAAAGCTGTGTTCCGGACCGACACCGGGGTAGTCCAGCCCGGCGGAGAGGGAGTAGGGCAGTTGAATCTGACCGTCGCTGTTCTGCAGAATGTAGGTTTTCATACCGTGGAATATACCCACGGAGCCCCGCCCCAGCGTGGCGGCATGTTCGCCGCTGTCCAGTCCGCGACCGGCGGCTTCCAAGCCGATCAACTTTACCGATTTCTCACCAAGGAAAGGGTGGAAAATGCCGATCGCATTGCTACCGCCGCCGACACAGGCGATGATATAGTCGGGTAAGCGTTGCTCTTTTTCGAGAATCTGCCGATGGGTCTCTTCGCCGATAATTTTCTGAAAATCCCGGACAATGGTGGGGAAGGGGTGAGGACCGACAACGGAACCGATGATGTAATGGGTGGTTCCGACGTTTACCAGCCAGTCGCGGAGGGCTTCATTGGTGGCGTCTTTCAGGGTTGCCGTACCGGAATCCACGGCGCGGACTTCGGCACCCAGCAGCCGCATCCGCTGGACATTGGGGTGCTGTCGCTGCATATCCTCGGTGCCCATATAGATGCAGCATTCCAGTCCGGCGCGGGCGGCGACGGTAGCGGTGGCAACGCCGTGCTGCCCGGCTCCGGTTTCGGCGATGATGCGGATTTTTTGCATCGCTTGGGCGATCAGGATTTGCCCGATGGCATTGTTGATTTTGTGTGCACCGGTGTGATTGAGGTCTTCCCGTTTCAGGTAGATTTTCCCGCGACCGTAGTGACGGGTCAGATTTTCGGCATAGTAAAGCGGCGTGGGACGTCCGGCATAGTCGCGCAGTTCATTCCGGAAGCGCTGCTGGAAGTGCTGATCTTTTTTCAGTTTTGTATAGGCGGTTTCCAGCTCCCGCAATGCCGGTTTTAAAATTTCCGGGATAAACTGACCGCCGTAGTCGCCGAAATAACCGGTTTGAGATTGAATAGATACCTGCATTGTACTCCTTTTACATTGATTGCGATTAAACTGCCGAATATGATTCATCAGGGCTTTGATTTTCCGCGGGTCTTTGATTCCCGGTGCTGTTTCGGCGCCGCTGGCGATGTCGATGATTGCCGGTGTGACCTGTTCCAGGGCTGCAGGAATGTTATCCGGATTAATGCCGCCCGCCAGAACCAGCTTTTGCCGGGGAATCTCGTCGGGTATTAAATTCCAGTCGAAAGTCTGACCCGTGCCGCCCAGCTGCGATTTTGTATGGCTGTCAAACAGGATCATGGCAGCGTTTTTATAGACCTTCGATTCCGCCGGATAGGTTTTGGGATTGAAGCAGATAATCGCCGGAAGCGGTAGCCGGCTCAGGTCGGTAAAATCCAGGGGATCGTAGAGTTGCAACCAGTGAACGCCGCTGATGGAGGCGATATGGCATGCGCTGGTCAGGGATGGTTTGACCAGGATGCCGACGCTGTTGACATATTCCGGCAGATTGACGATAATACGACGGGCGGCGGATGGAGCGATATAGCGCGGGCTTTCGGGATAAAAATTGAATCCCAGCCACTCTACACCGTTTTCAACGGCTATCCGGGCATCCGCCTGGTTGGTGATGCCGCAAATTTTCAGTTTAACCGGCATAGCGAGTCGCCTTTCTGAATTTCTGCAGGAGCGCCTGGGGTTTTGTGGAGCTCATCAGGGCTTCGCCGATGAGCGCCCCTGCAAAGTCATGCTTCACAAGTGCGCTGATGTCCGCCGGCGTTGTGATGCCGCTTTCGCTGATGACCGGAATGGTGTCCGGGAGCAGTCGTATCAAGCTGAACGATTTTGCCAGATTGACCGTAAAGTTGCGTAAATCACGGTTATTGATTCCCAGAATCAGATGATGATTTTGGACGGGGATTTTACCGAGATCCGACTCATCGGACAGTTCCAGCAATATCTCCATTCCCAGCTCTGCTGCCAGCCCGGTAAAATCTGCGATTTGACAGGAGCTCAATACCCGGGTGATCAGCAGGATAAGATCTGCCCCGGCGGCGCGGGATTCATATATTTGATATTCATCGAAGATAAAGTCTTTGCGCAGCAGGGGGAGAGAAGTTACGGAGCGCACTGCCCGGAGATGATCCAGATGACCCTGAAAGAATTTTTCGTCGGTCAGAACCGAAATTGCAGCGGCGCCCGCGGTGAGGTAAGCTTGTGCCTGTTGTATGGGGTCGAAATCGGTACAGATGATTCCCCGTGACGGCGAGGCTTTTTTAATTTCGCAGATGAACCGAAAAGGGGAACCGGTTTGCAGCTGATGGCGCAGACGAACAGTCGGTGGCAGACTGTCGATTTTTTCTTTCAGAATGTCGACGGGTGTGTTGCGCTTGCGGGCAGGCAACCCGGCTTTCTGATGGGCGATGATGGTATCGAGAATAGCCATGATCTTTCCTACGTCGCCAATTTTTGACTGACGCTGATGAAATCGTTCAGTTTCGCCAGCGCTTTACCGCTGTCGATCAGTTCGGCTGCCAGTTGCATGCCCTCGCCGGGGTCGCCGACTTTTCCGGCGACATAGAGACCAAAGGCGGCATTCAGAAGTGTCATCTCCCGGTGGGTTCCCCGGTCGCCCTTCAGGATCGCAAGCAGAATCCGGGCATTTGCTGTGCGGTCGCCGCCGCGGACCGAAGCGTCCGCTTTAAGTCCGGTGTGGAAACGATTCTGGTGAACCGTTTTGTAGCGGCTGTCCACTTCGAAAATCCGGTTTTCTGCAAAAGGTGAAATCTCATCGAAACCGTCTTCGCTGTGCACGACACAGGCTTTGGCGTAGCGGCGTTGCTGCAGGACAGACGCCATCTTTTCGGCGGTTTCCAGATTGAATGTCCCGATCAATTGCCGCCGGACACCGGCGGGATTTAGCAGCGGTCCCAACATGTTGAAGACGGTTCGGGTTGCCAGATTGCGCCGGTGGGGTACCACGGCTTTCATTGCCGGATGGTAGAGTGGCGCAAAGAGAAAACCGATGCCTGTTTCGTCGATGCACTGTCTCGTTTTTTCCGGCGGGAGATCAATCCGGACACCCAGTTCTTCCAGAACATCGGCGGAACCGGTCTTGCTGGAAACCGAGCGGTTGCCGTGCTTTGCTACGGTGACTCCTCCGGCAGCGGTCACGATGGCTGTGGCGGTGGAGACATTGAAAGAGTGCTTGTTGTCGCCCCCGGTCCCGCAGACATCGACGGCATCCTCGTCTGAGAGGTGAACCCGAACCATGTTTTGCTGCATGGTATCAATGAAGCCCTGGATTTCGTTTACCGATTCACCTTTCATTCGCAGACCAAAGAGAAAGGCGCCGATTTCCGTGCCGCTCAGTTGATTTTCGATCATCATCTGCAATACCATCGCTGCCTCCTGCCGGCTAAGATCGACTCCCTGCGCGATTTTTTCCAACTGTTCTCTGATCATGTATCCCTCCCTTATGATAAGGATTGAAATTTTCGGGTAATTTCCAGCCAGTTCCGTAACAGCGTCATCCCATCGGGCGTCAGGATGGATTCCGGATGGAACTGAACACCGTAAAGTGGAAATTGGCGATGTTGAATACCCATTATCAGACCGTCGCTGCTGGTGGCACTGATGATGAAATCCGGGGGCAGACTCTCCCGTTCAATCATCAGCGAATGGTAGCGGGTGGCTGACATGGGTGACGGAATTCCGCTGAACAGACCCTGCCTGTTATGGTCGATAGCAGAGGTTTTTCCGTGAACCGGACAGGGTGCCCGGACGATTCGTGCATGAAAAACCTGCCCGATGGTTTGAAAACCCAAACAGACGCCGAGGATAGGAATTGTATGGTAGCAGGTCCGGATGACGGTGGCGGATATACCGGCGTCTTCGGGTGTGCCGGGTCCCGGCGAGATGACAATGCCCTGCGGATGGAGGCGGAGAATTTCGCCGGCGCTACTCTGATCGTTGCGGACAACCTGCAGGTCTGGTTCCATCTGTCCGATATAATCCACGAGGTTATACGTAAATGAATCGTAGTTATCGATAAATAAAATCATTGATTCCCCCGTCCGCCTGTTCGATCGCCCGCCGCAGCGCCATACATTTATTGAGGGTCTCCTGATACTCGTTTTCCGGGATGCTGTCCGCGACAATCCCAGCACCAGCCTGATAAAAGAGTCTGCCCTGACTGGCGACGATCGTCCGGATGGCGATACAGAGGTCCATATTACCACCGTAATTGAAATAACCGATGGCACCGGCATAGATGCCGCGTTTTTCGGGTTCCAGTGCGTGAATAATTTCCATCGCCCGGACTTTCGGTGCACCCGAAACAGTACCGGCTGGAAAGACGGCTTTGAACGCATCGATAATGGACAATCCCCGGCGCAGCCGGCTTTTGACACGGGAGATGATATGCATGACGTGGGAATATTTCTGGATGGTCTGAAAATCGTGAACCCTGACGCTGCCGTATTCGGAAACCCGCCCCAGATCGTTGCGCCCGAGATCCACCAACATTACGTGTTCCGCCAATTCTTTCGGGTCGTTTAATAACTCCTTCGCCAGCCGGCGGTCTTCGGATTCGTCCTTGCCCCGTCTGCGGGTGCCGGCAATGGGAACAATCTCCAGCTCCTGATCCGCGGCTTGAATCAGCGGTTCCGGTGACGATCCGATCACCTGACAATCCAGAAAATCGAGATAGAACATATAGGGCGATGGATTGATATTACGCAACGCCCGGTAGACCTGAAATGGATCACCGTGACAGCCGACCGAAAAGCGTTGGGACAGGACTACCTGGAAAATATCACCGGCGAAGATGGATTCCCGGGCACTATTGACGGCATCCAGAAAACCGGCTTTGGTGATATTTGATCGCTCGGTTGACCAGTCGGCGCTGAACATCAGTTCAGTGGTAACCGGTTTGTTCAATTTTTCCTGAAGATGATCCAGGCGGTTCTGGGCTTCCCGGAAGAGCTGATGATGGTCGCTGTCTTCATCCACAAAGACATTGGCGATGAGGATCACCTCGTTTTTCAGATGGTCAAAAGCGATCAGCTGGTTGTAGAATCCCAGCAGAGCGTCGTCGGTTTGGGTGACATCGGTTTTTGGGGAGGGTAGTTTTTCCATGTGGGCGACCATTTCGTATCCGATAAAGCCGACGGCGCCGCAGGTGAAACGGGGCAGACCGTCCGTCTGTGCCAGCTGGTAGTGTTCAAGCCGGTGCTGCAGCAGGTCAAAAAAGCCTTCCCGGTGGATTTTGGTGGTGTGGTGGCTGACGGATACCGTTTTGCCGTTACGGAATTTTTGAATCAGGTAGGGATCACGACTGATAAATGAGTAGCGCCCGATCTGTTCGCCGCGTATAACGCTTTCCAGCAGGAAGGAGTGTTTGCCGGCTTCGCGGAGTTTCAGATAGGCTAGCACCGGGGTGATGAAGTCGGCGTTGAATTTGCGATAAACCGGAACGATTACCCCGGGCTTGCAGTGTTGTAGAAACTCTTTGTAGTTCATAATCATCTCAATGTTTATAAACAAAAAACCCGCTGAAGCATTTCTCCAGCGGGCTTTTTGATATCTTCGATTCTCTTCTAATTAATCATGTGCCTGTCCCGGGAAATGCTTCGCATTCGTCATTTCCCACCACCAATTGTTGCTCTTTTTGAATTGTACGTGCATAAAATTCAGGCGCTCAATTTGATTTGCAATTATAAACAAATCAGGAAAAGGATGCAAGCAAATTATTTTAAAATGACAGGGCAAAGGATTATGTAATTCTCTGCCCCATCGAGCGGTAATTGTGTGGATCTATTTTTCCAGCGGTTTGTGGCAGAACCACAAGTCGTAGCCCTCGTACTTCTTGAGCCGTTTTTCGGACGAATTTTTCCGAAGGTTGTATTGAGAATGCTTTAACGTTTGAAATTTGGTGCTTAAAGATTAGATTATTTTGTAAACAGAAGGAGCAGAGATGAAGATTAAAGAACTGGTTTTCTTAATAATCATTATCATGGCTGCATTGGGACTTGCCGAAGAGGGTATGTGGCAATTGTCGCAGCTGCCGGATTTAAAACTGGAGCAGCAGGGTTTTGAAATTTCCGCGGCAGACATTTACAGCCCGGACAAAACCACCATTAGCGATGCGATTGTCTGGCTGGGTGGCTGCTCGGCATCTTTTGTGTCGCCGGACGGATTGGTGCTGACCAATCACCACTGCGCGCACGGTGCCCTGCAGCGGAATTCCGCCAAGGACAGTGTTGATTATATCAAAACAGGTTTTCTGGCAAAGAGCCGGGCGGAGGAGCTGCCCGCCATCGGTCAGCATGCCTATGTGCTGCGGAGTATGACCGATGTAACCGACGAAATTCTCAGGCGCGTCAAAGGCATTGATGATCTCACGGAGCGGGAAAAGAAGATCGAACAGACCATTACGGAGATGGAAAAAGAAGCTGAAGAGAACCGGGAAGATCGGTACTGCTATATTGCCACAAATTACAACGGCAAACAGTATGTCAAATATCTTTTTACGAAATATCAGGATGTGCGGATTGTCTTCGCACCGCCTGCATCGATCGGGAATTACGGCGGCGATATTGACAACTGGATGTGGCCGCGTCACACCGGCGATTTTACCTATTTGAGAGTCTATCAGGCACCCGACGGTTCCGGTGCCCGCTACAGCCAGGAGAATGTCCCGGTACAGCCGGAAAATTATCTGCGAATCGCCCGGAGTGATCTGCAAAATGGTGATATGACGTTCATCCTTGGATTCCCCGGTCGCACCATGCGCTACCGCAGCTCCTACTCAGTGGAGTGGAATCTTAACCGTATGTACATCCCAACGATAGAACGTTTCCGCTCGATTCTGGATGTGATTGAAGAGATGAGTGCCGCCAGTCAGGAAGCAAAACTCAAGCTTGCTGGCTATGACGCCGGACTCAACAATACGATGAAAAATTTTCAGGGCAATGTAGACGGCATGCGTTCCTCCAATTTTATTGAAAAGAAAAAAGCCTTTGAAGCCGATTTGATGAACTTTATCAATTCCAAACGGAAGCTCAGAAAGCAGTATGGTGATATTCTGGACGAAATTGGTAAACTGTATACCGAACTTGAGTCGAGTTATGCCTATGATCAGGTACTGGGAAATTTTGGTGGTTATACCATCGGAGTGCTCTATAACCTCGGCTCCAATGCTTACGACGTTGCCCGCGAGCGTGCCAAACCGGAAGATGAACGGCGCCCCGAGTTTTCCGAAAAACGGGTTCGGGATAATATGCAAAATCTGGAGTACAGCTACCTGCGCTTTTATGAACCCTTTGATAAAATCATGCTGGTCCGGGCACTGCAGGAGGCGGATGGTTTGTCGGAGGATCAGCGTATTACGGAACTGGATTATATTTTAAAAGGAGACATGGGAATTGAGCAGTGGGTGGACAAAGCCTTTGCCGGGACCGGATTGAAGGATATCGAATATGTCAAGGGGCTTTATGAAAAGACGCCGGAGGAAATCGAGGCGCTGGGTGATCCGCTGATTGACCTGGCAGTCAGACTCTATCCCGCCAAAGACCGTAAATATGAGAAGTCAAAAGTCTGGAATGCCCGCATCCAGGACCTGCGCAAACGCTATATTGATGCTCTGTATGCCTGGAAGGGATCGAGTCTGTATCCCGATGCCAACAGCACCATCCGGTTTACCTATGGCAAGGTGAATGGCTACAGCCCGGCAGACGGTGTCTGGTACCGACCGTTTACGACTCTGTCAGGCGTTGTGGCGAAGCATACCGGCGAAGAGCCCTTCGATAGTCCGCTACGTCTGCGGGAACTGGCTCAAATGCGGGATTTCGGACGCTGGCTGGATCCGGAATTGAAGGATGTGCCGGTCTGTTTTCTGGCGGAGTGTGATATCACCGGCGGGAACAGCGGCAGCGCCGTCATGAACGCCCGGGGCGAACTGATCGGGCTGGCGTTTGACGGCAATTATGAAGCCATGACCAGCGACTGGCTTTACAACACGGAACTCCAGCGGACAATCGTCGTGGATATCCGTTATGTCATGTTCATCACCGAAAAATTCGCCGGTGCCGATTACCTGATTCAAGAGATGAAACTGTAAACGAATCCGGAATATCCGCAGTATTAAAGCCCGCGGCCAATTATCCGTGGGCTTTTTTATTTCAGGAAAACCACCTTTCGGGTGATATCGGTGTCCGCCGCTCTCAGCCGGACCAGATAAATTCCGGAACTGTATGCTGCCGCTTCCCACCGGATTTGATATTTACCCGCCCGGTAATCTCCGGAGGCGAGAATTGCAATCTCCCGACCTGCCAGATTGTAGATTGAAACAGTCAGCGCCGTCGCTTCGGGTATCGCAAATTGAACCGTCAAAACCCCATTGAATGGATTGGGATAATGCGTCAGGCTGAAGGCTGCCGGCAATTTGGGTGTCTCTGAGAGCGCCGTGATGGGATTGACCGGGAGCAGCGCCGGTAGATTTTCTGCGTCGTCAAGCACCTGTTCATAAGAGTAGGGAATCGCCAGATCACAGGTCGGTTCCGTCGTGACATAACTGTCGCCGAAATCATTGCCGATCAATTGCACATATCCATTTTCAAGGCTGTAATCCATGAAGACCGCCTTATTGACATTTTCGAAATAGTTTTTTTCCACCCGGACACAGGCACCCATCCGGGAGTTGATGGCGGTGTTGCAGTCTTTATAATAATTGTTGAAAATGTGTGCCTTACCAAAGCGGATACTGGGCAGACGGGAATCACAATGATAGAAAAAGTTATGATGATAGGTGACGCGAATGATGGAATCCTGGGGACTTTCGTCATTGGAACAGATCAGGCTGGTTTTATAATGATCATGAAAGGAGCAGTTCGAGACGGTAATGAAGCTGGATTCGTTTTTGATATCCAGCAGACCGTCATAATATTCGCTGCCGTGTTCGCGGTCGGAATAGAGTTCGCATTGATCAATTATTATATTTCGGGATTTACCGGTAATGACAATCGCATCGCCCGGCGTCACATGGGACACCCGGATATTTTGGATGATCACGTTGCGGACGCCGTTGATTTCGATCTCGATGCCCTGCAGGTGGGCGGTGCGGTTCAGTCCCAGCAGGGTTTTATCGGAGCCGATTTTCAGGTCCTCCGTGCCGACAATCCGGCGATCCAGTGTTACCACCAATGGCTCGCTGCCGCCGAGATGGTTTTTTAATTCGCTGAAGGTGGTGGCGCTGACGGTATCGCCCAGTGCCCCGCCGATGACCAGATAGGGTGTTCCCCGGTCATCCTGAACGGTGGCGTAACCAATAAAACCGGAATCCATTGAGGTTCCGGCAGGCAGAAAGATCGCCGTGACCGCGACATTGTGATTCATTGCAAAGGTAAAGACTGAATCTGGGCTGGTCATATCCCCGGACCAGCTTTGGAAGAAATAGCCGGGATTGGAGTGGGCGCTCAGCGTCACCGCCGTACCCTCGTCATAGTAGTTCTGCACCGGAGCATAGGAGACCGTTCCAGCTTCGGCTAAATTTTGTCCCACTGTAAGAATATAAGAGGGAACACAGTCCGCCGGGGACAAGTCCGGACCGCTGAAGACAACATAGTCATAATTGGCGGTGCCGTCGGGATTATAGGCTTCGATCCGCACCTGATTTTTACCTTTGATCAATTCCACCTCCACGGAATCGCTGATCGTCCAGTTGGTCCATTCGCCGGTGTGGGGAAAGTTGACGGTATCGAGAGCGGTTTCATGGTTGATCAGTAGTCTGACCGGGCGGTCGCCGCTGCCGCCGCCGTTGGCGTAGCGCCATTTGATGGAGTAGATTCCGGCTGAAGCGGCGTTGACGCTCCAGGTGATGCTCTTACCGACGCCCCGCTCGGTATCGGCATAGCCGTCTCCGGTATAACCGGTGACACTGGTCTCGATTGAACCGTCAATGGCGCAGAAGCCCGGTTCGTTTTCCTGGATCATCAGCTCCTGCGCAGACGACAGACCAGTGAAAACAGTGTACATCACCGCCAGCAGATAATTTACTTTATGCATGGGTTATCAGCTCCTTTATCAATAGATAACGACTGTTTAAAAAAATGTAAAACGCTCTGGATCAGGTGGGTGTCTTTTTCGCTTAAAAGCGCCAGCCGCTCGATAATGCGCTTATGAATCGGCAGGCGGTCGGTCATCCCGATTTGATTCAGGACTGCTGCGACGTTCTGTTTTAATTTTTGGAAAGCGGCGTCGGTCGGCGGAGGCGGCGGGAGCCGGGAAGGATGCCGGTTCAGGGGGGATAATTCATAGGCATAAATCATCACCGCCTGGGCGAGGTTCAGGCTGGGTTGTGGCTGCTGCATCGGAATGTGGGACAGGAGATCGCAGATCGCCAACTGGTCATTATTCAGACCCCGGTCTTCGGAGCCGAAAAGCACGCCTACGGTCTGAATCGTAGCCCCTTTTTCTTTCAATAGTTCCGCCAGCCTGCCGGCGGGCAGGTTTTCGTTTTTGGAGGGTCGTTTTTTCGATGATGTACCGATCAGAAAATCAACGTCGGCTGTCGCTGCCGCAAGTGAATTGAAAACACGGGCTGTTTCCAGGATTTCTTCCGAACCGTGCGCCAGCCAGCGGGCGGGGGAACTCAGATGATCACAGGGATTGATCAGACGCAAATCGCTGAATCCCATGGTTTTCAGAGCCCGTGCGGCGGCACCGATATTTTCGGGGGTTTTCGGGGCGCTGAGAATAAAGCAGACCTTCATGGCTGTTCCCCTATGTCGAAAATCGTCATCACACCGAAGTGATCCGACGGATGCAGGTTGTCTGCGACCTTGTTCAAGACAACCTCCGACCGCCGGACTTTTAATGGTTGCCCCCGGAAAAAAATGTAATCAATGCGATCCCGGCGGGCGTTTTCCGGAGAGGGAATTTCAGTCAGGTAATGTAGCCGGATGTTGCGATTCAGCCGTTCGTCCCAGGTGGGACCCGGTTCCCGATTGACCTGACTGTAACTATCGATAAAACCGCTTTCCCGTAGCATCCGGATGGGGTCAGAGTCGATCAGATCGTTAAAGTCGCCCATCAGGATAGCCGGATTTTGCGCGGCGGTTTTGTTGATGAATTCAATCGTCCTGCGGGCTTCGCCGAGCCGCCATTTTTTTCCTTCTACGGCGTCAGTGACGATGTTCAGATACTGGTCATCGCCGATTTCACCCTCCAGATACTGTTGGGTGATTTTTTCCAGGGTTGCGCGGTTGGCATAGCGGCTGGCGTGCCAGTGGGTATTGAAGAGGTATATTGTTTGTCCGGCAAACTCAATCGTGGCGCCGATCACCTGGGTCGCATCGGCGAAATGAAAGGTAAAAAAGCGCCCCACGTAACCACCGGAGAGCTGCCGGCGTCCTGCGGACTGGAGATTGAGGTCTTTTTTGGCGAGAATGACATCGCCCTCCCGCAGATTGAGCGGCAGTCCCAGCGGACCGATATGAATGCCAGCCACACCCAGATGGTGCAGCTGATCAGCATTCAGATCACGGGCGATGCGTCGGGCGTAACGGGGGAGTTTGTTGGCTTCATTCAGCGCGATGACATCGGGGTCCAGCTCCCTTATTTGCTGTAGGAGAATCTGATACCGCTGTTCCCGGATTTCCGCACTTTCGTATTCACCCATTTTCAACGAACCGATATAGTCGAGTCCGGACCAGACGTTAATGGTGACGACTTTCAGCGAATCGGCGGCAGCCCGGTTGAAAATTAAAACTAGAAAGAGTAGGACTGGGAACGTTTTTGGTTTCATCATTGTTTCCCTGTTTTAAGTAACAGATTGACATTATTCTCTGAAAAGGGATGTTCCAACGTGAATGTCTCAGAATTATTGTGCTCCGGTCACCATTTCAGTGAGCCGCGCGGAAAAAATCGTCACGGCGGTCCCGCCGAGAAGAATCCGGTCTCCCTTTACCGCGACTCGCACAATCCCGCCGCGGCTGGAAGCCTGATAGGCGGTAAAGGCGGATTTATTCAGTTTGTTCATCCAGTATGGACCCAATGTACAGTGAGCGGAGCCGGTGACCGGATCCTCATCAATTCCGATTGCCGGAGCGAAAAACCGGGAGATGAAATCAATTTCCTGACGATCGGAGCGGGCGGTGACAATGACACCCCGTTGGGTGGTGGCAGCCAGCTGCCGGAAATCCGGTTGCAGCCCGATAATCTCCTCTTCCGAACCGGCTTCGATAAGATAATCAACTGCATTTTTACCGGTCCAGAGGATGTGGGTAAGCCCCAGGGATTTTGGCAATGCTGACGGGAGTGAGCAGGGCGCCGCCGGTGTGGCGGGGAAATTCATCTGCAGTCGTCCGTTTTTCATCGTAACGGTCAGCCATCCGCTCATCGTTTGAAAACGTGCCGCCTGGTCCGGCTTGATGGCGCCGGTTTCAAATAGAATGTGTGCCGTGGCGAGCGTGGCATGCCCGCAGAGCTCTACTTCCGCAACCGGCGTGAACCAGCGCAACCGATAGTCTTTTTCCAGCGGATAGCAGAAGGCGGTTTCCGACAGGTTCATCTCCGCCGCCAGCTGTTGCATCCATTTTTCCGGTGCCGGTTTTTCCAGAAGACAGACCCCGGCGGGATTACCCCGAAAGGGTTTTTCCGTAAAGGAATCCACCTGATAAAGTTGTGCTTGCATGGCTCCCTTTCTATTGTTTGTCAAAAATAATTTATCCATTTTATCCGGGGAATCAAATGCTGGTCGGCGGACAACAGGGATGGAAAGAGATAAACAGGTTCATCCTTCATTTAATAATTAAGATTTTTTCCAATCATTTTTTATATTATGAAAGCATCTGGATCATCATGATGACACCAAAATATGGCAACCACGGAATAAAGTAAGGAAGAGAATCATGAAAAATCTGTTTCTGCTCTTTTTGGCAATTCTTTTTACAGGGATCTCCTGTACCCGGGAGAGTGCGGAGAATCCCTTTTTCACGCAGTGGAAGACACCGCTGGGAACGCCACCCTTTGAAAAAATCAGAACCGGGCACTTTATGCCGGCTTTTGAAGAGGGCATGCGCCTGCAGAAAGCCGAGGTGCACGCCATTATTGCGAACCCCGAGCCGGCGACATTTGAAAATACCATCGCAGCGCTGGACTATTCCGGTGAACTGCTGCGCCGGGTGTCCGCCGTATTTTATGCGTTGAATGGCGCCCACACCAACGATGAGTTGCAGCAAATCGCCAGGGAAATCGCGCCGCAGCTGTCCAAACATGAGGACGATATCGGGTTGAATGACACCCTGTTTCAGCGAATTAAGAGCGTTTACGATCAGAGGGAACGCCTGGATCTGAATGCCGAACAGGCGAAGCTGCTGGAGAAGTATTACCAGGATTTCGTACGGGGTGGTGCAAATCTCGCTGACGAGAGCAAAAAGCGCTACCGCGAAATCAATGAAGAACTGGCGGTGCTGACCACCAAATTTGGTGAAAATGTCCTGAAGGAGGATAATAATTTCGAACTGGTCATTGATAATGCTGCCGATCTGGCGGGTCTGCCGGATAATGTGATAGCCGCCGGTGCCGCTGCCGCCAAAGAGAGAGGCTATGCCGGTAAATGGGTCTATACTTTGCACAAACCCAGCTGGATCCCCTTTCTGACCTACTCTGAGAAGCGCGACCTGCGAAAAAAAATCTATCTGGCGTATACCAATCGCTGCAATAACGACAACGAATACGATAACAAAGCAATCGCCGCCAGAATCGCGGCGCTGCGGGCAGAACGGGCGCAGCTGCTGGGATTTCCTACCCATGCCCACTATGTCCTGGATGTAAACATGGCGAAAAATCCCGCCAACGTTTATAAATTACTGGATCAGCTCTGGCGACCGGCACTGCAACGCGCCCGTGCCGAACTCCGGGACATGCAGGCGATCGCCAGACGCGAGGGCGCCCGCTTTCAGTTGGAGTGCTGGGACTGGTGGTACTATGCGGAGAAGCTGAAAAAGGAGAAATATGCTCTGGACGATGACCTGCTGCGACCCTATTTTCAACTGAAAAATGTCCGTCAGGGTGCCTTTGACCTGGCGACGAAACTCTGGGGCATCACCTTCCATGAACGCCGGGACATTCCGGTCTATCATGAGGACGTTCAGGTTTTTGAGGTAAAAGATGCCGACGGTACAATCCTCGGCATGCTGTATGTGGATTACCATCCCCGCGCCAGTAAACGGGGTGGCGCCTGGTGCGGTTCTTTCCGCAAGCAGATGAAAAAGGACGGTCGAAATATCACCCCGCTGATGACGAATGTGTTCAATCTTTCCAAGCCCACCGCTGAAAAACCGGCGCTATTGAGTCTGGATGAAGTTGAAACGATTTTTCATGAATTTGGACATGCCCTGCATGGACTCTTCAGCGACGGGACATATCCGCGGCTGACGGGAACCAGTGTGCCGCGGGATTTTGTGGAATTGCCGTCTCAGATCATGGAGAACTGGGCGCTGGAGCCGGAGGTTCTGAAAAGCTACGCTTTCCATTATGAAACCGGTGAGCCGATACCCGATGAGCTGATTGAAAAAATCCGGAAAGCGAGTCTGTTCAATCAGGGTTTTGCGACGGTGGAGTATCTTGCAGCAGCCTATCTGGATATGGATTGGCATACCCTGACTACACCCCGCCCGATTGAAGATGTGTTGGAATTCGAGGATGAATCGCTGGGCAGAATCGGGCTGATTCCGGAGATTATCAGCCGCTACCGGACTCCCTATTTCCGGCATATTTTTACCAGCGGGTATTCCGCCGGCTACTACAGCTATATCTGGGCGGAGGTGCTGGATGCCGATGCCTTTCAGGCATTCAAGGAGACCGACCTGTTCAACCGGGAGCTGGCGCAGTCTTTTCGGGAAAACATCCTTGCCAGGGGTGGCAGTGAGGAGCCGATGGTGCTATACAAGCGTTTTCGCGGCAGGGAGCCGAGCATTGAGCCGCTGCTGGAGAAAAGAGGTTTGAAGTAACCACGCTGTTTTTAGCGATTGGAGGCGGGAGTGTCACGGTGACACTCCCGTTTTTTATGTTTTTGGAGACAGCGGAAAAACACTTGACTTTAAAGATTCAACATATTAATATATATTAAAATATAGGATTGAAAAATGGGTGAGAGTTTGGAAGAGATCAAAAAGCGCTTTAAAAACAATGAATTTGCCTGCCAAAAGGTGGTGGATGTCTTTACCCTGATATCCAACAAAACCCGTTTCAGGATTTTGTGTCTGCTGGCGGAAGGTGATTTCTGTGTCGGAGATATCGTGGATACGATTCAGATGGGCAACTATTCCAATATTTCCCAGCAGCTGCGGCTTTTAACGATGGCTGACATTATCACCAGTCGCCGGGACGGAAAACGTATTATCTATCATCTGAAAGACCAGCGTGTCCGGGATGTCATTCATTATCTGCATGAGAAATTTTTGGAAAGTTAGGAAGGATTAATGAAACGCCTCTTGATTCTGGGCGCCGGGACCGCCGGCACCATTATGGCGAATCGCCTGCAGCGTAAGCTGGATCGCCGGGAATGGACGATTACCATGGTGGATCAGCACCCGTTTCACTATTATCAGCCCGGTTTTCTGTTTATCCCTTTTGAAATGTACACCGCGGCGGATGTAACCCGCGCCAAGACCGATTTTCTGCCGAAGCAGGTCGAGTACATTCAGGAGACGATTGAATTAATCGAAGCGGATAAAAACCGGGTGAAATTAAACAGCGGTGAAATTCTGGAATATCAGATTCTCGTGATCGCCACCGGTACGGATATTGTTCCTGGCGAGGTGGACGGATTACTGGACAGCGGCTGGGGCGAGAACGCCTTTGATTTTTATACGATTGAGGGAGCGCAGGCGCTGGCGGAACGGCTGAAGGACTGGAAGGGCGGCAAACTGGTGGTACATATTGCCGAGATGCCGATTAAATGTCCGGTGGCACCGCTGGAATTCACCTTTCTGGCGGACTGGTATTTTACCAAAAAGGGTATCCGTGACGACGTGGAAATCACCTATGTGACACCCCTGTCCGGCGCGTTTACGCGTCCCCGCGCCTCTGCGGTGCTGAACCATCTGCTGGAGAATAAAAATGTCAGGCTGGTGCCCGATTTTAATATTATGACCGTGGACGGAGCCTCAAAAAAACTGATCTCTTATGACGAGAAAAAGGTGGATTACGATCTGCTCATATCCATTCCCACCAATATGGGCAGCAGCGTAATCGGGCGTTCCGGATTGGGTGACGAACTGAATTTTGTACCCACGCAAAAACACACTCTGCAGTCACAAGCCTATGAGAATATCTTTGTCCTGGGCGATGCGACCGACCTGCCCAGCTCCAAAGCCGGATCGGTGGCGCATTTTCAGGCGGAAATTCTGACCGAAAACATCCTGCGTTTTATTAATAGAAAACCGCTGAAAGAGGAGTTCGACGGGCATGCCAACTGCTTTATCGAATCGGGATTCGGAAAGGGCTTTCTGATTGACTTCAATTATGATATCGAGCCGGTGGAGGGGAAATTTCCCCTGCCTGTCATCGGTCCGATGGCGTTATTGAAAGAGTCGCGCATGAATCACCTGGGCAAGCTGGCATTCAAGTGGATTTACTGGAATGTGCTTCTGCGCGGCTTGCCGATTCCGCTGATCACGGCAAAAATGAGCACCGTTGGAAAGAAAATTTAAACCAAAAAAGGAGTATGTCATGGCAGTCAAAAATCTTGCCGGAGTTGACATTAATGTAAACGAAGAGGGTTATCTGACCGATTCGTCGCAATGGACAAAGGACGTTGCCGTTGCTATTGCGAAGGAAGAGGGCATCGAGCTGACGGAGCTGCATTGGCAGGTCCTGGAATACCTTCGCAAAGAGGTGGCGGAAAACGGCAAGCTGCCTACTATTCGACGGCTGACAAAGTCCGGTGTTGTGGATACCAAGACGCTGTACCGACTCTTCCCCGACGGACCGTTAAAAAAAGCGGCGAAGATTGCCGGTCTGGAAAAGCCGGTTAGTTGTGTTTAGAGGAGAGTAAAATGGCGGATGAAAAAATCAAAAAAGTTTCCATCGTAGTCTCCCGGGGCTCACTGGATGGGGTTTATCCCGGTCTGATTATGGCAAACGGTGCCCGGATGGAGGGCATTGAGGCAAACCTCTTTTTCACCTTTTTCGGGCTCTATGCGGTGCTGGATAAATACATGGACAAGATAAAGATCGCCACGGTGGGCAATCCGGCGATGCGGGTGCCCGATGCCAAAGGGTTGCCGCTGCCGACGCTCCTGGGTGCATTGCCCGGCATGTCGGCGTTCGCCACCTGGCAGATGAACCGGACAATGGATAAGCTGGACATTCCCCCGGTGCGGGAATTTATTGAGATGATCAGCGCCGCCGGAGCGAAACTCTATGCCTGCAAGGCGACGGTGGATATGTTCAATCTGCGTATGGAAGATTTCTGTCCCGAGGTAGATAAGGTCCTCACGGTGGGTGAGTTCTATGAGATATCCGCCGGGGCGCAGATTATTTTTACCTGAGCGCTGACCAAAACGGATGTAGGATAATTTCCAACTTCAGGCTTTGAATTCTGTACGTAACCAAAGATGATCGAACTTCTGTTGGTGCATGCGATGAGAATGTTTTAAATTAGTGTCAAAAGCGGAGTCAAGAGCGATTGATCACGTTGAAAAAAGGGCTGAATCTTCCGCTTGACGGTGCCCCGGAGCCGGAAATTTCAGCGGCGCATGCGGTCGGTCAGGTGGCGCTGCTAGGTCCGGATTATATCGGCATGAGACCAGACTTTGCCGTCACAGTGGGGGACCGGGTCAAACTGGGACAGTTGCTTTTTACGGATAAAAAGAGACCGGCGATCCGCTTTACGGCGCCCGGTGGCGGGGAAGTGGTTGAGATTAATCGCGGTGCGAAGCGGCGTTTTTTATCCATCGTCATTCGGTTGGATGGTGACGCTGCCATCGGTTTTCCCTCCTTTTCCGAAAAGCAATCAGAGTCTTTGACACGGGAAAAAATAGTGACTCAGCTGCTCGAGTCCGGGGTCTGGACGGCAATTCGCAGCCGACCCTTTGAAAAAATCGCCGATCCGGAGAGCGTTCCTCATTCAATCTTCATAACGGCGCTGGATACCAATCCGCTGGCGCCGGATGTGGGAATGATTATCCGCCGGCGAAAAGATGAATTTTTAGCGGGGATTCGGATCATCTCAAAACTCACCGATGGTCATCTGTTTTTATGTAAATCCCCGGCTGCGGAAATACCGGTCGCGGAGGCAGTGAATGTAAAAGTAGTGGAGTTTGCCGGACCGCATCCGGCGGGCAATGTGGGGACGCATATTCATTTTCTCGATCCGGTTTCCCGAACCAGGCAGGTCTGGCATCTCATGGCTCAGGATGTCATTGCTGTGGGGCATCTTTTTTTACGTGGTGAAATATTGACCGAGCGGGTTATTGCGCTCGCCGGACCGCTGGTGAAACAGCCGCGTCTGGTGATTACGCGCACCGGGGCAAACCTCGCCGATTTGACGAAAGATGAATTGTATGCGGAGCGACGACGGGTGATTTCGGGTTCCATCCTGCATGGTTATCGGTCGGACGAGGCTCTGGGCTATCTGGGTCGTTTCCATCAGCAGGTGACGGTGATTCCCGAAGGCGGTGTCCGGAAACTGTTCGGCTGGCTGAGTCCCGGATTCCACCGACATTCGGTAAAAAACATCGTCCTGTCCAAATTTTTGCGGCATGGCAAAATTGAATTTAATACAGATTTGCATGGCGGTGTTCGTGCCATTATACCGATCGGCAGTTATGAAAAGGTGATGCCTCTGGATATTCTGCCAACCTTTCTGCTGCGGGCTCTGGCGATGGACGATATTGAAGAGGCGGAAAAGCTGGGTTGTCTGGAGCTGGCGGAGGAGGATTTAGCTCTCTGCACCTATGTCTGTCCGTCGAAAATCGAGCATGGTGACAATCTGCGCCGGGTATTAACCCTGATTGAGAATGAGGGTTAGGGCAGGTGTTGCGAAAATTTCTGGATAAGCAGGCAAAGCACTTCTGGCAGGGCGGGAAGCTGGAGCGTTTTTACTATCTGTTTGAAGCCGTGGACACCTTTCTCTACTCGCCGGGGAAGGTAACCGGGTCGGTGGTCCATGTTCGTGATGTCATGGACCTCAAGCGTATGATGGTGACGGTGATGGTGGCGCTGATTCCGGCGGTTGCCATGGCGCTGTACAACACCGGATTACAGGCGAATCTGACGCTTGCCGGGCTGGCATCGGTCCCGCTGGATACCTGGCAGCAGCGGGTCATACACTGGTTGGGGATCGGATTCAATCCGCACCATTTTTGGGTGAATGTTGTGCACGGTGCGTTCTATTTTTTTCCGGTTTATATTGTTACTCTGGCTGTCGGCGGTTTCTGGGAGGTGCTGTTTGCCACTGTGCGCCGACATGAGATTGCCGAGGGATTTTTCGTCACGAGTCTGCTCTTTCCGTTGATTCTGCCGCCGACAATCCCCTACTGGCAGGTGGCGCTGGGTATCAGCTTCGGCGTGGTCATCGGGAAGGAGGTCTTCGGCGGCGTTGGAATGAATGTTTTAAATCCGGCGCTGGTGGGGCGGGCGTTTCTCTTTTTTGCCTATCCGGCGCAAATTTCCGGCGACAAGGTCTGGGTGGCGGTGGATGGAATCAGCCGGGCGACGCCCCTGGCGCAAATGGCAGACCCGGTGATGCAATTCGGGGCGCGCTGGTGGGACGCCTTTTTGGGGTTTATTCCCGGTTCCATGGGGGAGACCTCGACGCTGGCGTGCCTGATCGGAGCCGCAATTCTGATCTTTACCGGTGTGGGTTCCTGGCGGATCATGCTGAGTATTCTGCTGGGAATGGTGACGACCTCGCTTCTCTTCAATCTGGTTGGCAGCACGACAAATCCACTGTTTCAGGTGACGCCCTGGTGGCATCTGGTGCTGGGCGGTTTTGCTTTCGGGACGGTGTTCATGGCAACCGATCCGGTGACAGCGGCGATGACGAATCCGGGCAAGTATCTTTACGGTTTGCTGATTGGTATACTGGTTGTCCTGATCCGGGTCATCAATCCGGCGTTTCCCGAAGGGATGATGCTGGCGATTCTGTTCGGGAATGTTTTTGCACCGATTATTGACCGGATTTTTATTAATGCCCATATCAAAAGAAGGCAGGCGCGCTATGCCGATGGATAGTACCCGTAAGACGATTCTGGTGGCGCTGGGCGTCTGCCTGGTCTGCTCGGTGCTGGTGTCCACGGCGGCGGTGAGTTTAAAAAGCCTTCAGGACAGAAACCGCCGGCTGGATAAACTGCGCAATATTCTGGATGCCGGTAACATCTCCTATGCCGATGCAGATATTCAAAAGTTGTTCAATGAAAAAATCGAAGCGGACATTATCGAGCTGCAGAGCGGTTCCATTTTACCCAAAAAGGATTACACCGATTGGCTCAATCCGGAGACGTTTGATATCAAAGCCATAGCGAAAAATCCACAATACAACCGCAGACTGCCAGCCGGTGACGACTTTGCTCAACTCGGACAGATTCCGAGGTATATGGTGGTTTACTGGGTGCGGGACGCCGGACAGATTGCCAAGGTCATTCTGCCAATTTACGGGAAGGGTCTCTGGTCGACGATGTATGGCTTCATCGCTTTGGACAGCGACTGGATCACGGTACAGGGATTTACGTTTTACGAGCATGGTGAGACGCCCGGCTTGGGCGGCGAGGTAGATAATCCAGGCTGGAAGCGTGGCTGGATCGGCAAACGGATCAGCGATGCTGCGGGTAAATTAAAAATCGAGGTTATCAAGAATAAAGTTGATCCGGCGGATCCCGATGCAATTCATCAGATCGACGGGCTGTCGGGTGCAACGATCACCACCCGCGGCGTCAACGACCTGGTGCGTTTCTGGTTGGGTGAGAACGGTTATGGTCCTTTGCTGGAACGTTTACGGGAGGGTGAGTCGCCATGGGCAAAATGAAAAAAATTTTGACCACCCCGATTTTCAACGAAAATCCGATTGCCTTCCAGATTCTGGGCATCTGTTCGGCACTGGCGGTGACCGCCAAGCTGGAGACCGCCATGGTCATGTCGCTGGCGGTGACCTTTGTACTGGCTTTTTCCAATTTGTCGGTCAGCCTGATCCGCAAACAGATTCCCGGCAGCATCCGGATCATCGTGGAGATGACCATCATTGCGTCGCTGGTGATCATTGCCGATCAGATTATCAAAGCCTTTGCCTATAATATCAGCAAGCAGTTGTCGGTCTACGTGGGTCTGATTATCACCAACTGTATCATCATGGGGCGGGCGGAAGCTTTTGCCCTGAAGAATCCCCCCTGGGAGAGTTTTCTGGACGGCATCGGCAATGGGTTGGGCTATACGGTCATCCTGTTGACGGTGGGATTTTTCCGGGAGCTGATCGGATCGGGGAAACTGCTGGGTTTTCAGGTTTTACCGGTGTACACGGAAGGCGGCTGGTACGTGCCAAACGGTCTGTTTGTCCTGCCGCCCAGTGCCTTTTTCCTGATTGCGTTGATCATCTGGGCGCTGCGGACCTGGAAGCCGGAACAGGTGCAGGAGGAATAAAAGATGCTGGAGCACTATTTAAGTCTTTTTATCAAATCTGTCTTTATCGAGAATATGGCGCTGGCGTTTTTCCTCGGCATGTGCACCTTTCTGGCGGTTTCCAAGAAGATCGAGACGGCAGTCGGGCTGGGGCTGGCAGTGGTGGTGGTGCAGACCATCACCGTTCCGGTCAACAATCTGCTCAATCGGTATGTGATTGCCGATGGCGCACTGACCTGGGCAGGGCTGCCGGAGGTGGATTTGAGTTTTCTGGGGCTGATCACGTATATCGGGGTGATTGCCGCGATGGTCCAGATTCTGGAGATGGTCCTGGATAAATTCATTCCCAAACTGTATCATGCGCTAGGCATTTTCCTGCCGCTGATTACGGTGAACTGTGCAATTCTCGGCGGGTCACTGTTTATGGTGGAGCGGAATTACAATTTTCCCGAAAGTGTGATTTTCGGATTGGGATCGGGCACCGGTTTTGCCCTGGCGATAATTGCCTTAGCCGGTGTTCGGGACAAAATGAGATATAGTAATGTACCCGCCGGTCTGCGGGGTCTGGGAATTACCTTTATTACGGTGGGACTGATGGCGATTGCCTTTATGCTGTTTTCGGGAATTCAATTATAAGGACTGTTTGTGTCGGGAGCAGGTCTCATATTGCTGGGTGTGATTATGTTCACGGTAATCGTACTGGCGCTGGTGATTCTGATTCTCGTTGCCAAGTCCCGGTTGGTTCCCGGCGGTGATGTCCGGATAACGATTAATGGGGATCCGGGGAAATCGCTGGAAGTGCCAATCGGCGGAAAACTACTGAATGTTTTGGCTGACAACGAAATCTATCTGGCATCCGCTTGCGGCGGTGGCGGTACCTGTGGCATGTGCAAGTGTGTCATCACCGCCGGGGGCGGACCGTTGCTTCCCACTGAGGCGACCCATATCAACCGCCGGGAAGCCCGGGAAGGTGTCCGGCTGGCGTGCCAGGTAGCGGTAAAGGAGGATCTGCAGCTACAGCTTCCGCCGGAAGTATTTGATGTCCGCAAATGGGAGTGCCGGGTAAAATCGAACCGGTGTGTGGCGACTTTTATCAAAGAGCTGGTTCTGGAATTACCGGAAGGTGAAGAGGTCGATTTTCGGGCAGGCGGCTATGTTCAAATCGAGGCGCCGCCGCACAGAGTCAAATACGCTGATTTTGAGATTGAAGAGAAATTCCGCGAGGATTGGGACCGCTATAACTTATGGCGGTATGTATCGGAAACCGATGAGGAGGTCATGCGTGCCTATTCCATGGCAAATTATCCGGGTGAGAAGGGCATTATCATGCTGAATGTCCGGATTGCCACGCCGCCGCCGGACAAACCCGATACACCTCCCGGCAGGATGTCCTCGTATATTTTCAGTTTGAAACCCGGTGACAAGGTGACTATTTCCGGTCCTTACGGAGAATTTTTTGCCAAAGAGACAGATAATGAGATGGTATTTATTGGCGGAGGTGCTGGGATGGCGCCCCTGCGGTCTCACATTTTTGATCAGTTGAAACGGCTGAAGAGCAGACGGACAATCTCTTTCTGGTACGGAGCCCGCAGTCTGCGGGAGGTGTTTTATGCAGAAGAATTCGATAAGCTGGCAAAGGAACATGACAATTTCAGCTGGTATCTGGCGCTTTCCCAACCGATGCCCGAAGATTACTGGAGAGGCAAATGCGGATTCATTCATCAGGTGCTGTTTGATTCTTACCTGAAAGACCATCCCGCACCTGAGGATTGCGAATACTATATCTGCGGACCACCGTTAATGAACGAGGCGGTCATTCACATGCTTGACAGTCTTGGTGTGGAGCCGGAAAACATCCTCTACGATGATTTCGGTTAAAGTGAAAAAGCGAGGTTTATGATGAAATTAGCAGAGGATATTCTTAATGAAAAAGATCGTCCGATGATCTCCGTGCAGCAGACTACCATCCTCGTGGATGCTTTGAAAACAATGGCGAAGAATGATATTGGTGCGATTGTAATTAAAAAAGGCAAGGAGGTTGTCGGCATTTTCACGGAGCGGGACCTGTTAAAACTGGCGGCGGGGCGCAAATTCGATCCCGATTCCACTATTATTAAGGATGTTATGACAACCGATCTTTTCAGTGCTCCCTATAACGACCCGATTTATCTGCTGCTGGATAAGATTCTGGGTAAGCGAATTCGTCATATATTAATCGAAAAAGAAGGTCGGTTTATCGGCATCCTGTCGGCGGGTGATGTGACCAAAGCCTGCCTGAATGAGCGCACCCGCGAAATGGATTCGATCATCTGGGATTATTACGAAAACTGGCGCTGGAAGCCTAAGAAAAAGTCCTGAGTATGGTGTTGAAAATTATCAGCCTTACGGTAGTTGTCATGCTGGTCTTCACGGCGGTAATGACGATCGTTCTATTTGCAAAGAGGGATGGGCGACATTCCGGCTGTCATTACGACGGCGGGAGCTGTTCTGCTTGTAAAACCGGCAATACCGGCGACGATTGCAGGGTTTTGTAGCCAGTTCTGCATATTCTCTGAAGATCACACATTGCTCAGAGGATGGTCAGATTCCGGGAAAAATCAATCGCGGAAGCGGACTGCTTTCGGAAGAAGGCAGACAAATATGGTATATCGGAACTGAAATTCTTAAATTACCGGCGACCAATGGTGATTGATATATTGAATCAGAGAGATAACCGGGAAAATCCATATATCCGCATTCCCTACGGAATGAACCGAATTTACACGATGAAGCGCATGCCTGTTCCCTGGAGCGATCTTCGTCCAAATGTGAGGAGTAACTGTTGAAAATCGTTGTACCCATCAAACAGGTTCCTGAGACCAGCAATGTCAAAATGGACCCCGCAACCGGTACCATGGTGCGTGAGGGAGTGGAATCGATCATTAATCCGCTGGACCTGTATGCAATTGAAGAAGCTATTTTGTTAAAAGAGAAATATAACGCCGAGGTTATTGCCATTTCCATGGGACCGGCGAAAGCCGGCATGGCTCTGAAAGAGGCGATCGCCATGGGTTGTGATAACGGGATTTTGCTGAGTGACAAGGCATTCGCCGGTGCCGACACCTGGGCGACCTCCTATGTTCTCGCTCAGGCAATTAAAAAGATCGGTGATTTCGATCTGATTTTGTGCGGGGAGCGTGCCACTGACGGCGATACCGGACAGGTTGGTCCCGGCATTGCCGCCTGGCTGGATATTCCCTTCCACACCTACATCAGTGCGATCAAAGAGGTATACGCCGAATTTATGGTTATTGAGAGAATGGTGGAAACCGGATACGAAATCCTGGAGATTGATCGTCCCTGTTTACTGACGGTGGTCAAGGAGATTAACTATCCGCGTCTGCCCACACTGCGGGGCAAACAGAGAGCCCGGAAAATGCAGAGTGTAGTCTGGGGTCCCGCCGAGATTGAGGCAAGAGCGGAGTGTTTGGGACTGCAGGGTTCGCCGACCCGGGTTGTGAAAATATCCAAACCGCAGGTTACCCGGAATGGCAAAATCCTGCAACCGAAGGATGAGCAGCAGGTCGAGGAGGCGGTTGATCAGCTGCTGGCGTTTCTGGAAGAAAGAGAGATATTGTGAAAATAGCGGAGCTGGAAATGGCGTACGAGGGTGTTTGGGTTCTCGGAGAACAGGAGGAGGGGCGCATCAGACTGGTGTCTTACGAGCTGCTCAAACGGGGCCGTGAACTTGCCGACAAACGACAGGTCGAATTGTGGGCGGTTGTTTTTGGTAAACGGATTGACAGACAGGATATAAAGGAGCTGTTCTATCGGGGTGCGGATAAGGTGCTTGTCGCCGAACACCCGGAATTGGAGCATTTTTTACCGGAACCATATACCAGCTGCCTGAACCACCTGATTCAAAAGTACAAGCCCGAAATTCTGATCGCCAGCGCTACCACCACCGGTCGGACGGTGGCACCGGCGGTCGCCATCACCTGCAATACCGGTCTGACCGCCGATTGTACGGGACTGGATATTGAGCCAGAGACCGGCAATCTGATCCAGACCCGACCGGCTATCGGCGGGAATGTTCTGGCAACCATCAAGACACCCAATCACCGACCGCAGATGGCAACGGTCCGCCCGCATTCCAACAAACCGCTGGAGGCGGACCTCTCCCGCAACGGTGAGGTCATTTATGAAAAAATTGATAACGATCTGGTAAAAAGCCGGGTGCGACGGCGTGATTTCAGACCGATTGGGGAAGAAGGCAGCAATATTCAGGATGCTGAAATTGTGATCGCCGGCGGAAAGGGATTCAAGAAGGAAGAAAATTTTAATATGGTATCCCAGCTGGCGGTTGCGTTCAAGGGGGCGATCGGAGCGACCCGTGACGCGGTGGATCTGGGGTGGGTAACCTACCCCCATCAGGTCGGTCTGAGTGGGAAAACGGTGAGTCCCAAGCTGTATATTGCCATCGGGATTTCCGGCTCCGTTCAACACCTGGCTGGGATAAAAACCGCCGAAAACATCATAGCGATCAATAACGATCCCGATGCCCAGATATTTCAGGTGGCGGATTTCGGAATTGTCGCCGACCTGTTTGAGGTGCTGCCGGTTTTACAGGAGAGGATACATCAGCGAATTAAGAGCAAATGTAACATTCAAGACTGACGCGGAGGATTAGTGTCAACTTATCAATATAGTGTCGTTACGCCTGAAATCATCGCCGAATTAGAAAAGATTCTCGGTAAGAAGTGGGTGATTTCCGGGGATAAGGATAAACTCGAACCCTATTCCCATGATGAGGTCGCCGAGAAGAGCTATGCCCACATGCCGGAGGTGGTCATTAAACCGCGCACCGCTGCCGAAATTGCCGCCGTGATGAAACTGGCAAACCGGGCAAAAATTCCGGTCACACCACGGGGTGCCGGCAGCGGACTGTCGGGAGGAGCGGTGCCGCTTTATGGTGGCATTCTTGTGTCCTTTGAGCGGATGAATGAAATTCTGGAGATTGATCAAGACAATCTGGTCATTGTGGTGGAACCGGGTGTAGTGACCAACGATATTAACACCAAACTGCAGGATGATGGACTCTGGTTTGCCGGGTATCCGATGAGTGTGGAGAGCTGCTTCATCGGTGGCAATGTCGCCGAGGATGCCGGTGGCGGCAAGGCGGTCAAATACGGTGTCACCAGCCGCTATATTCTGGGGCTGGAGGTGGTCACGCCGGAGGGAGAGATTCTGCATCTGGGCGGAAAAAACGTCAAGGATGTTGTCGGGTACAACCTTTTGAAGCTAATGATCGGCTCCGAAGGGACTCTGGGCATTTTTACCAAAATCATTATTAAACTGATGCCGCTGCCCACTGAAGCCGTGGACCTGCTGGTGCTCTTTAAGGATATCGACAGCGCGATTCGAATGGTGCCGATTATTATGACTTTCGGCAGGATCATCCCCACCGCCGTTGAATTTATGGACAAATTGTCTTTCCAGACCTCTTGCAAATACCTTAATGAGCACATGCCCTACGAACAGGCTGGCGCCATGCTCCTGATTGAAGTGGATGGCAATCATATCGAACAGCTGGAAAAGGAGTATGAAACAATCGGCGAACTCTGTCTGGAGCATGGTGCGCTGGAGGTTTATGTCGCTGATAATCACACTACCCGGGAACGGGTCTGGAAAATCCGCCGCAATATCGCCGAAGCCTTCATGGTCTATTCACCCGTGCAGAGCCTTGAAGATATCGTTGTTCCGGTTGGAAATATTGCTAAAATCCTACCGGAAATTGAAAACATCGGCGAGAAATATGATGTACTAATTCCCTGCTATGGTCATGCCGGAGATGGCAATCTGCACGCAACTCCGGTGAAAAAACCGGAAATGACTATCGAAAAATGGAACCGCGTTTTACCGCAACTGCTGCTGGAAATCTATCAGCGGACCAGAGCCTATGGCGGAAAAATCAGCGGCGAGCATGGTATCGGGCATAAGCGCAAAAAGTACCTCGGTGAATCCCTGGAAGCGGTTGCCATTGATCTGATGAAAAGAATTAAAAAGTCCTTTGATCCAAACTACATTCTGAACCCGGGGAAAATTTTCGACCTGTAAATCTGATCTTAAAATGAACCAGCGGGATGCAACAGGGTACGGCTCTCGGATGCGCAGGGCTAATTGACCCGGTTGACGGGCGTACCGTCAAGAAATGCCCGGACATTCTGTACCACGGTTTTCATCAAGCGGGCTCGCGCTGCTCGGGTCGCCCAGGCGATATGGGGCGTGATGTAGCAGTTTTTTGCCGACAGCAGCGGATTGTCCGGTGCCGGCGGTTCGGTGGAGAGAACATCCAGCCCGGCGCCGGCGATATTTTCGCTGTTCAGTGCCTCAGCCAGGGCGGCTTCATCAATGAGCTGACCGCGGCTGGTGTTGATTAAAAAAGCCGTTGATTTCATTAACCTGAGCTGTTTTTTGCTGATCAATCCTTCCGTTTCCGGTGTCAGTGGACAGTGCAGTGTGATAATATCGCTTTCCCTGAACAGTCTATCGAGAGTGACGTTCCGATAGTCGGAATCAATCTGGTCCGGTGGATTGATATCGTAATAAATAATGTTCATACCGAAGGCTTGCCCCAGAGTGGCGACCTGCCGCCCAATGCGACCAAAGCCGACAATGCCAAGCGTCTGGCTTTGCAATTCCACCAATGGAAATTTCCAATAGCAGAAATCCGGAGATTGAGACCATTCTCCGTTTTTTACGGATAGTGAATGTCCTCCCACATGCTGACAGAGATTGAGAATATGGGCGAAAGCCATCTGAGCCACGGACAGCGTACTGTAAGCCGGCACATTTGTAACGACGATGTTTCGATCTGCGGCGGTCTGAATGTCAACTACGTTATAGCCGGTGGAACAGAGACCGATATATTTTAATTTCGGCAGCCGGTCAATTTCCGATTTGCCGATGACGACTTTATTGATAATGAGAATCTCGGCGGCATACGCTCGTGTGATAACTTCTGCCGGACTGGTGCGATCATACATGACGCAATCCCCCAGTTTTTCCAGTTCAGCCCAGCTCAGATCGCCGGGATTGAGGGTATGACCATCGAGTACGACGATATGCATCGTTTTTCCTCCGTTTGGATGGTTTCTTATCAGGATTCAGGTAGTTGTCAACTATCCCGATCATGAATGGCAAGGAGCTCTGAAAAAATTTACACTTTCCCGCGGGAATGCGAAATCATTTTATTGTTGCTGATAATAATGTTGAGATTTACGCCGATGCGCCGATAATATTTTCGACGATTTTGACAGCCTCGTTGGCATCGCGACCGTAGGCGTGGGCGCCGATGGAATCGGCGTATTTCTGAGTTACCGGGGCACCGCCGATAACGACCTTGACTTCGGGAGTATCTTTAAAATGTTTGACCACCTCTTCCATATAGGTCATGGTGGTGGTCAGCAGAGCACTGCACATGACGATTTTAACGCCGGCATTGACGGCTTCGGTATATTTATCAATGCTGCAATTGGTGCCCAGGTCGAGTACTTCGTAGCCGGCACCTTTCAGCATAATCGCCACCAGGTTTTTGCCGATGTCGTGCAGATCGCCCTTAACGGTACCCACGGCGATTTTTCCCCGGGGCTTGTGGTTGGATTGGGCTAACACCGGTTCGATAATGCTCAAACCAGCCTGCATTGCCCGGGCGGCGATCAGCATTTCGGGAACATAGACCTCGTTGCGGGAAAAGCGTTCTCCGATCTCGCGCATCGCCGGGATCATCGATTCGTCCAGCAGTTCGGTGACGTTCTGTTCCTGGTCGATGGCACTCTGCATGATGGTCTGAACGGTATTGCGATCGCCTTTTACAATTGCATTAAAAAGTTCTTCGTTGCGTGCCATAGGTTCTCCTGTTTTGTTGCTAAATTTAATGAAGTCTGGTCATTATCAAACTATTTTCCGCCGGAAATACGATAATTCCGCCCCGCCTGCATAAAGGCTTCGATGTTTTTTTCCGGTGTGTTTTTCGGCAAATCGCAGCCGGTGCTGAGGATAAAATTTGGATACGAATCGACGGATTTCAGCAGCTCACTTACCTCCGCTGCCACTTCCACCGGTGAGCCGGTCAGGATCTTACCCACGGGATTGAGATTGCCCATTACCAGCACATCTTTGGGTACCTTTGGCATAATTTTGGGTAAATCCATGCCGGAATCAGGTGAATCGAGACTCAGACCATTGACGCCGCTTTTCACCATGTTTCCGATCAGATGCATGGTGTTGCCGCAAACATGGTAAACCGAAACGACCCCTTTCCAGCGGCACAGATCAGCCAATTCTTTAACATAATTTCCGGAAAATTCCTGGAAATGGTCCGGACCCAGCATCGAGGCGCTGGGCTCCAGTACGCAGATGACCTCGGCGCCGTGATCCATGAGAAGCCGGGCGTAATCGTTGATGATTTTCATGCAATATTCGGTAAGGACATGCAGCCCTTTGGGTTCCAGGATAATGGACTGGGCGGCTTCCTGAGCACCGAGAATCAGAGCCGCCAGGGTATAGGGACCGGTGACATAGGCGCCTTTGAAAATGGTATCGTCACTGCTGTTCTGAAGAAGTTCTACGACTTTGGCATAGCCCAAAGCGCGGGTGTCGGCGGCGATGTCAATTTTCGGCAGCATGTCCACATGATCGAGATGGAAGGCGACATGCGGCACCGTAGCGGTATCGTCAATCGGGAAAAGGGTGTAGCGCCCGATGGCATTGGCTTCCACAGACAGGTCCATGAGTGGAAATATCATGTCAGGTCCGAAGCGATGGATCAGAGCCGCCAATGCCGACTGATGGACCCGGTAATTTTGCTGACCCAGCTTGATCGTACTGTTGATCATTTTCAAACCGGGCATGCCCACCAGGGGAGCCACAAGTCGCTGTCGGTTTTCATAGGCACGCTGAACCCGTGACATCAGTTTTGAATTCTGCATGTTCATCTTCCTGGTCCTTTGTCCCTGCTTCTGTTTTTAATGATCAAATAAAATCCTTTATATTTGCATATAAGATAAAGTCTGTTATCGTTAATAAATAGTTTTATTTTGTCAAAATATTGCTGTATATTATCATCATGAATGCCATTGCGCTGACCCAGAGTGGATTTATCTCTTTCCCGGCGGGCGCCAATATTACCTTTCATCGGCTTGCCTGGGAGTCGGGACGACGATCCTTCAGCATGAATGCCGGTCCCGATGTCCGCTATCATACGCTGGTCAGCGATGCGACAGCCCTGCACACCCACGAATTCGCCGAATTTTTTCTGATCATCAGCGGGAAGATCAGACACATTATCAACGGTGAACATCAACCGCTGGATGCGGGCACTTTGGTGTTCATTCGACCGACGGACATTCACGGTTTTGAGCAGCGTGACGAAGCCGCTTGTGAACTGGTCAATGTGGCGTTTAAACTGGAGTTCCTGCGCGACCTGAGCAATTATCTGGGCAATGATTTTTTCCTACGCCGCTATACGGGACCGGTGACGTCGCCGGTTTTTAAACTGTCTCTTGCCGAAACGGATACGCTGGCTACCCAATTGATTCGGATGAATCTGCTGCAAAGTACCGCCCAGGATGTTGCCCGTTTAAAAATCAAGGTGCTGATCGCCGAGCTTTTCACCCGTTTTTTTCTGGATAATGAGTCCTCCGGCACCGGTCGTGATCACCCGGAGTGGTTCGAGCAGCTGATTGTGGAGATGGGAAAACAGGAAAATCTGTACGGCGGTCTGGTACGGATGAAGGCATTGGCGCCGTGCACTCAGGAACATTTGTGCAAGTGTTTTCGGAAATACCTGGATAAAACCCCCACCCAGTTTATTAACGAGTTGCGGATCAAGCGAGCCGCCAAGCAGATTGTCGAGACCGAGGAAAAGATCCTTTCCATTGCCCTGGATCTGGGATTTGTCAGTCTCAGTCGTTTCCACAATCTGTTTAAAAAATATTACGGCATCCCGCCGGCAAGGTACCGTCTGATGAGTCGCCGGAATGATATCCCGATTTGAGTGAAAAGAACGGTTGCAAAACCGGATTCGGGTTTGTAAATTTATATTTGTAAGATGTATGACAAATTTAAGCGGACCTAAGAGATGACAGCCCTCTTCCGGAAAATTGGCAACTCGCAAACCTTAAGTCAGGAAATCGTTGCGAAGATCGAGGCGGTTATCCGGCAAAAAAAGGTTCTCCCCGCTGAAAAATTGCCGACCGAGAAGGAGCTGTGCCACATGTTCGGGGTCAGCCGGACCGCCTTGCGGGAAGCGCTGCAGATGCTCAGTGCCCGGGGGCTGATCAGCATTCGAAAGGGTAGCGGGATTTATGTCAACGACTATTCCTCAATGCATGTGATTGAGCCGATGAACCTCTTTCTTGAATTGAAGCTGGACCGTGATTATATCCTGTATGTCATGGAGGTTCGCAAGATGTTCGAGCCGACGATCGCCCGGCTGGCGGCGCTTAACAGGAACGCCGATGATCTGCGCAAACTTGCCCTGAATCTGCAGAAGCTGCAGCAGTCTCCGCCGGAGGATTATATCAAACAGGGACAGATTGATCGGGATTTTCATCTGATCATTGCCAATGCCTGCCGGAACCCGATCATACCGCTCATGGTGACACCGATTTTTCAACTGATGCCGAAAATCCGTTCGCTGGTGTATGCCAATGTGACATCTGCCCAGGATGAAGCGATCGATTATCATCAGAGAATTGCATTGAAAATCCGTGACCGGGACCCGGAAGGCGCCTATCAGGCGATGGTGGCGCATCTGCAACGCGCCGAAAGTCATTCGAAAGAGATATTATCCGCAGCTGATTTAAAATTACAGGAGCTATCGTGAAACGGGCAATCATTCAGGAAACATTGGAACGGTCGGGTATCATGGCAGTGATTCGACTGAGGAATGCCGATAAGCTGACCGAGATAATCGACGCCCTGATCAACGGAGGAATTCGGGCGTTGGAAATCACCATGACGACACCGAATGCGGTTGAGATTATCCGTGACACCAGTCAAAATCTCTCTGCGGATTTTATTATAGGGGCGGGAACGGTTCTCAACGCGGAAGCGGCGGAGGCGGTCATCCAGGCGGGTGCTCAGTTTGTGGTCAGCCCGGTATTCAAACCGGAAATCATCTCAGTGGCGCATAAGCATGACAAAGTCGCCATTCCCGGTGCCTTCAGTGCGACGGAAATCCTGGTTGCCTGGGAGAGCGGCGCCGATATGGTAAAGGTTTTCCCGGCGACCGTTCTAGGACCGCGCTATTTCAAGGATATACACGGACCTCTGCCGCAGGTAAAATTGACACCCACCGGCGGCGTATCGCTGAGCAATGCCGAAGAGTTTATCCGTTGCGGGGCGGTCTGTCTGGGGGTGGGCAGTGCCTTGCTGGATAAGGATCTCATCTGGGGTCAGAATTGGGCGGCTTTGACGGAAAAAGCCCGTCAGTTCAGGGCGGCGGTAGAGAAAGGAAGAGCGCTAAAATGAATTTATTGAAATGGAGATGGTCCCAATGATTCCCAGGATTGTAACCTTTGGAGAGATCATGCTGCGCCTGGCGCCTGATGATTATGAGCGGATCATCCAGACGAATCGGTTTCAGGCAACCTACGGCGGAGGTGAAGCCAATGTAGCGGTATCGCTGGCACAGCTGGGCGACGAGTGTTGGTTTGTGACCCGTCTGCCGGAGAATGCTCTCGGCGATGCGGCAATCCAGACGCTGTCTGGCTATGGTGTCCGGGTTGACCACATTATACGCGGCGGTCAGCGGATCGGTATCTACTTTCTGGAGCAGGGTGCCTCGCTGCGTCCGTCCAGGGTGATCTACGACCGCGCCGGATCGGCGATAACGGAAATCAAGACCGGGAGCCTGGAATGGTCAGCGATTTTTAAGGGGAAGGACTGGTTTCATATTACCGGAATCACGCCGGCGATTTCGAAGTCGGCAGCCGCCGTCAGTCTGGAGGCAGTCAGGACGGCGAAGCATGCCGGTCTGAGAGTCAGTTGTGACCTGAATTATCGCAGGAAGCTCTGGACCCGCGTTGAGGCGCAGGCAGTTATGGCGGAATTGGTTCGGTATACCGATCTGATCATTGCCAATGAAGAGGATGCCGCTGACGTATTTGGAATCCGCGCCGGTGCCGGTGATGTAAAAGCGGGGAAGTTGGATAGTGCCCAGTATCGGGATGTTGCAGAACAGCTGGCGGCTTTGTCGGGTGCCGGAAAAGTCGCCATAACTCTGCGGGAAAGTCTCTCGGCGTCGGATAACAACTGGTCGGCGCTGCTGTTTGATGGTGAAAATTTTTATGAGAGTCGCAAATATGCGATTCACATAGTCGATCGGGTTGGCGGCGGCGATTCTTTTGGTGCCGGTCTGATTCACGGTCTGCTCAGGGGTTGGGAGATGCAGACCGCGCTGGAGTTTGCCGTTGCGGCATCCGCGCTGAAACAGACCATTCCCGGAGATATGAATCTGGTCAAAGAAGATGAAGTTATGGCTGTCGTGAAGGGTGATGTTTCGGGGCGGGTTCAGCGCTGAAATATCGCATCCGGCAGCTGTCGCCGGCTGAATGATTTTGGAAAACATGAAAAAGGAGTTGTTATGAAATTGTCCAGGTATTCGATGGGTGTTGGGGACCGCTTTGGTCGGGAAGGGGTTGCCCAGTTAGCCGCGATGTTCAAAGCCAGTGAACAGGGTATTCCGATAACACCTGTTTGGAATAAATCGTTTCGCGAACATCAGATCATTGGTAGTACACCGGCGGACACCCGTCGGGCGGCGGATGAAGCGGTGCGCTCTGCGGGATGGCAGGCGGCTTACTTTGTGGATGGCGACCATATCGATCTGAAAACGGTGGACGATTTTATGCAATCCAGCGATTTTTTTACCATGGATGTCGCCGACGAAATCGGCAAGCCGGTGGAAGATGCAAAATTGCGGGAGTATATGCAGTTTTGTGAGCGGTTTCACCGGTCGTTTGAAATTCCCGGGATTGCGGAGAAGCTCGACGTCAGCCCCGAGATGGTTCGTCAGATTGCGCAACAGTATCTGGCGGGTATTCTGGAGGCAGAAAAAATCTACCGGCATATCGCAGAACGGGTAAAGAAGCCCTTTGTGCTGGAGTTGTCCATCGATGAAACAGAGCAGCCGCAGCGTCCGGTGGAGCTTTTCTTTATTCTGGCGGGTGCCGCCTGGTGCCGTCTGCCGCTGGATACGATCGCGCCGAAGTTCAGCGGTCGTTTCAATAAGGGGGTCGATTATGTGGGTGATGCCGCCCGGTTTGCCCGGGAATTTGAGGAGGACATTCTGGTGGTCAAATTTGCCGTACAGGAATTTGGATTGCCGGCATCGTTGAAACTGAGCGTCCATTCCGGCAGCGATAAATTTACCCTTTATCCGATTATTCGGAAAATTTTGCATAAACAGAACGCCGGAGTTCACCTGAAGACGGCGGGTACCACCTGGCTCGAAGAGCTGATTGGTATCGCTGCCGCTGGTGGCGCCGGTCTGGATCTGGCGAAATCGATCTATTCCGATGCCTATGACCGCCAGGCGGAGCTGGTAAAACCCTATGCTCCGGTGCTGGATATTCACCCCAAACGTCTGCCCTCTCCGGCGGATGTCCGGACCTGGAGCAGTGCTGAATTCGTTGGTGCATTGCGGCATGTTCAGACGGAAAAACGGTATAATCCCGACTTTCGCCAGCTCCTGCACGTAGCATATAAAATTGCCGCCGAGCGGTGCACAGAATTCGACCGGGCGCTCCAGCATTATGTCGATTTTATCGCTCCCAACGTGACCGAAAACCTCTTTGAACGCCATATCAAGCCGCTGTTTTTAGAGGAATAATTCCATTTAGCGGGTCCTATGCGACGTTTCAATCAATTCAAGAAGATAAACCAATTCCTTCTGTTTATTGGACTGGTGACGGGATTTCTGTATGCCGCCGTTCCGAAAATCAGTTTTGAGCATCTGACGATCAAAAACGGTCTTTCCGACGGCAGAATAGACTGCATCACCCAGGACAGCTACGGCTTTCTGTGGTTTGGAACGCAGGATGGGTTGAATCGCTTTGACGGCTACAGTTTTACGGTTTTTGACCACGACATTTTTGATTCCACGTCGATATCTTCCAACTGGATTCGTTGCGTTGCCGAGGATCGTGAGGGTAATCTCTGGATTGGAACGGAGGGCGGCGGGTTAAACCGCTTCGATTACGAGATGGAGCAGTTTACCCGCTGGTTCAATCAACCGAACGATCCGGAAAGTCTGAATGATAACTTTGTCCGGGTCATTCTGGTGGACAGCTACGGCGATCTCTGGATCGGAACCAGGACCGGGCTGGTCCAATTTGATTACGAAAAGGGTCGCTTCGTCCCCTTCCACCATGAACCATATAATGTCAACAGCCCGGCTTTCAATGAAAATATTACCGATTTGATTGAGGACAGTCACCGCAATCTCTGGATCGGTACGCAGGACGGCATTTACCATTACAATCGTCAAAAGGGAACCGTCCGGCACTGGCGCTTTTCCAGTGAAGCAGACCGGATCAGTGCTATTTTCGAAGACAGCTACGGAGACGTCTGGGTTGGCAGCCGCTATACCGGCATCAAAGTCTTTGACCGGAAAACCCGTTCCTTTACTCTATTTCAAAACGAACCCGACGATGCTGCCAGCCTGAGCAGCAACGAGGTGAAGGATATTTTTGAAGACCGGGACAATAATCTCTGGATTGCGACGATTCAGGGCGGTCTGAATCTATACGATCGGAGTAGCGGCAAATTCCGGCATTTTATCAATAATCCCGATGATCCTTCGAGTCTGAGCAGTAACAGTGTCCGCACCATCTACCAGGACCGTACCGGTGTGATGTGGTTCGGAATGGACGGGAGCGGCATCGACCACTATGTTAAAGACCGTCAAAAATTCCAACTCTACCATAACCGGATCGGGAATCCCTATAATCTCAGTAACAATACGATTTTATCCATTTATGAGGACCGCGAAGGTCTTCTCTGGCTTGGAACCGAGGGTGGTGGCTTGAACCGCCTTGATCTCAAATCCAGCAGTTGTGTTCATTATCTGGCTGATAAGGATGATCAGCGGAGTATCAGCAGTGATCAGGTCACCTGTATTTTTGAAGATGGCGACGGGCATTTCTGGATCGGGACAAAGGAGGGTTTGAACCGCTTTGAACGGCGTCAAAATTCCTTTACCCGTCATTACAATACCAATACACCGATCACCTCCAATAATTTCATCAACATTATTCAGGAAGATGATCGCGGGCGGCTTATTCTGGGCACCAATAATGGGATTGTCTGCTTTGACAAGTCCAGTGGCGAATTCGAGCACCTTGATTTTGATGAGAGCGGGGTTCTGAACAGTGAGGTTGTCCTGACGCTGCTAGTCGATAATGGGATTTTGTGGATCGGATATCTACGTTCCGGTCTGGTGGCTTACGATCTGCAGGAGAAGCGGTACACCCATTTTCGCTCTGACCCCGCCCGCTCGGACCGTCTGAGTAATAATTTTGTGCAGTATATTTACAGGGACAACAGGGGACATCTCTGGGTTGCCACCCGGAAAGGACTGAACTGCAAAATTCCGGGTTCCGATGGCTTCCGGCAGTACACCAAGGCGGAGGGTTTGCCCAGCAATGTGATCGTCGGCATTCTTGAAGACCGTAACGGCTGCCTCTGGCTCAGTACCACCAACGGGCTTTCGAAATTTGATCCGCGGCAGGAAACCTTCACGAATTACGATATTGATGATGGACTGCAGGGCAATCAGTTTTGGATCAACTCCTGCTTCAGGAGTCCTTCCGGTGAACTCTTTTTCGGGGGCAATAACGGTTTTAATTCCTTCTATCCCGAGCGGCTGGAGGCGCTGTCCAATCCTCTGGTACCGCCCATCTTCATTACCCGCATTGTGGTGCGGGAAAAGCCCTATCCCTACAGTGTGACATCAAATTTCAGCGAACGCCCGCCGGTTGAATTTGCCCATAACGAAAACCGGATTTCCTTTGAATTTGCAGCGCTCGACTTCACCCGCCCGGGGAAAAATCAGTATGCGTACCGGCTGGAAGGCTTTGATGACAAGTGGATCAGCGCGGGAACCCGACGCTATGCAAATTATACGAATTTAAATCCCGGACGCTATGTTTTCCGCGTAAAAGGGAGCAATAATGACGGCGTCTGGAACGAGACGGGGACATCATTCAGCTTTATCATCAAAACGCCTTTCTGGAAAACCGGCTGGGCGATTCTGCTCTATGTAATCGGGTTAATCGGAATTGTTTATGGAATCAATGTGTACACCCTGAATCTGGTACGTGCCCGGCATGATCTGAAAATCGAACGGATGGAGAAGGAACAGGTTCAGAAGTTGAACAAATTCAAACTGCAATTTTTTACCGATGTAGCGCATGAACTCAAGGCTCCGTTGACCCTGATTCAGGCGCCGCTGGATGAGATTTTGCATTCGGGCAGAAAAAATCTACCCTATAAAAAAGAGTTGCAGTTAATGTATCGTAATGTAAAATACCTGACCCGGCTGGTCTATCAGTTGCTGACCTTTCGGCGGGCTGAGCAGAAACGCATGACTCTGAAGGCTTCGCAGGGTGACCTGATTCAGTTCGCCCGGGAGGTGTTCGAACTCTTTGCCGAAAGTGCCAGAAAGCACCATATCGATTATCGCTTTGAGGCGCAGGTGTCACCGCTCAACGGCTGGTTCGATTGGGAAAAGCTGGAAGAGATACTCATCAACATCATCGATAACGCCTTCAAATATACGCCGGATAACGGGCGTATTTGTGTGAAAATCGCGCCGGACGACGACGCCCCGGACAGCTGGGTAGAGATCAGTGTCAAGGACAGTGGGGTCGGAATCAGTGCCAAAAATCTGGAACATCTTTTTGAACGGTTTTATTATGCCGGCAACGGACAACATACCAGCCGGCTCAGTTCCGGATTGGGTCTGGCGCTGACCAAACGGCTGGTGGAGCTGCATCACGGGAGGATCCTCGTTGAGAGTCAGGAGGGCTGCGGAAGCACCTTCCGGATACAATTGCCCGTGAGTCGTGAAAAGTTGAGCGATGATGAGATTATCACCGATATTTCGGAGACAGCTCATTTTCACCGGATTGTGGAAGCGGGCAGTGAGGATCCGGTGGTATCGGAAGATACGGTGGAAAAGACGGCGGACTCCAAAGACGTCGCCGAGCGACCGCTGGTGTTGCTCGTTGAAGATGACAGTGAGCTGCGGGCGTACCTGCGTAAATCGTTATCTCAGAAATACCGTATCGCGGAAGCACGGGATGGCGCCAAGGGCTTTGAGAAGGCGAGAATGCTGGTGCCGAACATCATTATCAGCGATGTCATCATGCCGAATCTTGATGGGATTGAGATGTGCCGGCGGCTCAAAGATGAAATTACCACCAGCCATATTCCGATTATTCTGTTGACGGCGAAGGCGACCATCGAGGCAAAAATCCAGGGAATTGAAACCGGTGCTGACGATTATATTGAAAAACCTTTCCATTTCCGCTTTCTGAATGCCCGCATCAAGAATATTCTGAAATCCCGGGAGAAATTGCGGGAGCGCTACCGCAAGGAGCTGATTCTTGAGCCGGAAGAGGTCTCGGTGACCTCGACGGACGAAAAGCTGTTGATGAGTATCCGCAAACTCGTGGAAGCGCGCCTGGACGATCCGACTCTGGAGGTCGGACATCTTGCCGTTGAAACCGGTTTGAGCCGCACGAACCTGTTCATCAAGCTGAAAGCGCTGACCGGTTATTCGCCCGGGGAGTTCATCAGAACCATCCGTCTGGAAAAAGCCGCCCAGTATCTGGAGAAGAGCGATATGACCGTCAGCGAGATCGCCTACGCCGTGGGATTCAAATATCCCAAATATTTCAGTACCTGCTTCCATCAGTATTTCGGTCGGACACCTTCCGAATACCGGGAGCAGGTGGAAATTCGGTAATCCGCATAACATATATCAATCACAGAACATAATTGAACCATTTCTGAACGCAATCGGATTGACACGGGGGGGCGTTATCCGTATTTTCAAACAGGATGTAAAGAAATAAAATAAGCGGAGGATTGTCGGTATGAAAAAAATGTTACTATGTCTGAGTGTTCTTTTTGCGGCGGGTACGCTGCTGTATTCGCAGATATTTGTTCCACCCGGCGAGGGTACTCTCCATCAGGCTCTGGCTGATGCTGCCGACGGTGATGTTTTTCAGCTGGCGCCCGGTGAGACCTATACCGAAACCGGCTATACGGAGTTTGGCAATATTGTCGGGATGGATATCGCCATCGAAGTTGATGGCGACGGTTCGGAAAAGGCGGTTGTAAAGATGCAGACTGAGCGTGAGGGTGAAGAGACCATTGCCTTTTTTAATGTTGGTGATCAAGCCTCACTGACCCTGCGGGGTGTCGAATTCGACGGCGCCTTAAACGATCTTCCCAATGCCAATTATCTGGTTACCTTTACAATGGGAGAGGAGCCCACACCGATTCTGGTTAAAAAGATAACAGTTGAAAACTGCTATATCCACAATCTGGTGGACGATGTAATCGCCGCCGGTAACGGTGATATGAAGTATAATGTGGTCGTGGATTCCACGATCGTTGATAATGTCGTTATCACGAATACCTGCACCTCGATTTATTACAAATATGCCGGGGC
This sequence comes from Fidelibacterota bacterium, assembly GCA_049975265.1. Taxonomy (GTDB): domain Bacteria; phylum Fidelibacterota; class UBA2242; order UBA2242; family UBA2242; genus B118-G9. Next base: position 50,003 of record JBNGDF010000008.1, read on the forward strand.
AAATTTTATCTCCCTGACCAATTCGACCATCCACAACATCAACAGCTACGGTCTGCGGATCGCCGGTCCGGTGGAGAGCGGTCTGCCGGATAATACGCCCGTCGTCGTGATTGATCATACGACCTGGTATAAAATCGGGGTCGGCGACGATCAGCGCGAGACGATTCAGGGTGAGAAGGGACCTTTGCTGAATCCCTGGACGGTTTCGAATTCGATTTTTGTTGATCAGGTAAATAAAGACCGGACTTTTATTAATATTAAGGATAATCCCGGTCCTGGTGAAGAGAATGACTATCTGTCAACCATTGCCAGTATCTGTTTCTGGGATATCGGACAGGTGAATTTCAGGAGCCACACGGTGATGGATACATTGCGGATGGATCCGGGTTTTGCCGATCCTGATAACGGGGATTTTACCCTGCCGGCGCATTCACCACTCTTTTCTTTGGGGACGGATGGTGGTCCCATCGGTGATCCCCGCTGGTATATCGGGGTTTATGCGATTGAAGATGATGTTCCGGTGGTCAGGTCTTTTGCATTGCATCAGAACTATCCGAATCCCTTTAATCCGGTGACGCAAATTTCCTTTGACTTGGCAAAATCGGGCTGGACAACGCTGGCGGTCTATGATTTGATGGGACGCGAGCTGGCGGTGATTGCCTCTGAAAACATGCGTCCCGGGAGTTATGAATACCGTTTTGATGCCAGCGGTTTGAGCTCGGGGGTCTATTTTTACCGGCTCAGTACCGCCGGTCAGACACTCACCAGGAAGATGATGTACCTTGAATAGAATCATTCTTTCTCCTTTGGTTTCTCCTTTTCTGAAAGGTTTGGGCGTCCCGGCTAATGGTCTCATTGCCGGGACGCACAGACCAATTCCCGAGGCGGGAAATAGCGGGCTGGCTGAATAATTTTATGAATGGATGTAAACGGATTTGAGACTACGAAAATTTATTAAATACGGGCTGTTTTGCGGAGTGGGAATAAGTATGGTTGTGATCGTTGACGGCAAACCGCTGGCGTTCCCGACAGCTGAGGGTGCCGGTCGTTATACCATCGGCGGCAGGGGCGGTGTTGTTTACGAGGTGACCAATCTGAATGACAGCGGTCCGGGCAGTCTGCGGGAGGCGGTGGAAGCCTACGGCCCCCGTACCGTGGTGTTTCGGGTATCCGGGACAATCCAGTTGGAAAGTGAGCTGAAAATCGGCAATGCCTATATCACTATCGCCGGACAGACGGCGCCCGGAGACGGCATCTGTCTGCGGGACTATCCGGTCAGAATCGACGCTCATAATGTTATTATCCGGTACATGCGCTTCCGGTTGGGTGATGAAACACCGGATGGTGGCGATCACGATGCTCTCTGGAGCCGTTACCGCTGGAATATCATCCTCGACCACTGTTCTGCCAGCTGGAGCGTGGATGAGACTATGTCGATTTATGGGACCGACAGTCTGACGATTCAGTGGTGCCTGATTTCCGAAAGTCTTTACATGTCCCATCATGAAAAAGGTGCTCACGGTTACGGCGGCATCTGGGGCGGCAGGGATGTTAGTTTTCATCATAACCTTTTTGCCCACCATTCCAGCCGGACGCCCCGTTTTGCCGGTGGCGAGACGCCGGTTTGTGTCAATGTCGATTTCCGGAACAATGTGATTTATAACTGGGGTTTTAATAATATTTACGGCGGTGAAGGGGGCACCATCAATATTGTTGCCAATTACTACAAACCCGGACCTGCAACCAAGTCCAATGTCCATGACCGGATTTTCGATCCCACGGGAAGCGAGGGGCGGTATTACATTGTTGATAACTATATGGACGGATATCCCGATATAACAGCGGACAATTGGAGCGGAGTCGATGGAAGTTATGCCTATGCACCGGAAATTAAATCGGATTCCGCATTTCCGGCGGTGGCGCTTGAATGGCAGCCGGCGGAAGAGGCTTACGAACTGGTACTGGACAATGCGGGTGCCACCTTTCCCGTACGGGACACGGTGGACAAACGGGTCATTCGTGATGTTCGCAACGGTACAGCCACCTTTGATGGCTATTACTATGAGATCAAACAGGGTTTTAGCGATACAAGCGTAGTGCGGGGGATTATTGATTCTCAAAATGATGTCGGTGGTTGGCCCGCCCTGCAGAGCCTTGAAGCGCCTCTGGACAGCGATCATGACGGTATGCCTGATCTGTGGGAGGTGTCGCAGCTGCTCGATCCTGACGATCCGGAGGACCGCAATCGAACCGATGAAAAGGGGTATACCGCATTGGAAAATTATCTGAACAGCATCGTCGACGAGTATGTCAGCAGCATGGCGGCAGAAGCCGCCCTTCCGGCAGGATTTCAGGTGGGTCAAAATTATCCCAATCCCTTCAATCCGACGACAACGCTGCAGTTCTTCGTGCCCAAATCCGGGAACATGTCGATCATGGTTTACGATCTCGCCGGACAGCGAGTGAAAAATCTCTACACCGGATTCTGTCCAGGTGGCTATCATTCGGTTCGCTGGCAGGGAGATAATGACCGGGGTTATGCGGTTTCCAGCGGAGTCTATTTAGCTGTGTTCAGATTTAACAGAGTACAGGAAGTCATCAAGATGCAGTTGATGCGTTAATACAGCGGACGATATGAACGCAATGAGTTATATGACATATAATCAAAACAGTCAACGATTTTCAGGAGAGGCGATGTTGCGTAGACAATATATGGCGGGTGGTATTCGCTATATTCTGATTGTGATGCTTTTGATGGGTTTTACAATGACCTTTGCCCAGACCCGCAGCCGGATCGGCGGCACCGTCCGCGATGCCAAAACGGGGAGACCGCTGGTCGGCGTCAATGTCATTGTGGAAGGTACGGAACTGGGTGCCGCCACTGATGAGAACGGACAATACATTATTATCAATGTGCCGGTGGGAACCTACCGGGTTCGGGCGTCTATGATCGGATACGAGACTATGGTCATGAAAGAGGTGCTGGTTTCGGCGGAGCGGATGACGAAGCTGGATTTTCATCTGGTTCAAACCGTCATTGAGGGCAGTGTCGTCGAAGTGACGGCAACCCGCCACGTGCTGCACAAGGAGGTTTCCAGTACCCAGATGGTGGTTACGACGGAACAGATGCAGGATGCTTCAGGCATTCGGGAGATCAATGCTTTTTTGTCGAAAATGCCCGGTGTGTCCGAGGAGAACGGCTATCTGACGATTCGCGGCGGCTCCGCCGATCAGACCGGCATGATGATGAACGGTATTTCCTATATGAACGCCGCCGCCGGCAATGCCGAAACCAGCATCCCCATGAGTGCGATAGAGCAGGTTGCGTTGCTCTCGGGCGGTTATAATGCCGAGTACGGAAATTTTCGCTCCGGACTGATCAATGTTACCACGAAATCAGGGACGAAAGACAGTTATCACGGTACGGTATCCTATTCCCGGGACCAACCCCATATCCGGCGGTTCGGTGGTTCCTTTTATGATCAATCATGTCCGGCTGTGGCGCCCTATATTGATCCGGAACAGTGTATGGATATGTGGATCAAAGCCGCCAATAATTTTAATCTGAGCAATCCGAAATATCCGGCGAATGCCACCGATTATTTCTATCTCGCCAACTGGATGCACATGACGATTCCCGATTATGAGGGGCTGGCAGCGCTTTCCGATTCCGTGAAAGAGGTGATTGGTTATTATGAACTGACCGATGAGCAGAAAAAGGCGTTTAAAGAGCACCACATGAAGGAGGAGTATTCGGACTGGAATCTGGATGGCGGATTCGGGGGTCCGTTGCCTTTTGTCGGCAAAGCGCTGGGTGATGCGACCTTTTATATTTCCCATAATTCCAAGGAACGCCACTACATCCAGCCGGTCTCCCGGAAAAGCGATCTGCTCTCCACGACACTCCTGACCCTGAAAATGCAGCCGCTGAACAACCTGACCCTGACTCTAAACGGTTTGTATAAGCACCAGATCGGAGTCAGTCCGATCCGACCGCCCTGGGGCGATTTCCCCGATGCCAGTCGGGAGGGTGGCTTTATGCCCCAGGACAACCTCAAATTTTTCACCCGTACCCAAAATCCTGACTATTTTTACGACCCGCCTTTCTTTCCGAAAATCGAGCAGAAAACCCTGGTGGGCGGAATTACCATCAATCATATTTTGAACAAATCAACTTTTTGGGAATTGAGTCTGAATGGCTCACAGATTCGCGATTTTTCGGAAGTTGGCAATACCCGTGATTCCACGGTCATCACCCATTTCGGACCCTTTCCGGTGACCGAGATGCCCTACGGAAAACTTCAGTATGGCAATAACCGGATAATCGGAATTTTCGGTGAGGACACCCTGAATTATAACTATCCCTCCTATGACGCGCTGCCTGGAGTCACCAACCGTCGTTTCCGGCGCAAGGAGGGGGACCTGTATACCAATGTCAAGCTACATCAATACCGGGCGAAATTCGACCTGAATTCCCAGATCGGAATGGTGCATTATCTGAAAGCGGGGCTGGAGTACAATCTGTTTATCCTCAATCATAATCTCTGGAATAAATGGAATGAGAATTATTATAACGTTTACGAATATAACTACTACAGAAAACCGAGTCAGACGGGACTATACTTTCAGGATCAGATCACCCTGGAGTCTATCGTAGCCAATCTGGGTGTTCGTTTTGATTATTACTATGGCGGCGGCGGTGAGTGGCCTACCGGTGATCCCTTTAACGAAGAGATGTTTCTGCCCCAGAAGGTCGCCGAAGATACCGTCCTCTTCCGATATCTGGAGGAGGGCAGATCCTACATCTGGGACCTCTGGGAAGCCTATGACGATTCGGTGGATCCCGGTTTTCTGCAACCAATCAAAAATCACTTTACCATCAGTCCCCGGATTGGAATCTCCTTTCCCATTACGGAGAATTCGAAATTCTATTTCAATTACGGACATTTTCGCTCCAATCCGCCCTACTATTCCATGTATCTCTATCGGTATCGGTATGATAAAAACGGGCTCTACGATATGTCCAATCCCAATCTCGATCCGCCGCGGACGATTTCCTATGAGCTGGGCGTGATGTACAATTTCTGGAAAAGCTGGCTTCTGAAAATTTCAGGATATTCCAAGGATGTGACCGGACAGCACGGGGAGGTCACCTACAAGACCAATCGCTTGGATTATGATATGTGGGTGAACAATGAATACGAAGACATTCAAGGGATGGAGATCAATCTTTCCAAAAGCGATAACAGCTGGCTGACGGGCTGGATAAATTTCAACTATATGCTGAAAAAAGAGGGGCTCACCGGCAAAGAGGAAATCACCGAAATCACCCTGGACAATTATGCCGAGGACCTGTATCAGGGACAGGAAAGCCGGGCGTTGCCGCAACCGAAACTGAATGCCAACATCACCTTTCGCTCGCCGGAAAAGTGGGGCCCCGCCATCGGTCGCTTTTACCCGCTGGGCAGTCTCAGTCTGACACTGTTTGGTGAATGGGAAGCTGGCGACTATTTTACGGCAAATCCAACCGGCATACCGAACCTGAACAATAATATGCAATGGCCGGATTACTACATGGTTGATCTCAAAGCCGCCAAAAAGATCAGGTTCGGTAAGGTCACCTCCACGATTTTTGTCGATGTCAGCAACTTTTTCAATTTCAAGGTCAGCCTGATGCACAGGGGGTACTGTTTTGCCAAGGATTCCGGTGATGATTTTGAAGATTGGCAGGACTTTCTGAATTATATCAAGACTCTGCATCTGCCGGACTGGGCATCCTCGGAATATGACAATGTCCGCAACGAAGAGGCAGGGTACTATATCCCCGGTAATGATAAAATCGGTGAACTCCGGTCTGAGAAAAAACCGTATATAGATGATCCGAATTATAGCTGCTGGATTTACGGACAGCCGCGGGATATCTGGGTCGGTATCCGGTTTGATTTTTAGCAAAGGAAAGAACATGACCGCCAATCATAAAGATATGGAGAGTTCATGAAGGCTTTTGAAAAGAGTCGCAGATTAAAAGCGGGCGGAACGGCATTTTGGGTTGTAAGGCTGCTTCTCGTTGGAATGGTGTTCGCCCAGACGCAGCCGGAGCTGGAAACAGCCACCGTCCAGATGGGACGGGTCTGGGTCGGTGTCAAAGCCAATGGCGATAAAGGCAATTTCGAATTCCGCTACCCCTTTTTCCCCAACGATTACGACGTACTCGGCGTGCGGGGTCAGCAACAGGATTTATGGGGCGGTGCAGGCTTCCGGCTGGTGACCACCAACTGGTGGGACCCGGTCTATCCCGATTCGCTGCACAAAGTGGCTATTTTCGGACCGACGAACGAGTATATGCCTCAGGGAAAAGTCGTTGAAGGCGGCGAGCTGACCAATTATGCCCGCTTTGGGTATCCGGAGCAGTATGTTGATTTCGAACCGCTGTCTCTGCCGGAATTCAGTCCGACCGCTCCCGATATGCTGGGCGATTACAGTTACGATCAGGTGGTAGAGGTGACCTCGGAAAATATTCTCGGTGTGCAGCTCCGCCGCAAGCTGATGGCTTGGAGCCAGAGCCTGAATGATGATTACGTCATTCTCGATGTGGAACTGACCAACGTCAGTGGCGATACGCTGCCCGATTTTTATATTAATGTGGAATCCAACGGGGAAAACACCTATCATTCCACTGGCTCCAATCCGACCCTGAGAGGAGAAGAGGCGATCCAGACATCCTATACCTGGCAGCACTATTACGGCGGTCGGGTCGGCGACAGCCTGCGGGTCTTTTATGAATACAGCGCTGACGATCCCAACATTGTCGGCGATGATATGGGCAAACCGGCGATTAGCCAGAACGGGCGCCTGGTTTTTCCGAAATTTGTCTGGTATTCGATCCTGCACGCATCAGAACAGCCCTATACGAAACCGGAGGATGACGAAGATGATTTTCTGCAGCCAAAGGTGACCTACATCGGCAAAAGCAACCTGATTCCCTACAATGATGAGAGCGATGAATTCGGCAGTAAAAATTTCTGGGCGATTCGCGGCGCCTATTCAGAATTCTTACCCATGAGCGGTAATACCTGGCCGGGTACTTATCACGGGGTCAATAGCGACGAGTACAATTCGCCGGATTTTTCGGCTCTGGGCGCCGTTTCCAAAGATAATAATAATTCCAAGATGTATTCCAGCTTCGGTCCCTACACCTTTCTGCCGGGTCAGAAAATCCGGCTGGTGTTTGCCAGTGGCTATTCCGGTCTCAGTCTCGAAAAGGGCAAGGAGATCGGACGCAAGTGGCTGAACGGCACTCTGGAAGATCCACCCAATCTACCGGATGATCATACCGGGTACCTCCCAGCCAATTTTGTTTTTCCCGCTGGCGCCACGGAAATGGACCGGCGCAAAGACCGCTGGATCAGTACCGGAATTGATTCGGTCATGGCGAGCGCTTCCCGGGCGAAGTGGAATTTTGACCATGGCTATAAAATTCCCCTTTCACCGCCGCCGCCCAGCCGGATAGATATTACCGGTCTCGGAACGGGCGTAGAAATAAAGTGGGTAGATATAGAGGCGGAAGCCATGCCGAATTTTGCCGGCTATCGGATTTTGCGGCGGATATCCAACCTGGATTCGGTCTTTTATGATGTTGTCTACAATTCTGATTCCGATGATAAGGCGGCGGAACATCTTTTTGTTGACACTACGGTCGTTGTGGGCGCGCAGTATTACTACTATGTACAGGCAAAAGCCCGCGTTGCACCGGATGATCTGACCGCCCATGCTTCGACGCGCGGAAAGATCATGTACAGTAACCGGGTGCTGCATCCCAATCTGACGCCGGTGTTTCCGCCCTATTTCTCCCAGGACGACCTCAGCAAAATCCGGATTGTCCCGAATCCCTACAATATCAACGATCCGCTCTTACGTGATGTCGGATGGACCGATCGCCGCGGCTTGATGTTTCTGAATCTGCCTCCGGAGGTGACTATCAAAATCTTCACTGAAAACGGCGACTGGGTGCAGACGCTGGAACATTACAGCCCGCCCACTGTGCTCGCCGGCAATAAATTCTGGGATATGATCACCCGCAACCAGCAGGTGATTCACAGCGGGGTCTATATTGCGGTTTTTGAGACGCCGGACGGGCAGACATCCATGCAAAAATTTCTGGTAATCCGTTGATGTGCAAAGGAGAAGAATCAATGCGACTCAATAAAATGACCGGATATGTACTGATTTTACTCTTTGTGTCTTTTACGCTGACGGATGCCCAGGTGGGTCTGAAAAAGGTGGCGCAGAGCACTATGAATTTTCAGCTGGTCAGCGTCTCGCCGCGTGCCAGCGCGCTGGGTGAAGCCTTCATTACCCTGGGCACCGGTGCCGAGAGTATCTTTTTCAATCCCGCCGGAATCGCCGAATCTGAAAATCGTCTGGATGTCAAACTGTACATGACCCACTGGATTGCGGATATTGATTACTTAGCCGGTGCGCTCAGCTGGAATCTGGGAACTTACGGTACAGTGGGACTGAGCGCTCTGAGTGTGGATTACGGTACCATCTACGGGACGAGTCTGGTATCCGGTACTGAGATGGTACACTATCCGGCTGGCTACCGGGATTTGGGAACGGTCAGCAATGTCGGTGCCTATTCGGTGGGTGTCTCTTATGGAAAAGCCGTCAGCACGCAGTTTTTTATCGGCGGCAATGTTCGTCTGGCAGGTCAGAATCTCGGACAGAGCTATCTGGAATCCGGACGGAAGGACAATAACGCCACCAGACTGGTTTTCGACGCCGGCGTGAAATATTATACCGGTCTGCGCAGTTTTCGCTTTGGAATGGCGATCCGCAATTTTTCTTCCAATATCAAGCGGGAACGGATTTACGAGCAGCTGCCGCTGATCTTTATCATGGGTGCCGCTATTGATCTGTTTGAAATGGTGTCACCGGGTGGGGAACGAAACAGCAACCTGACATTGGCGGTGGATTTTTTACATCCCAATAATTACTCCGAGCGGATGAATATCGGACTCGAATATCTGGCTTTCGGAAGGCTGGCATTAAGAGCCGGGTATCAGACCAACCAGGATGTGGCTTCCTGGTCGGCGGGCTTGGGGGTCAATGCCAACCTCGCCGGCAGGACGGTGGCGTTTGACTATTCCTATTCCAATTTTGATATCTTTGATGGGGTCAATCGCCTCTCAATCGGATTTAATTTTTAACGAGCTGATTCTAATGAAGCTTCAACATCGCATCACTATTTCAGCGCTAGCGGGTCTGATTCTGATTACCTGCGTGCAATTTTGCGGCGGACGGCTGCAGAGTGACTATCTGAGCTGGGCAACCCGCACAGCCGATTCCTTTATTGAGCGTGCGCCGGATTACAAAATTACCTACGAAGAAAATCGCGCCAAGCACAAATGGCATTACGAGCAGGGCTTGATGCTGAACGCACTGCACAGACTCTGGCATATGACAGGGGATCGGTGTTATTTTGACTTTATCCGGCAGAATATCGATCTGTATGTCCAGGAAGATGGCTCGATCCTGACCTATGATCAGGAGGATTTCAAGCTGGATGATATCGGTCCGGGAAGAACATTGCTGCGACTCTACGAGGAGGTCGGTGACGAAAAGTATCACAAGGCGGCACAGCGGCTGCGTCGCCAGCTGGAGAGGCAACCACGCACGTCGGCGGGCGGTTTCTGGCATAAGAAAATTTATTCCTGGCAGATGTGGCTGGATGGACTCTATATGGCGGCGCCCTTTTATGCGGAATATGAAAAAAGATTTGCCGCATCGCCGGATTACGCCGATGTCGTTCGGCAATTCCGGCTGATCTATACACAAACCCGTGATCCTGAAACCGGTTTGCTGTATCACGGCTGGGATGAGAAGCGGCAGCAGATCTGGGCGAATCCACAGACCGGATTGTCATCGCATTTCTGGGGGCGTGGTCTCGGCTGGTATATGATGGCGCTGGTGGATGTACTGGAGATTTTACCGGCGGAGACAACCGGCAGGGAGAATCTGTTGAAGCAACTGAATGATCTTGCACAAGCCATATTAAAGGTGCGGGATCCGGAGTCAAAAGTCTGGTATCAGGTGCTGGACCAGGGGGATCGTGAGGGCAACTATCTGGAATCTTCCGCTTCGGCGATGTTCATTTATAGTTTTGCCAAAGGTGCGAATAAAGGCTACCTGCCGGCTGAGTATCGCAAAATTGCCAAAGAATCCTTTCGGGGCTTTATCGCTGAATTCGTCCATGTGAATGAGGACGGTTTGGTGGATGTGCGGCACGTCTGCTCCGGTGCCGGTTTGGGCGGTAAGCAGCAGCGCGACGGCAGCTTTGAATATTATATCAGCGAACCGCAGCGCACCAACGACTGCAAAGCCGTGGGTCCTTTTATTTTGGCGGCGCTGGAACTGACGAAAGGACGCGGGAAGTAGTAGATGAACCGGTACGGCTATATCGGGTACTTATTTCTCGGAGCGGTCATGCTGGTGATCGTGTTAAACTGTGCCAGAGAAACCACTACCTATAGCAATCCCATCATTCATGCCGATTATTCCGATCCGGATGTCATTCGTGTCGGGGACGATTTTTATATGGTGTCATCCAGTTTCGCCCATACGCCGGGGTTACCGGTTCTGCAATCGAAGGATTTAGTGAACTGGAAAATTATCGGTCACGCAATAGAGAATTTGCCACACAGAATTTACGAGAAACCGCAGCACGGGAAAGGCGTCTGGGCGCCGAGTATCCGGTACTATCAGGGCGAGTTCCGGATTTATTACGGTGATCCCGATTTCGGGATTTACATGGTTCGCGCTAAAAATCCCGCCGGTCCCTGGAAAAGACCGGTATTAATAAAAGCCGCCCAAGGGCGCATCGATCCCTGCCCCTTCTGGGATGATGACGGCAGCGGTTACCTGGTCCACGCCTGGGCGAAAAGCCGTTCCGGATTCAACAGCATTCTTACACTCTGCCGCCTGAATGAAGACGGGACCCGGATCACCGACGAGGGAACCACGATTTTCGATGGGCACACAAATCATCCGACCATCGAGGGACCGAAAATGTACAAACGGGATGGTTTTTACTATATCTTCGCCCCGGCGGGTGGTGTGAAGGAGGGCTGGCAGACGGTGCTGCGTTCGAAAAATATCTACGGTCCCTATGAGGATAAGATTGTTCTCGAGCAGGGCAGCACCAGGATCAACGGTCCGCATCAGGGTGCCTGGGTGCAGACCCAAGCCAGGGAATCGTGGTTTATCCATTTTCAGGATAAGGCTGCCTATGGACGGATTGTTCATCTGAATCCGGTGAAATGGGTTGCCGGCTGGCCGGTCATGGGAACAGATTTCGATGGCAACGGTATCGGCGAACCGGTGGCGGAATACAGGCTGCCATTGCCGGATGAAAAGGAAATCTTTGAAATTCAGACCGGTGATGAGTTTGAATCTGAGAACCTGGGACTGCAGTGGCAGTGGCAAGCCAATCATTCAGATGAGTGGTATTCGCTTACCGACAAGCCGGGTTATCTGCGGCTGTATTCTGTTGAATTGCCGGAAGATAACGAAAATCTGTGGGATGTCGCAGCGATTCCGGCTCAGAAATTTCCGGCGGAAGAATTCGAAGTCACGACACGGTTGAGTCTCATGAGTGCCGGCGGAGACAGAGCCGGACTGGTGGTAATCGGATTGGATTATGCTTGTCTCGCAATCTCCCGCAACGGCGCTGATTATTTTCTCACCTTTGCCGAATGTAAAAACGCAGACGCCGGGACAGCCGAAGTGGTTGTCGAGAGGATTCCGGTGCAGAATGCGGAGATTTTTCTCGGCGTTGCCGTTCGGAAAGGGGGACGCTGTTCCTTCAAATACAGCGAAGACGGTGCCCGATTCCATTCCATCGGGCGGGAATTCCAGGCGCGCAAGGGTAAATGGGTTGGCGCTAAAGTCGGGTTGTTTTGTGCCCGCCAGGGTAACAAAAGCGGCGGCTATGTGGATATTGATTTTTTCAGAATCGACCCTGGAGATCAGGGAAATGTATAAAGCAGGAGCCATGCTGTTTCTTGGCAGAATAAAAAAAAGGAGGGAAAGATGAAGGAAAGAGTTATCGGAATGAATATTTTACAAAAGAGGAGGTTAAGATGAAGAAAAGTGCGATTTTTGGCGTAATCTGCATCGTATTCGCCTTGCTGGCTTTTATACCTTTGAAAGCCCAGTGGCAGGTATACGATGGCAGTGTATTGCCGGCTGAGACCGGCAGCAGCGGCACTCTGGATATATCGAGTGTCAGCGATGACTCACCCGGTCTTGACATGGTACAGGAAATTATTGATGATCCCGATATTCCGGGTAACAAAATTTTCAAGTACCTGCAGCCCAACGGCAAGACGAATTTCCGGCATTACTTTAGTGACACATATGCGGACTCGGCTTTTACGATTGTCGCCAGAGTAAAGGGAGATACGGCTTCGGTATTTGATCGTGCCTTTGATTTTGAATGGCGCAACGGCAATGCCGGTACCCGGGATAAACTGCTGCTCTGGACCCAGGATAATCTGCTGGAGTTGGATAATAACGGTGCCAAGATTGATCCGGGAGTCAGTATTTCCGATTGGCATACTTATCGGATTACCGTGTTTGGAGATACGGCGACGATCTTCATTGATGAGAATCCGGTGCCGGTTCACAAAGCCGGTACGAGCAACTCCACTTCGGACAAATATTTCAAGATGGGCGACGGTTCCGGCGATGCCATCGGTGGCTATATGGACTGGTGTGCGCTGGATACTTCTGGGGCTTATGCACCCGGTGAGGGTACACCTATTCCGGCGGAACTGTATGTTGATGGTACCCCGATCCCACCTTCTTGGAAGGTATACGACGGAAGTGTGCTACCAGGCGAAACAACCGGTGAGGGCGATAATCTGGATATATCGAGTGTCAGCGATGACTCACCCGGTCTTGACATGGTACAGGAAATTATTGATGATCCCGATATTCCGGGTAACAAAATTTTCAAGTACCTGCAGCCCAACGGCAAGACGAATTTCCGGCATTACTTTAGTGACACATATGCGGACTCGGCTTTTACGATTGTCGCCAGAGTAAAGGGAGATACGGCTTCGGTATTTGATCGTGCCTTTGATTTTGAATGGCGCAACGGCAATGCCGGTACCCGGGATAAACTGCTGCTCTGGACCCAGGATAATCTGCTGGAGTTGGATAATAACGGTGCCAAGATTGATCCGGGAGTCAGTATTTCCGATTGGCATACTTATCGGATTACCGTGTTTGGAGATACGGCGACGATCTTCATTGATGAGAATCCGGTGCCGGTTCACAAAGCCGGTACGAGCAACTCCACTTCGGACAAATATTTCAAGATGGGCGACGGTTCCAGTGATGCCATTGGTGGCTATATGGATTGGTGTATCCTCGATGTGACCGGTGCTTATGCGCCCGGCGAAGGCGCGCCGATTCCGGCGTATCTCTACGTTGATGGCGGACCGCCGCCGGCAAAATGGCTGGTCTATGATGCCGGTGTATTGCCCACTGAGACCGCAGATGCCGGTGGTGACACGCTGGATATATCGGATATCAGCGATGATTATCCGGGAACCGGCATGGTGGCGGAGATTATTAACGATCCGGATATTAGCGGGAACAAGTTATTCAAGTACCTGCAGCCGGATGGCAGACTGACTTTCCGCCACTATTTTGATGAAAGTTATGAAGATTCGAACTTCACCATTGTAACCCGGATTAAGGGTGAAAACGATGCCGCTTATGACCGCGCCTTTGATATCCGCTGGGACAACGCCAATGCCGGCACCCGCGATGAATTGCGTATCTGGCCGGCGGACAGTACTCTGGAGCTGGAAAAAGCGGATGTTTCCATTAAACTGGACGTGGATTTTTATGTCTGGCACACTTTCCGAATAGTGGTCAATGGTGATCTTGCCGAAGTCTATCTGGATGAAAATCCGGAGCCGGTTATCAGCGGAATTACAACGGCTACCACCTCCAGTCAGTATCTGAAGATTGGGGACGGTTCCAGTGATGCCATTGGCGGTTATATGGATTGGTTAATTCTCGATGTTTCCGGCGCTTATGGTCCGGATCAGGGATTACCCATACCCGAAGGACTGTTTGTGGATCATAGTCCGGAACCCTACGTTCCCAAATGGCTGGTCTATGATGCCGGCATCCTGCCGTCGGAAACAGCCGATTGCGGCGGCGATACGCTGGACCTCTCCAGTGTCAGTGACGATTCACCGGGAACCGGTCTCGTGGAAGAGATTATTGATGATCCGGACATTACCGGAAATAAGCTGCTGAAGTACCTGCATCCCGATGGTAGAAAGATGTATCGTCACTATATGGATGAGGTAAATGCGGCAGAATCGATTACCCTGATGGCGCGGGTGAAAGGGGAACGCGATGCGACCTATGATCGCGCCTTTGACCTGCAGTGGCGCAATGCCAAAGCCAATGCCCGGGATGAACTGCGCATCTGGCCGGCAGACAGTACGCTGGAGCTGGAAAAAGCCGGTGTGGAAGTGAAAGTAGATATGGACCTCTATGAATGGCATACCTATCGGATTGCCGTTTATGGTGATTCGGCGGTGGTCTTCGTTGATGAATACGAAGAGCCCTATCTTACGGGTGTCAGCAGCGAAGCCACATCGGATCTGTATATCAAGATTGGAGACGGTTCCAGCGACGCTGTTGGCGGATATCTGGATTGGTGTATTCTTGATATCTCCGGCGCCTTCGAGCCGGGTGAAGGATTGGCGATTCCGGCGGAGTTGTACGTAGATGAATTCGAATTCATTGCCCAGCCCGGCTGGAGAATCTATGACGGCAGTGTTCTGCCGACAGAAACCAGCGGTGGAGGTGACAGTCTGGATATTTCCAATCTGAGTGAAGATTCGCCTGGCACAGATATGGTGGAGGTGATCGTTGATGATCCGGATATCTCCGGCAATAAGCTGTTCCAGTACGAGCAGCCCGGTCAATATGGTGAAAAACGGATGTACCGGTCGTACTTCAATGAATACTGGAAAGGGACCGAGTTTACGCTGATTTTCAGAACCAGGGCACTGGACGGTTACGATCAGAACTTCACCTTCCAGTGGCGACTGGACAATGCCAACGCCCGTGAAGACCTGCGATTCTATCCGCCCATTGGACGGTTACTACTGGAAAAAGCAGATGTGGAGATCTTCCCGGAATTCAGTTTTCTGGATTGGCACACCTATCGGGTTGCCGTATATGGCGATTCAACAGCCGTGTATCTCGATGAAGACCCGGTACCGATCATGACCGGCAAAACCAGCGACGGAACGTCGGATCACTATTTCAAATTTGGTGATCGCGGCTCCGGTACGGTTGGCGGGTTACTCGATTGGATGATAATGGATATCTCCGGTGCCTATGCACCTGGTGAAGGGGTCCCGATTCCGGAAGGACTCTACGTGGATGTTCCGGACGCAGTTGAAGATGTTGCGGTTCTGCCCAAAGCCTTCAAACTGTCCCAGAACTATCCGAATCCCTTCAATCCAACTACGGTCATTCAGTATGAAGTACCGCGTCAGAGCAAAGTCGTCATCAAACTCTACGATATGCTTGGCAAAGAGGTGCTGACGATGGTGAACAAAGAACAGCCGGCGGGTCGGTATTCTCTGACACTCGACGCCAATCGTTTAGCCAGCGGTATCTACTTCTACAACATGCAGGCTGACAACTTCATTCAGACAAAGAAAATGGTCTTACTGAAGTAATGCTGAACAACGGAATCCAGTGGTATTGATAAAGGTGAACAATACGGTGACTCAATTTATGTCCAGGCGCCGGTGTAATATGAATACGGTTTTCGCGGTGGTATTACTGATTCTGTCCAATGCTGCTTTGCCAGCCCAGGATCTGAAAACGTATCAGGCGGAAAACGCCATTTTCTACCATGCGAAAATCGAAACAGAACATGCCGGTTTCTCCGGAAACGGCTATGTCAATTTTGACAATGAAACCGGCAGCTACATCGAGTTCACCGTTTTTATGGCAGACACGGATACTCAAACGGTCTATATCCGGTACGCCAACGGTGCCGTCAGTGCACGCCCGATGGAGATTGCTATTGATTCCGTCGGATTGGCTGAGATGCCGGATTTCAATCCCACCGGCGCCTGGACAAATTGGGCTCTGGATTCCGTTAGACTGACTTTGGTTGCGGGGACGAACAGAATACGCTTTACCAGCGCCTCCGGTGACGGCGGTCCAAACATCGATCGGATCGATGTAACCGGCACACCGGGGGTGGTGCTTTACAGCCTGGATCTCAACGTTATCGGTTCCGGCAGCGTTGAGATCGCGCCCCCGGATACCATTTTCCCCGAGGGAATGCAAGTTGAAATATTCGCCCGCCCGGATTCCGGCTGGAGTTTCCGGGAATGGCGGGGCGATACCAGCAGCACAGATAATCCCTTTGATTTCATAATGAATTCCAACCTGCGGATCACCGCACTGTTTATTGCGGATTTCGACACCGCTTATCAATGCGAGGAAAGTCCGGTCGGTTTTGCCGCGGTAGATACGCTGGGTCAAAACGGGACCTATGGCGGAGCCAGGGGCGATACCGTTGTCGTGACAACCGGGGCGGAGCTGTTTCAGATTCTCGATTCCCGGCGGGATGCACGGTTTGACCAGAATCATCCGCCGCTGGTGATTATGGTGCGGGGTAAATTGACCTGGACCGAAAAAGCGATGATGGATTTCAAGGAAAATTACGATGTTTCCCTTATCGGCGAGGGATCGGATGCCCAGATTGAAGGTTTCGGTCTGAATCTGTTCCGCAGCCACAATATCGTTATCCGCAATATTGAGTTTCGCAATGCACCCGACGACTGCATCAACATTACCGATCCGTTGTCACATCATATCTGGATTGATCACTGCACCTTTTCCGATTCACCGGATAACGATCCCGGTGGCGATCGCCACGACGGCTTGCTGGATATCAAACACGGCGCCAGCTATATTACCGTATCCTGGTGTCATTTTTACAATCACCGCAAATCGAACCTGATCGGGCACTCGGAAAATAACGGCGACGAAGATATCGGCAGATTGAAAATTACCTATCACCACAACTGGTGGGAAAATACCGTGTCCCGGAATCCGCGTACCCGTTTCGGTGAAATCCATGTTTTCAATAATTTTTATGACAATTCTGCCAATATTATGTCATATGGTGTCGGGGTGACCTGCTATGCTCATGTATTGGTGGAGGCGAATTATTTTGAGAGCGTGCCGATTCCCGTACTGATTTCCCAGGTCAATGACGACTACGGAACGCTCAGCGGTAATCCCGCCGGATATGCCATGGCGGTTGCCAATTATGCGGTGGACTCGGGACCTATCGTTGAGTATCTCGGGAATTATGATTTCGATCCCGGAGGTTATTACGACTATCAGCCCGATGATCCGACGCTGCTGCCGGTCTTGATACCGGCGCTGGCTGGCAGCGGTAAACTGGATGCGCAAATACCGGTGGCAACCATTGGCAATCCGGGTCGGCAGGCAGAACATTTTACCCTGTCGCAGAATTATCCCAATCCCTTTAACCCGGTGACCCAAGTCGAATATATGTTGCCGAAAGACGATTTTGTAAATTTGACGGTCTACAATTTAACCGGTCAGGTTGTTCAATGTCTGGTTGCCGAAGCCCAATCAGCCGGCTCCTATATGGTGCCCTTTGATGCCTCGGAGATGCCCAGCGGGATGTATCTCTACCGGCTGCAGGTGGGCAATCAGGTGAAAACCCGTAAAATGATGTTGTTGAAATGAGAAAAAAATTTCGGCAGATCGGATTGAATAGCGTTTTAGCAGGCATCTTACTGCTGCTGAATACAGTACCGCTTATCGCCCGCTGTACGGCGGATATTTGGGTTGATCAAAACGGTCAGGGAGATTTCGAAACAGTAACGGAAGCCATTCAATCACTGCCCGTTTTTAATTATGAGCGAACAACAATCTTTCTTAAGAAAGGCGTCTACACCGAAAAGATCAGGATTGACTGTGATTACATTACCTTGAGTGGCGAGAGCCGGGCGGAGACGATCATTCGCTATGCGCAATTGCGTTTGGATTGGGAGAAAGATAAAGACGCCATCGGGCCGGCGGTGGTCAATATCCATGCTGATGATGTGATCTTAGAAAATGTTACCATCGAAAATACGCAGCCGGAGATCGGACCCCATGCCTTTGTGATATACGGCACCGGTACGCGGACAATCATTCAGCATTGTAATGTCCACAGCCGCGGAGGTGATACCATTGCCCTCTGGAATTATAAAGAGGGAAAATACTATCTAGCGGATTGCAGCATCAGCGGCGCAGTGGATTTTGTCTGTCCCAGAGGCTGGTGCTTTATGTGCGATTGTCAACTGTATGAACATAAACCGACCGCCGCGCTCTGGCATGCCGGGGGCTACTGCCGCGATCAGAAATTTGTCATTGTGAATTCGAAATTTGACGGTGTTTCGGGTTTCAAACTGGGGCGGCATCATTACGAAGCCCAGTTTTATCTGGTGAACTGTCAATTCTCAGAAGCGCTGAGCGATGTGCCGATCTATTATGTTTTCTATCCGGATGCACCGGAACGCAACCGACCTTTTAATTGGGGTGCCCGCTACCATTTTTATAATTGCCAACGGCAAGGTGGTGATTATGACTGGTTTGCGGATAATTTACAGGAAGCCGACGGTTCGCCCGAAGCCGCCGATCTGACTGCTGCCTGGACATTCGCCGGAGACTGGGACCCGGAATCGCCGGCGGGTCCGGTGGTCCGGAATTATACGATCCAGGGAAATCGGGTAATCTTTCAATTTAGTGAAATTGTCAGCGTCAGCGGCTGTCCGAAATTACACACAGCGACCGGAATATCGCTTATTTACCATTCCGGTGGCGGATCGGATACAATACGTTTCGACAGTGCTACGCCGCTTAAAAGAGAAGATTTGAAAGCGCCGTTACAGATAAGTAATGGTCAATTGACCGGCACGGTGGCGGCGGTGAAACCGCGTCCGGTGGATTTCAGATTGAAGATTTAAACAGAGAGAGCCAGTGATTCAGCGCGTTTTTAAAATACTTAATATGGTGAGCCGGACAATCGTTCTGCCGCTGGTCGCTCTTCTTATGTTTGTCCCGAATGAGCCGCTGAATTCCCAGAATTATGAGTACCGGACAACAGAACAGACCACTCAGTCGGAATTGTGGGCAGACCTTCTGGCGCATGAAGCGGATTGGTATGCTTCACCGGAAGCGATCCGGATTGCCGAAAATGTATTGCTATATCAACGCAGCTCCGGTGGCTGGCCGAAAAATATTGACTATACCGAGCTCCTCAGTGCTGTCCAGAAAAAGGAGCTGCGGGACTATACCGACGAACCGCTGGCGACGATTGACAATGGTGCCACCTATACCCAGATGCGTTATCTGGCGAAAGTCTACGCTCCGACGAAGGATAAGCGCTACTGTCTGGCGTTTTTAAAAGGTCTGGATTATCTGTTGAAGGCGCAGTATGAAAACGGTGGCTGGCCGCAGTATTATCCGCTGCGTAAGGGGTACTATTCCCACATCACTTACAACGATGATGCGATGGTTGGCGTCATGCGTCTGCTGCGGGATATTGCCGCCGGGCGGAGTGAGTACCGGTTTGTCGATGAAAAGCGGCGTTCGATGGCGCAAAAAGCGGTTGCCAAAGGCATTGAATGTATTCTCAAGACCCAGGTGGTTGTCAACGGAGAATTGACTGCCTGGTGCGCTCAACATGATGTCGCGACGCTGAAACCGGCGCGGGGACGGGCGTACGAGCTGCCCTCACTAAGCGGAAAAGAGACCGTCGGAATTATCCGTTTCCTGATGGGAATCGAGAATCCGTCGCAGCAAGTCATTGAGGCTGTCGAAAGCGCCGTTGATTGGTTACAGATGGTGAAAATTGAAGGAATCCGGCGAAAAATCGTGCCGAATCACCGGAGTCCCACCGGATATGACAAGGTGGTGGTGCCGGACCCGGGTGCGCCGCCGATCTGGGCGCGGTTTTACCAGATTGGGACAAACCGACCCTTTTTCAGTGATCGCGACGGCAAGATGTACTTTCATCTGGCGGACATATCGCTGGAAAGACGAGTCAAGTACGGCTGGCTGGGTTACTGGCCGCAGGAGCTTCTGGAAAACGATTATCCCCGCTGGAACGCCCGTTATGTAGCCGGGAAACACATGCCGGAACAATAATAGTAAATGAGCAGGCTGATTGCGGGAGTGTGTGAGAAAATTGAGATGTGAACGATAGGAGACATGTGATGAAAGAGAGAGTAATTCAAAAAGGAATCCGGATGACATTGGCAGGAATTCTGGTTCTGTTACTTCAGGCATGCAGCAGTTCGACTCCGCCCTATTTCAATGTGTGCGACTTCGGAGCGATAGCCGACGGAGTAACGAAAAATACCGAAGCGATTAAAAGAGCCATCGACGCTACCGCCGCCGCGGGAGGCGGAACGGTCCACTTTCCAGCGGGAACCTATCTGACGGGTCCGATTCACCTCAAGAGCAATGTCACAATTCATGTCGACGCCGGCGCCGTACTGAAGTTCAGTAAAGATTTCGATGATTATTTACCAATGGTGATTTCACGCTGGGAAGGTACTACCGGAATGAATTTTTCGCCTCTGTTTTACGGGTACCAACTCGAGAATGTCACCATCGAGGGACGCGGATTGCTGGACGGACAGGGAGAAGTCTGGTGGGAGTTCTATGGAAATCTGAGAAAGGAGTACAAAGAGTATGGAGAGGTACGAACCCACTCCAGGTGGCAAGAAATGCACCGGGAAGCGAACAAAAATACTCTCCAACCCGATACCTGGATGTGGGATAACAATAATTTTCTGCGCCCGCCCTTTATTCAGTTTTATGATTGTAAAAATGTCCAGATCAAAGATGTTACCATCATCAATTCACCATTCTGGACCGTGAATCCGGAACTCTGCGATAATGTGACGATTACCGGAATTACCATCAAAAATCCGGCGGATTCCTATAATACCGACGGAATCAATCCCGGCTCCTGTACCAATGTTCATATTTCCAATTGTCATATCTCCGTGGGTGATGATTGTATTACCCTCAAATCGGGGCGTGATGAGGACGGTCACCGGATTGGACGTCCGGCGGAAAATATTACCATTACCAATTGCACCATGCTGAACGGACATGGCGGGGTGGTGATCGGCAGTGAGATGTCAGCCGATGTGCGTAAGGTGACGATTTCGAACTGCATATTTGACGGAACCGACCGGGGTATCCGGATCAAGTCGATGCGGGGACGCGGTGGTATCGTCGAGGAAATCCGGGTTTCCAACATCGTCATGAAAAATATTCAGCTGGAGGCAATTAAAATGAATATGGAGTATCAGAAAACCGAGCCCGAACCGGTCTCCGAGCGAACGCCCCGTTTTCGGAATATCCATATCAGCAATGTCACCGCCAGCCAGACCAGACAAGCCGCCAATCTGCTGGGACTGGATGAAATGTCCATTCAGGATGTAACCTTTACAAATATTAATATGGACGCCCGCAGGGGATTTGAATTCAGGAATGTCGATGATATCGAATTTCACCATGTCACGATCAACGCCGAAACCGGACCGGCTTTTATGGGATCAGACGTGAACAATCTGGAAATGAACGGTGTGAAGACACAATATCTGAAAAACGGAGCGCCGGTGGTTCATCTGGAAAATGTCCGCAATGCCTATATTCACGGCGCCAATCCATTGCCGGGTACCGAAAAATATCTGTCGGTCAATGGAGATAAATCCAATAATATTGTTGTCACCGGCAATAATTTTCAGCATGTTAAAAATCCGGTTGTGTTGGGAAATGGGGTTCCGTCTCAGGCGGTTATTCAGAAATAGGGATGACAGAGCCGCACCGTAACTCCTTCGGTTGACCTGTTTGCGACGTACTGATTCACAAAAAAAGTGCTGTGAGACGATGAAAAGTGATTGCATCTGCCCGGGCGTTTTTGTAAACTTGGTATACCAGGTATGCTTGGCAAGTTAACATGTGAAATCACACTTTAGAAAAACCATGATTGATCTGAACAATCCGGAACCACTCTACCGACAAGTTGCTGCCGATATCCGCACCAGAATTATCTCCGGCGAACTGGTTGCCGGCGACCGGATCGGATCGCAGCAGGAGCTGACCAAAATCTATAACGTCAGTCCTATTACCGTCAAAAAGGCGGTGGCGGAGCTGATTCGCGAGGGCGTCCTTTTCAGCCGCGTCGGCAAGGGCATCTATGTGGCGGCTCCCCGGAAACGGGTGGATTTTTCCAAAACCCAGACCATCGGTTTTGTGCTCAGAGATTTGAACAGCCCGTTCTTTTCGCGAATTCTGACGAGTGTGGAGCGGACGGTTTCGGATAACCGCTACAATCTTCTTTTGGCGAACTCCACCGATCGTTCCGACATCGAGGACGAGCAGCTGCGGCACTTTCTGAATCTGGGGGTCAGCGGAATCATCATCGCCTCCATGAGTCACCACTATTCTGCCACGCCGCTGATCCGCCAGCTTAGCCATGATAACTATCCGGTGGTGGTGGTCTCATACATTGACGATGAGGACATCTGTTTTATCGGTACGGATCATGAGACCGGCGGCTACATTGCCACGGAACATCTGATCCAGTGTGGCTACCGGCGCATCGGTTATATCAACGGCGAGCCGGGCAACCGGGTAGGGGAACTGCGCTTCGAGGGGTATCGGAAAGCGCTTGCCGACCATGGATTGAATTATCAACCGGAGGATATTTACCGTTTGCAGCATTGCGGCGAGGCATACGATTATCAATCGGGGTATGAGATCGGTGAACAGTATTTGCGACAGATGAGCCGGGCGGAAGCGCTTTTTGTTTACAATGATTTGGCGGCGCTGGGATTTCAGAGAGCCGTGCTGGATGCCGGACGGAAGGTTCCCGAAGATGTGGCAATCGTCGGCTTTGACGATATCAAGCGGGGTGTCACGGCACCGGTCCCGCTGACAACCATTCACCAGCCTACCGATGAGATCGGGCTACTGGCGGTGAAGACGTTACTTGCCAAAATCAATAATCAGCCGGTCAGAATGCGTCAGATTCTGAAACCCACGCTGGTGATCAGAGAATCCTGTGGTATGCAGAAGAGAAATAAATCAGGATAAAATTTGGAGGGTGATGCGATGTATAAACATGGTCTGGTTTCAATCCTTATCGTTGGATTATTTGCCTGCAGCCCGACACAGAAAATGGTCACGGTACGGATAAAGAACACAACGAATCTGCAGCGTCAGGATGCGCTGGTTGCCATTGATCTCGAAAAATTATCTCAACCGGGATTAACGGATAAACCGGTTGTCGTTGAAGCCGGGCATGAAGATATCCCGGTGCAAGAATTTGGGAATGAATTGTATCTGGTGGTCGATTTGGAGCCGATGGAGGAGAAGTCACTGACACTCCGGGTGGTCAGGGATGTTCCTCACTATCCGCAGCGTGCGCACGCCGAACTGTCCCGTAAAACCGGTGGTCGTTTCGAGGGAAGTCTCTACGTCGGCGGCACTTTCGAGAAGGTGACCGACGAAGTTATTCCGCCGGAACACGCGATTCACGATAACTATTATCGCTATGAAGGACCGGGCTGGGAGTCCGACCGGGTCGGCTATCGCTATTATCTGGATGAGCGCAACCGGATTGACATTTTCGGAAAGAGAGTGACCCGGATAGTGCTGCCCGAGGTAGGTCTGGACGGGCTGGATTCCTATCATGAACTCTCGGAGTGGGGCGCCGATATCTTTAAAGTAGGTGAATCGCTGGGAATCGGTTCGGTGGGCACTTTTATTGATGGTAAGGTTTGCCAGGTCAATCAGACCGACAGTACGCGGGTCCGGATTGTTACCGACGGTCCCGTTTGGGCGGAGGTTCAGACCGATTATTACGGATGGCAGCTGGATCAACACAAGCTCCATCTGGAATCTCATTTGGCAATTCACGCCGGAACCCGGCTGACCCGGCACAAACTCTGCATTCATAACGGTTTGGAAAATCTCGTCACCGGTTTGGTCAAAACGGAGGGTTGTTCTTACATCGAAGGAGTACTGCACGACAATTCCTCCGGCTGGAACTACATTGCGCTGTGGGGCAGGCAGAGCCTGATGGGAGACAATCTGGGCACGGCAATTTTTTATCGGGAAGCGGATTTAATCGAGATTACCGAAGATGAGCTCAATTATCTGGTCGTCCTGAAACCGACAGACAGTCGTCTGACGTACTATTTTGCCGCTGCCTGGGAAGCCGAGCCCAACGGAATCAAAAGCGAAGGGGAATTTACCGATTATCTGGGGCAAACAGTCATGGAATTGAACAACCCCGTTAAGGTGATGTATTAATAAAGGAGTTGCAATGAAGGTACGATATTTAGCAGACCCGCAACGTTTTCCCCGCATGACGACAAAGGAGCTGCGGGAGACCTTTCTGGTGGAGAATCTTTTTCAAGCAGGCAAACTGGAAATGCTCTACAGCGACACAGAGCGGGCAGTAGTGGCGGGTGTCGTTCCCACTGTTGAACCGCTGGAGCTGCCCGGAGGGAAAGAGCTGGCGAGTGATTATTTTGCACAGCGCCGGGAAGCAGGGGTAATCAATATCGGCGCAACGGGAACGGTGACGGTTGACGGTGAATCATATCATTTGTCAAAGCTCGATTGTCTCTACATCGGTCGCGGTGCGAAGCAGATACACTTTATGAGTGACGACTCGAAAAATCCGGCGGAATTTTACCTGCTCAGTTATCCGGCGCACCGCGATTATCCGACGAAACTGATTCACAAAGCGGAAGCGAATCAGGTGGCGCTGGGAGGGCTGAAAACATCGAATGAGCGGATTATCTATCAATACATTCGCCCCGGCGTGGCGGAGAGCTGTCAACTGGTGATGGGTTTGACATTGCTTGCTGAGGGCAGTGTCTGGAATACCTTCCCGCCGCATACCCATGCCCGACGGACTGAGATTTACCTCTATTTTGGTCTCGGTGCGGATGAGCGTGTCTTTCACATGATGGGTTTGCCGTCAGAGACACGGCATCTGGTGATGAGAAACAGGGAGGCGGTGCTGTCACCCAGCTGGTCAATTCACGCCGGCGCCGGTTCCGGCAATTACGGTTTTATCTGGGGCATGGGGGGTGAAAATCAGGAGTTTGACGATATGGATCATGTCAACATTGACGAAATCCGATAGCAGTGGAGACGGGAATTTATGATCATTGAAGAACGTGCCTATGCCCGCGCCGGATTACTGGGTAATCCCTCGGACGGCTATTTCGGGAAGACCATCTCCGTAATTGTCCGCAATTTCGGGGCGCATATCCAGCTCTGGGAGTCGCCGTCGCTCTGCATCCAGGCAGCCGTCAGTGAAGCGCCGCGGTACCGGAACCTGAACGAGCTGTTGGAGCAGACGACCGCCTTAGGCTACTATGGTGGCGAGCGCCTGATCAAGGCGGCGATTGTCACCTTTGCCGAATATTGCCGGGAGCAGGACATTGCCCTGGAGAATAAAAATTTCACCCTGCAGTTTCATTCCAGTATCCCGCGGCAGGTAGGACTGGCTGGCTCCAGTGCTATTGTGACGGCGACCATGAAGGCGCTGCTGCGCTTTTTCAATGTCCGTATTCCGAAAGCCTTTCTGCCGACGCTTATACTGCGGGCGGAGACGGAGCAGCTGGGCATTAATGCCGGGCTGCAGGACCGGGTGGTTCAGGTCTACGAAGGCTGCGTCTATATGGATTTTAACCGGGAGCAGATGAAAAAAAAACAGCATGGCATCTATCAGAAAATCGATGTCGAAAAACTGCCCAGGCTGTACATCGCTTACAAGACCCGTCTAAGCAAAGTATCCGGAAAGGTACTGAATATCATCCGACTTAAGTATGAACAGAAAGACCCGGCGGTTCTGAGGGCTCTGGATGAGATCGCCGGTCTGGCGGAAGCCGGTCGTGCGGCGCTTGAATCGGGTCGGACGGAGGAGCTCTTTGAGCTGCTGAACCGGAATTTCGATCTGCGGCGTTCGATTATGCCGATCAATGCATCCAATCTGGAACTGGTGGAGACGGCACGGGCATGTGGTGCTTCGGCAAAATTCGCCGGTTCCGGCGGATCCATTATTGGAACGTACAGGGATGACGCCATGCTGAACCGGCTGATTTTGGGGCTGAAGCGAATTGATGCGCGGGTCATTAAACCGTTTATTCTATAGGAGAAGATAAACATGGTTCGGAAAGCAGTTATACCGGCGGCGGGATTGGGCACCCGGTTTTTACCGGTCACCAAAGCGCAACCCAAGGAGATGTTGCCGATCATTGATACACCGACGATCCAGTATGTGGTTCAGGAGGCGATAGATGCCGGCATTGAGGATATTCTGATTATTTCAGGAAAAGGAAAACGGGCGATTGAGGATCATTTTGATCGCAGCCCGGAGCTGGAATTATTGTTAAATCAGAAGGGCAAGACGGAGCAATTTTACGAGGTCAGTCGTCTGGGTGAAATGGCGAATATTCACTTCATCCGGCAGAAGGAGCTGAAGGGGCTCGGCGATGCCATCTCCTATGCCCGTCAGCACACCGGTGATGAACCCTTTGTAGTGATGCTGGGCGACACGATTATCGATTCGGTTATTCCCGTTACCCAGCAGCTGATTGATGTCTACAACCAGTTTTGTCAAAGTGTGATTGCCGTGGAGGAGGTGGCGCCGGAAAAGGTTGGTCGTTACGGAATTATCGCCGGTAAGGCAATTGACGAGCGCACCTATCAGCTGACCGGCATTGTGGAGAAGCCGAAGCCCGCCGACAGCCCTTCTAATCTGGCGGTAGCGGGGCGCTACATTCTGACGCCGGAGGTGTATTCGATTCTGGATGACCTGCCACCCGGTGTCAATGATGAGATTCAGCTCACCGATGCCTTGCAAATTCTGTTGAAACGGGAGAACATCTACGCTTATCGCTTTGAGGGACGGCGCCATGATATCGGCAACAAGCTGGATTATCTGAAAACCACGGTGGAATACGCCTTGAAACGGGCGGAATTCGACGAACCATTTATGGAATTTTTAAAAGCAGTCGTAGCCAGGGAGAAAAATGATGAATCCTGATCGTTTTTTTGATGCCGATGAAAATGTTCGCAAAATTGCACGTGAGTTGTATGCCGAGGTGAGAGACCTGCCGCTGATCAGCCCGCACGGTCATGTGGACCCGAAACTGTTTGCCGGGAATCAACCCTTTCCGGACCCGGCAGAGCTCTTTATTATCCCCGATCATTATATCTTCCGAATGCTCTATTCGCAAGGTATTGCGCTGGAGTCACTGGGGATTCCGCGACGGGATGGATCGGTGGACGAGACCGACCGGCGCAAGGTCTGGCGGATTTTTGCGGAAAATTATTATCTCTTTGCCGGAACCCCCAGCGGCATCTGGCTGAATCATGAACTGCGTGAGCTGTTTGGTATTCAGGAAAAGCTCAACGGTACGAATGCCGATGACATATTCGATCGGATTCAGGCGAAATTAGCGACGCCGGAGTATCTGCCCCGGGCGCTGTACGACCGCTTCAATCTGGAGGTGCTGACTACCACGGACAATCCCTGGGATTCGCTGAGTTATCACCGGCAGATCAAAGATTCCGATTGGGACGGAGAAATCGTACCCTGTTTCCGACCGGACGGCGTGACCGATATCAGTCGGGAGGACTGGCAGGCTAATATCGAGAAACTATCCAAAGCCAGCGGAATCTGGATTACCAGTTACCGGCAGCTGATCCGGGCGCTGGAGGATCGGCGCGCCTTTTTCAAGTCTATGGGGGCGGTCTCCACGGATCACGGTGTTAAGGAGGCACTGACGCTGCGCCTTTCCGATGAAGAAGCCGACCGCATTTTTCAGAAGGCGCTGAAGGGAAATGTTTCTGTCGACGATGCGCGGATCTTTACAGCGCATATGCTGATGGAGATGGCGCGGATGAGCTGCGATGACGGATTGATCATGCATCTGCATGCCGGGGCATTGCGCAATCACAACGAACGGATTTTTAAGAAATTCGGTCCCGATAAGGGCGCCGACATACCGATCGCTTCGGAATTTACGGTGAATCTGAAACCGTTACTGAATGCTTACGGCAGTGAACGTAATTTTCACCTGATTCTCTTTACTCTTGATGAATCCACCTATTCCCGGGAACTGGCGCCGCTGGCGGGGCATTATCCGGCGCTGCGACTGGGTCCAGCCTGGTGGTTTCACGACAGCGTTCAGGGGATGATTCGATTTCGGGAACGGACACTGGAGACCGCCGGCGTCTACAATATGATCGGATTTATTGATGATACCCGGGCGTTTCCCTCCATTCCTGCCCGTCACGATCTGGCGCGCCGTATCGACAGTAACTATCTGGCGGGTCTGGTGGCGAAGCATATTATCGATATGGCGGATGCCCAAAAAATGAATTATGCCCTGGCATACGGACTCTCCAGGGAAATGTATCGTAAACAATGAACCAGAGCGACGATGGAATGAGTAATCTATGAAAAAGTATTTTTTACCTGGCTTTGTTCTTGGGTTGATGCTGATCCTGCTGCCTGCCTGCAGCCGGGACAGCCGCACAAAGGTAATCAAACTCGGACATGCGCTGAATGCCGATCATCCGGTCCATAAGGCAATGGTCTTCATGGCTGACCGGGTAAAAGAGAAATCCGACGGTCGGTTGCGCATTGATATCTATCCCAGTCAGCAATTGGGTACCGAGCGGGAGCTGGTGGAGCTGTTGCAAATCGGCAGCCTGGGAATTACCAAGGTCTCGTCGGGTGTTATTGAGGGCTTTGTGCCGGTTCACAAAGTATTCGGTTTGCCCTATCTGTTTCGGGATGAAGAGCACCGCTTTTGCGTGCTGGAGGGTGAAGTCGGAAAGCAGATTTTACTGAGCAGTGAGCAGTACTGGCTGCGGGGGCTCTGCTATTATGACGCCGGCAGCCGCAGTTTTTATTCCAAAGACAAACCGATATTAACACCTGCTGATTTAGCCGGTTTGAAGGTGCGTACCATGAACAGCCCCACGGCGGTGGCGATGATCCAGCAGATGGGCGGCTCGGCGACACCGATCGCCTGGGGCGAGCTGTACACGGCATTGCAGCAGGGGGTCGTGGATGCAGCGGAGAACAATCCCCCTTCCTATCACCTGTCGCGGCATTACGAAGTATGCAAACATTACTCTCTGGATGAACATACCTCCGTACCGGATGTGCTGCTGATCAGTACAATTATCTGGAACGACCTGACGCCGCAGGAGCAGCAGTGGCTGCAGGAGGCGGCGGATGAATCGGCACAGTATCAGAAGCAGCTCTGGAAGGAGGCTTGTGAATTTGCCCTTCAGGAGGTTCAGAAAAGTGGGGTAAAAGTCTACTATCCCGACAAGAGAGCATTTGCCGAAAAGGTAGCGCCTATTTATGAACGTTACCGTGATCAGCCGGAGCTCTATGAATTAATTCAAAAAATAAGGACGGAGAGTGATGGGAAACCGAATTAAAATATTTGTTGACCGCTGGTTAAGCCGGATTTTGATCGGTTTGATGGCGTTCAGCGTGTTGAATGTCCTCTGGCAGGTGTTGACGCGGTTTATCCTGAAGCATCCCAGCTCCTATACGGAAGAGCTGGCGCGGTTTTTACTGATCTGGGTCGGTATGCTTGGCGCCGCTTGGGCGTCCGGTCAGAAAATGCACCTGGCGATTGATTATTTTACCCTGAAGATGAAACCCGATCTGCAAAGGTTTGTTGGGCTTTTTATTCAGGTTGTGGTATTTCTGTTTGCTTTATTTGTAATGGTAATCGGCGGGCTGCGCCTAGTGACCATTACGCTCGCTCTCAATCAGACCTCGGCGGCACTGCAGATCAAACTGGGATATGTCTATGCGGTCGTACCGATCAGCGGGGTACTCATCATGTTTTACGCCGTGATGCTCTTCAGCGACTATTTGCGCGGCGGTGTCCAGGCTATAGCAGGAGCGGAGGGTAATGATGGCAGCAATTGACATTTTGGTACTGGCGGGTGTATTTGTTTTTCTCCTTGTTATCGGCACACCAATTTCCTTCAGCATCGGTGTCGCCACGATCTGCACCATGCTGCTGAGCATTCATTCGCTGCCGGCGCTGACCACGGTGGCTCAGCGCATGGCGACGGGACTGGACAGTTTTGCGCTGCTGGCGATTCCCTTCTTTGTCCTGTCGGGGCAATTGATGAATCACGGGGGCATTGCCCGGCGTCTGATCAATTTTGCCAAGGTCCTGGTGGGGCGTCTGCCGGGAGGTCTGGCTTTTGTGAACATCATTGCGGCGATGTTTTTCGGAGCAATTTCCGGTTCGGCGGCGGCAGCGGCGGCGGCGATCGGCGGTTTTATGGTTCCGATGATGAAAAAAGAGGGCTATGATGAAAATTTCAGTGCGGCGGTGAATATCACCAGCTCTACCACGGGGCTGATCATTCCTCCCAGTAATATCCTGATCGTTTACTCACTGGCAAGCGGCGGTGTATCCATTGCGGCTCTCTTCGTTGCGGGGTATCTGCCCGGAATATTGGTGGGGCTGACGCTGATGGTAGTAGCCGGGTTGATTTCCAAAAAACGCAATTACCCGACGGTGCCCAGGATCGGATTGCTGCAGGCGGTGAAATATTTTCTCGCTGCAATTCCGAGTCTGCTGTTGATTGTGATTGTCATCGGCGGAATTATCGCCGGATTCTTTACAGCCACCGAGGCCTCGGCGATTGCCGTGCTTTATACCTTTGTGCTGTCGGTCCTGATTTATAAGGAGGTGAAGTGGAAACAGATACCGTCAATTTTGCTCTCTACGGTGGGGACGACGGCGATTGTGATGTTGCTGATCGGTACCTCCATGAGCATGTCCTGGATTATGTCTTACGAAAATATTCCCCAGAATATCAGCGCGGCGCTGATTGCATTGACCGACAGTAAAATTATTATTTTATTGATTATCAATTTGATTCTTCTGCTGGTGGGAACCTTTATGGATATGACGCCGGCGGTGCTGATTTTTACGCCGATATTCCTGCCGGTGGTTACACAGCTGGGCATTCATCCGATCCATTTCGGCATTATGATGGTGCTGAATCTCTGTGTGGGGCTCTGTACCCCGCCGGTGGGATCGGTGCTGTTTATCGGCTGCGGGATTGCCAATTGCCGGATCGACAAGGTGATTCGACCGCTTCTGCCGCTCTTTCTGGCGATGTTTATTGCGCTGATGTTGATCACCTATATACCGGAGATCACGATGCTGATACCGCGGGCGTTGGGATATTAATATGAGTTAAAAATCAAATTAAACGAGGAGTTGGAATGAGTCAGAAAATTACTGAAAGATATAATTTTCAAAATAAATGTGCCGTCGTCACCGGCGGTGCGGGGGTGCTGGGCTCCGGTTTTACAAAGGCGCTGCTGGATTGCGGCGCCAATGTGGCGATTCTGGATTTGAATGCGGATAAAAGCGACGGCTATGGCGAATACGGTGATCGCTTTTTGCCGCTCAAAACCAACGTTCTAGAGAAGGACTCGGTCCAGGCGGCGGTCAATGATGTAGTGAAGCATTTTGGAGCGGTGGATTTGCTGGTTAATGCGGCGGGCGGCAATCATCCCGATGCCAGCAGCAGCGCTGAGGTTCCTTTTTTTGATCTGCCTGCCGAGGCGTTAAAGTTCGTGACCGATCTGAACCTGCTGGGTACGATTTTGCCGAGCCAGGTGGTAGGGAAACTCATGGCAGAGCATCAGCAGGGAGTAATTCTGAACGTTTCTTCCATGAGCGCTTTTCGTCCATTGACCCGGGTGGTCGGCTATTCGGCGGCGAAAGCGGCGGTGAGCAATTTTACCCAGTGGCTGGCGGTCTATATGGCGCAGGAGTACTCGCCGAATATCCGGGTGAATGCCCTTGCCCCGGGCTTTTTCCTGACTAAACAGAATGAGTTTTTGCTGGTTGATAAAGAGACCGGGAAATTGACCGGGCGGGGTCAAAAGATCATTGATCATACACCGATGAGGCGATTCGGGAATCCGGAGGACCTGCTGGGGGCGCTGCTCTGGCTGTTGTCTGAGGATTCGCAGTTCGTGACCGGAATCGTGCTGCCGATTGACGGCGGTTTTTCCGCATATTGTGGTGTTTAACGGAGTAAAGGAGGATGGATACCGTGAAGCAGTGTCATATTGGTTTAATCGGACTGGCGGTCATGGGTGAAAACCTGGTGCTCAATATGGAGCGTAACGGCTTTTCCGTAGCGGTTTTCAACCGGACCGTGAGCAAAGTCGATAGATTTTTGGCAGACCGGGCGAAAGGCAGGAATATCGTCGGGTGCCACAGCATTGAGGAGCTGGTGGCGAATCTCGAACGTCCCCGGGAAATTATGCTGCTGGTGAAAGCCGGCAAACCGGTGGATGATTTTATTGAAAAGTTGCTGCCGCACCTGGAAAAAGGCGACATCATTATCGACGGCGGCAACAGTTACTTCTCCGATACGATTCGGCGAACAAAATATGTAGAGAGCAAGGGCTTGCTGTACATCGGGACCGGTGTTTCCGGTGGTGAAGAGGGTGCCTTAAACGGACCTTCCATTATGCCGGGCGGGTCGCCGGCTGCCTGGTCGCATGTGAAGCCGATTTTCCAGAAAATCGCGGCGAAAGTAGCCGACGGATCACCCTGCTGCGAATGGGTCGGCGACAATGGCGCCGGGCATTTTGTGAAAATGGTGCATAACGGGATTGAATATGGTGATATGCAAATGATCAGCGAATCTTACTGGATCATGAAAAATGCCCTCGGTTTGACCTATGATGAGATGCAGGCGATTTTCGAAAAGTGGAACCAGGGAGAACTGAACAGTTACCTGATTGAGATCACAGCTGCGATCATGGGCAAAAAGGACCCGGAGACTGGTAAACCGATGCTGGAAGTCATTATGGATCGAGCCGGTCAGAAGGGCACCGGACGCTGGACCAGCCTGGAGGCGTTGAATCTGGGCGTACCGGCTCCGACGGTGGTGGAGGCGGTGCTGGCGCGGGCGATGAGCGCCATAAAGGAAGAGCGCGTTGCCGCGGCTCAGGTATTGAGCGGACCACGGATGAAATTTAGTGCTGAAAAGAACGCATTTATCGAGAAGATTCGGCGGGCGCTGTATGCCTCGAAAATCTGCTCCTATGCGCAGGGATATCAGCTGATGAGAGCGGCGGCTGAGGAGTACAAATGGGACCTGAAGTATGGTGAAATCGCTCTGATGTGGCGGGGCGGCTGCATTATCCGGGCGCAGTTTCTGGGGCGCATCAAGGAGGCTTATGATAAGAATCCTGGCTTGCAGAATCTGTTGCTGGATGATTATTTCAAAGCCGCCATCGATGAAAACCAGGCTGCCTGGCGGGAGGTCATTGCCCAGGCGGTAGCGCTGGGTATTCCGGTACCGGCGTTCAGCAGTGCGCTGGCGTATTATGACGGTTACCGCAGCGAACGACTTCCGGCAAATCTCCTGCAGGCACAGCGCGACTATTTTGGTGCTCATACGTATGAGCGGGTGGACAAGCCGCGGGGTGAATTTTTTCACACCGACTGGACCGGTCACGGCGGCAAGACCGCATCGACAACCTATAACGTGTAACACTACAGGAGGAATAATGTCCGGAATACTGGATAAATTTCGGCTGGACGGTAAGGTGGCGATCGTCACCGGCGCCAGCCGCGGACTGGGGCAGGGAATCGCCATCGGTCTGGCGGAGGCGGGCGCCGATCTTGCGCTGGTGGATATCCTGGAAATGGAAAATACAAAAAAAGCCATCGAAGAAACCGGCAGAGACGCCGTTTCAATTCACGCCGATCTGTCTTCCATTGACAGTGTAAAATCCATCGTGGAAAAAACGGTGGCGGAATTTGGGAAAATTGATATTCTGGTGAACAATGCTGGCATCATCCGACGGGCGCCGCTGGTGGAGTTTACCGAAAAGGATTGGGATGATGTCATTAACATTAATCAGAAAACCCTGTTTTTCCTGAGTCAGGCGGTGGCAAGGGTGATGATTGCAAAGGGCAACGGCGGGAAAATCATCAATACCGCCTCGATGCTCTCCTTTCAGGGCGGCATTCGGGTCCCCTCTTATACCGCTTCAAAAAGCGCCGTCATGGGATTGACCCGCCTGATGGCGAACGAGCTGGCGCCCTACGGAATCAATGTGAATGCCATTGCCCCCGGCTATATGGCGACGGACAATACGGCGCCGCTACGTGCCGATGCGACGCGCAGCCGGGAAATTCTCAGTCGTATTCCGGCGGGACGCTGGGGTACCCCGGAAGACCTGCAGGGTGTGGCGGTTTTTCTGGCGTCAGCCGCTTCGGACTACATGCAGGGCTATACCGTGGCGGTTGACGGAGGCTGGTTGGCGAGGTAGGAGATGTTGAACATACAGACAGTGCGTTCTATCATTACGAAAGCCTTCAATGACTGGCAGATTTACGGCAGGCGGGTGCTTTTTATTATTCCCGATAATTCCCGCACCGCACCAATTGATTGGATTTTCCGGATTATTTACGAGCAATTGAGAGAACGCGCCGCGACGATTGACTTCCTGATTGCGTTGGGAACCCATCCGCCGCTAAGAGAGGAGCAGATTTACAAACGGGTTGGCATAACCCGGGAAGAGCGGCACCGGGATTTTTCCAAAGCCCGATTTTTTAACCACCACTGGAAAGATCCGCAGCAGCTGATGACGATCGGGATACTTGCCGCGGAAGATGTGGAAACACTCTCTGAAGGACGGCTGTCAGACTCCGTGCCGGTCACCATCAACCGTCTGATTCAGCATTACGAAATGCTGGTGGTGATTGGTCCGGTTTTTCCCCATGAGGTGGTGGGCTTTTCGGGTGGGAATAAATACTTTTTCCCGGGTATTTCCGGTCCCGAAATCATTGATCTGTTTCATTGGCTGGGGGCGCTGATTACTAACCAGAAAATCATCGGTATCAAGCATACGCCGGTGCGGGCGGTGGTGGATGCTGCCGCACAGTTGATCCCGGCGGAACGCCGCTGTTTTGCTTTAGTAATGAAGCAGGACGGTCTCAGCGGAATGTTCGCCGGTACACCCGAGGAAGCCTGGTCCCGGGCGGCGGACCTGTCGGCGCAGGAGAATATTGTGTATGTGGATGCTCCGTTTCAAACGGTTCTGTCCCGGGCACCGGAGATGTACGAGGACCTTTGGACCGGCGGGAAGTGCATGTACAAACTGGAACCGGTGGTGGCTGACGGCGGTGAATTGATCATCTATGCACCGCATATTCGCGAAGTATCGGTCACACATGGTGAGATTATCCGGCAGGTGGGCTATCATGTCCGGGATTTTTTTACCGGGCAGTGGGAAAAATACCGCCGCTTTTCCGGTGGTATCCTGGCGCACTGTACCCATGTCAAGGGTGCGGGTGA
This sequence comes from Fidelibacterota bacterium, assembly GCA_049975265.1. Lineage (GTDB taxonomy): Bacteria > Fidelibacterota > UBA2242 > UBA2242 > UBA2242 > B118-G9. The sequence continues at coordinate 85,583 of JBNGDF010000008.1, forward strand.
ATATGTAGATGGCGTTGAAAAACCGCGGATCAAGGTAACCCTCGCTACAGGAATTTCGAAACAAATCTGTCACACCATCAATCTCGGATACTGCGATCCGCAATCAATCCGGATAGCGGATTTTCAGAATCGGGAGAAAGACGGGATTTTGTATGTGCCGAAAGCGGGGGAAAGGCTGTATCGATTAATAAAATGAATATGAAAATAATAAACCGGAGATAACGATGAGTATTACACTTCGAAATGAATGTAGATGGTCACTGATCGTGCCGACCAGTATGGGCGTGCGGATTACACCGGTGGACCAGCAACCGGTCCAATCGGGCAATCTTTTTATAATGCAGGCGACGAGTGCTGAATCCAACGTCGCGAGCATCTCATCCTATCTGGGCTTGCCGGTGAAGGTTCTAACCGCGTTTGTGGCGGGGAGCCCGATTGCGAAATTTATCAAGAGTAATCTGAGAAGTCGCATGATGGAGTTTGAAGGACCGGATGTTCCGCAGGGCGGACCCTGGGGATTCCGTCACCAATTCAATATCGCCGACAGCGGGTGCGGCTCCCGCGGACCCCGGGTACACAACGACCGCGCCGGGGAAGTCGGCAGGACGCTGAATGCGAAGGATTTCGATCTGGAAAGGATTTTTGCAAAAGAAGGTGCCCAAATTATTCATCTGTCCGGCTTGATCGCTGCTCTATCGCCGGAAACCGGGCAATTCTGTCTCGAATTGGCAAGAATGGCGAAAAAACATGACTGCCGGATCAGTTTCGATCTGAATTACCGCGCTTCGTTCTGGAAAAATCGTGAAAGTGATCTTGGGGAAATTTTCAGTGAAATTGCCGGAATTTCCGATATTTTAGTTGGCAATGAAGAGGATTTTCAACTCTGTCTGGGCATTGCCGGTCCGGAAGCGGGTGGCAAAGACCTGGCGGGGAAAATTGACGGCTTCAAAGAGATGATCGGGCGGGTTAAAAAAACCTATACCAATGCGACCGTCTTTGCCACGACATTGCGTGAAGTGGTGGATGCCAACCATCATCTTTGGGGTGCCATTATGCTGGAAGGCGATAACTGGCATGTCGTTGAACCGCGACCGATTACTGTGCTGGACCGGATTGGCGGTGGCGACGGTTTTGTTGGCGGACTATTATACGGAATTCTGAAAGGCTGGGCACCGGAGAAGTGGATGCAGTTTGGATGGGCAACCGGCGTACTGGCGACGACGATGCTGACCGACTACACCCAGCCGGCTGACGAAGAACAGGTCTGGAGTATCTGGGAAGGTAATGCCCGTGTGAAACGGTGAGAATCGGGGCGGAGATACCGGTCCGGGCAGAGCCGTTGGAAACAGGGGGTATCAGTATTGATAATGCGTCCACATCCGGATAATTTTAACGATTCTTTCCTTTTCGTCACGCCTGACTTTATTTTTTAACGTCTTTTTGCGCCTGTCTGGTGTAAACCGGTTTCCAATTCACCAATCGAGTTCCTCGCTGCATTCACTGACCGATGTTCCAAAGTCTTTTTCAATTGACTCCCGCATACCGGGAATCGAAATCAGATAGAGTGTCTCCTGCACAGCCCGCCAATCGTCTTCGGAAGTGAGAGTAGCATTATTCTTATTTCCGGTGATCCGGATCGGTTCGTGAGCCTCGGAAGTTTCGTTGATTAACCTGTACAGGTTTTTACGGGCGTTGGTTGCGTTGGTTGTCTTTATAAATACCCCATGAATTTTTCGATCATGGTGGTGGTACGGAATGGATACCCGGAATGAGATTCAAAGGGTGATAGAGCCGGAGTTCAGCGCGGGGGTTATTTTTGGATAACCAGAATTCTGGAGCCGGTTTTCTGCAAAGCCTCCTGACGCAAGCCGGCTTCAATCGCCATGGTGTATTGAGCCTGCAAATCTGCGAGGCTTTGGGTACCCTTGCTTTGCTGATCGAGTATACCGTCGGCATTTTGATCAATCGCCACAGCAACTACCGGATTTTGTTTTGCATATCGACGACGGACCTTGAATTCATTAAAAGGCAGGGCGTTTTCCGGGCGAAAGCTCTTGATCTCCAACAGAAAGCCCTGACTTTCGACGATAAAACGGTGGTTTTGCGGATTGCGTTCCTGAATCCTGTTTTTCCGGCTTAGATCATTGATCCCATGTTCATAAATTTGCTGAATTTCATGAAGATTACCTTTTCCGACAGTAATCCGGTCCAACACACCGTCCTGGTCGTAGTCCACCGCCAGAAAATCCTCAGCAATCAGTTCATTACTGGAGAGGTTATCATCCGCGGAATCGATGGATCGAATCCTGTACACTTCATTGTTGAGTTCGAATTGATATTGATAAATCCGGAAAGTGGGAGTCTCACTGGCACAGCCCGACAGGAGTAGTAACACCAGTATCAAGCCGGGTCGGACGGTCTGAGTCGAATGATACCGGGTGATGTTCGTCTTAAATGTCATAAAACCCTCCACATATACATGGATAATATATGAAACGCCGATGACATGGTAAATAGCGCCGGCGGAACTGAAATCAGGCTTGAGGGTACCACTGTCAATCGGGCTTCCGGAATTTGGTAGCTTGTACCGATGGCGGGTCTTATAGGCGTTTTGTAGAATTTTTATGGAAAAAATGGATGTGCTCAGGATCGACGAAGAGATCGATCTGATCGTTGCAGGCGGTATCGGGCAGATACTCTTTAGTGACACAAATCAGACTTTGAGGGCCGAGTTTCAGATATAGAATCGATTCGCTTCCTAATGGTTCTACCAGTTCCAGATTCGCCCGGATTCTGAAATCACCTTTCGAGTTGCGCCGGATACTGAAATCCTCCGGGCGGATACCCAATACGACCTCGTAACCGGACTGGTTTTGCAACCGGTCTGCGACCCGCTGGGGAATCGGCAGGGTGATGTTGGTATCACCGGAGTGGAGTTGCTTGTCGCTGGTGACGGTTGCGGCAATAAAGTTCATCGCCGGACTACCGATAAAACCGGCGACAAAAAGATCAGCAGGCTCCTTATAGATGTTAATAGGTGTGTCCAGCTGGTGAATGACACCCGTTTTCATCACTGCAATCCGACTGCCCATGGTCATGGCTTCGACCTGATCATGGGTGACATAGATCATGGTGGTTGCCAGACGTTGATGCAGCTTTTTGATCTCAGTCCGCATCTGAACCCGCAACTTGGCATCGAGATTGGAAAGCGGTTCGTCAAAGAGAAAAACCTTTGGTTTGCGAACAATGGCACGACCGAGGGCGACCCGTTGGCGCTGACCCCCGGAGAGCTGTTTCGGTTTGCGGTCCAGCAATTCGGTTATTTCCAGAATATCGGCGGCTTCCCGGACTCGCCCTTGTATATCCTTTTTGGGATATTTGCGCAGTTTGAGCCCGAACGCCATGTTGTCAAAAACGGTCATATGTGGATAAAGAGCATAGTTCTGAAAGACCATGGCGATGTCCCGGTCTTTAGGAGGAATGTTATTGACCAATTTGCCGGCGATATAGATTTCACCGGCGGTCACTTCTTCCAGCCCGGCAATCATGCGCAGGGTTGTGGATTTTCCGCAACCCGAAGGTCCTACCAGTACGAGGAACTCCCCATCCTGAACATTCAGAAACAGGTTGTCAATCACCGGTTTGTTGGTACCAAATTGCTTTCTGATGTTTTTGAGTTCGATCGCTGACATTTTTTTCTCGCTATGATTTGGGATTAAAAAGTGTTTTCGGGATTTGAGTCAGTCTGCAGAGCAGGTCAATTTCACCAGAGGCTACGATGAAATGGTCAGCCGTCGCCAACACTCCTGTCGTGAATACAACGTTATCAATGTACGCCTGGTTTTGATATCCGCGGGTCAATTCCGGATTGGCTTGCAGAATAGGATGGTTATCATTGAGATAAAGGATGTTTTTGGGATTGTCGGATTGAGCGATGGCGTAGAAGGTCCGATAGCAACCGATGGGACCGCATTTATCGACCCCGTGAAACAGAATCAACCAGCCATCCGGGGTTTTAATCGGAGGCGCCCCGCCACCGAGTTTCAGGGACATCAGTGATCCGTTGCGGGCTCTAATGAATGGCTGATCGGTCGGCTTCCAATGAAGCAGGTCCGGTGATTCGGCAAGATTGATCGAAGTGCCTGGCAGATAGAGGGAGTTAGCGGCAGCGGTAAAATAGAGTTCTCCCAGTGGACGGGTCAGAGCGTAGTATTTGCCGTTGATTTTTTCCGGAAAAAGGATCATGTCTTTATTCTGGTGATCCATGATGATTCCCAGCAGCCGGTAATCCAGACCGTTTTCAGAAACATATAACGTGGTGGAATGCCTTTCCGAGCTGACGGAACAGCAGGTCAGGTAGTAGCGATCACCAATTTTGGTAATCCGCGGGTCTTCGATTCCGTATTCCTGGTAACTGGCTTGCGGTTCGATAATTTTATCGTAGTGGATGGTAATGATCTTATGTCCATCGTGACTGAGCTCCACCGGCAGCAGCCAAGAGAAAGAGGTCAGACCGTAGACTTTCAGGTGGTCGTATTCAAGGAATCGGAATTTACGGGGATCGGTGGTATCGAGCTGATATGCCGGATGATCTTCAACAATGTATTTCTCTCCCGGTGACCAGCGGATATAGTAGAATTTGCCCTTTTTGATGGGTTCTTTGAGGGATTCGGCCACCCGCACCATGAGGAGCAGATTGCCGTTCGCGAGCCGGCACAGACCCGGATTGAAGGTACCAAGGATGTAGGTATTGAATCCGGTGGCGTTCCGAATCAGATAGTGGTGGGGGTCAATATTTTGCGGAGCGAAGGCGATATTATCGTTTAAGTAGTTCATTTTATTCATGTTACAAAGACCTGTTTTGGAGTTGGTAAGTTAGGAAATAATAGCGAGTAAACCAGAATAAAAAAGCTTGACAAAGAACCAATGATAAAATATATTAAAACGTTTCGATAAAACAAATGAGAATTTGTGGCTGCTACGATTAAAGATATTGCAAAGAAAGCCGGCGTATCCATCTCGACTGTGTCACTGGTGCTGAACCAGAAAGGGTATGTCGCCCCGGAAACGCGGAAAAAGGTTCAAAATGTCATCAATGAGCTGAATTATCGCCCCCTGCACTCTGCCCGAAAACTGGCGACTCAGATGACCGGCAACCTGGGTTTTATTCTTTGGGAAGGTCACTTTTCCGAAGTGGAAATGTTTTATAGCCAGGTATTCTTGGGAATGGAATATGCAGCGCGCAAGCATGACCACTATATTCTTTTGACGACGGTAACAGAAGATTTTGATCCGAAGGAGAATCTGCCACGCTTTCTTCAATATAAAGACGTAGATGGGGTCGCTCTGGCAGGCAGAGTCCCGGAACCGCTGATCCGGTATCTGGATCATCAGCGGATTCCCTTTGTGCTGGTCGATTATGAAATTCCCGGTGAAAACCACAATTGCATTAAAATCGATAATTACAACGGCACTTTCCGAGCGGTGGAATATTTAATCAAGTCGGGACGTGAACATATCGCTTTTGTGGGTGGGACATTTTTTCATCCATCCATTAAGGAGCGCTATCGCGGTTACTGTGAGGCTCTGGAAAAACATGGTTTGAACGCAGACAGATCGGCTCAACTCAGTTATTGTGCCAATGTGGAAACCTCCCGTGCCATTGGCGAGAAAGGAGCCATGCAGTTGCTGGCGGAGCATCCGGAAATTGACGCGATTGTTTGCTGTAACGACACAACCGCGTTGGGGGTCATAAGCGGTGTTCAAAGGATGAAGAAAAGAATACCGGACGATGTCGCCGTATTTGGATTTGATGATATTCCCACGGCGGAGTTCAATTCCCCTAAACTGTCCACGGTGCGGGTACCAAAACTGGAAATCGGCAAAGAGGCTTATAAACTCTTGTATGAGCTGGTGTATCATCCCCGTATGGCTCCGCAATCGCGCATTATATCCGTTGAATTAGTGCCTAGAGAGAGTACGAGTAGCTAAAGACAGGCGAATATGATATTCAATCAAGATCATAATAAAAAACAATTTTTATTGGGGGTCAATTACTGGCCGGCTTCATCGGCGCTGAATATGTGGACGGAATGGAATCCTGACGAAATCCGGGTTGATATCCGGCAAATGAGGGATTTGGGTATGAACTCCTGCCGTCTTTTTCTTTTCATGCCGGCATTTATGGATAATCCACAGGGAGTCAATCCCCTGATGATGGAGCGGCTGCATCTTTTCCTGCAGGAATGTGAATCCCAAAAACTACAGACCCTGCCGACCTTCATTGTCGGGCACATGTCCGGGGAAGACTGGGATGTCGAGTGGTGCCGGGGAAAAAATTTCATTACCGATTCTGACGTGGTTGAGATTACGAAGTTATATATCCATTCGGTTGTAAAAGCGATTAAGTCGCATACTTGTATTGCAGGCTGGCTGCTGTCCAATGAGCTGCCGAATTTTATCGGCAGACAGAATCCCGGGGATGTGGAGCACTGGGTGCGGGAGATATGCGCCACTATCCGAGCCGAGGACCAGGACCGTCCGGTCAGTGTCGGAGATGGTGCCTGGTCGCCGGAAATAATCGGTGAACAATCCGGTTTTATTCTTCGCAAGTTAAATCAATACCAGGATTTTGTGGGATTACACTATTATCCCCGGGGAATGAACCCCTGGCAGCATGCCTACACTACTGCTTTTCGATTGCGTCTGGCGCGGGAATGGGGACGACCGGTTATTGTCGAAGAGTTTGGAACTTCCACGACATTATGTTCTGAGCAAAACCAAGCCTGCTACTACCGCGAAGTTTTTTACAGTGCGCTGATGAATGGAGCGGAGGGTGTCTTAAGCTGGTGTCTGAACGATTTTGATTTTGAGAATAAACGTCCCTATTCGCATCATAGCTATGAAGAACATTTCGGGATTGTGAGAACCGATAAATCCCGAAAACCTGCCGCTTTGGAATATGCACCTTTTGCGCAGGCAGTGCAGGAAATCGCGGAGGGGAGATACCAAAAAATCGAGCGTCCGGCAGGTCTGCTGATTCCTGCGAATTATTATTATGAATATCCCTATCAATTTCAACCGGAATTCAGAGAGTGGTACAGCCTCTACCTTGAGACCTTTTCACTTTTAAAGCGTGGTAACATTGATGTAAAAATGGTTTATGAACCAGCCCAGGAATTGGAAAATGAAGGACGCTATTCCCATCCTCTGTCGCTGGATTCCGGAGAAATTCCCGTGCTGTTTGCGCCCCGGATGAAGGTGATGTCGAAACCGCTGCGGAGACAATTGGAGAAGTATGTTTATGACGGTGGTACACTCTACTTCAGCTTTGCCAATGACAGCTGGGTATCGGACTGGCATCAACTGGCCGGGATTGAGATGGACTGCAAATTTGGCGTACCCGATTTTCCGGAGGGTGATTCTGTAACGATTCAGGTAAAAGATAGTTGGGGCGAGTTTCAGCAGGGGGAGAAATTCAGCATCCCACTGGCGAAGTCCAGCCCGGAATTTTCTTGCTGTCCGGTCATTACAAACCGGGCAGAAACAGTTATGTACGACGAGGCTTCTTCTCCTTTTCTGACAAAGCATTCCATCGGGAAGGGGACAGTCTATTTCTGTGCCTTTCCCGTGGAAATGCTGGCGCTGAAGGCTCCGCTGGGTAACTGGCAATATACCCTCAGCCGGATTTATCGGTCAATTTTTCAGAATGCGGGTAAGCCGGTTCTTTTTGAGATCAGTGGCGACGGGCTGGAGATGGGCATCTGGGCAAGGGACGATGGTTTTCTGGTTTATATATTCAATCATAGCTGGGAGCGGCAGAAAGGAACGTTAACAGTCAGGCTTTCGGACTGGGATATTCATCAGGCGTCCCTTTCTTATCGTCAGCTGAAAAGCCGTGTAATTGAATTTGCGCTGGATCGGAAGAGTGTTTGTCATTTCACAATTATGAAACATTAAACGTGTTGTAGGAAAACACACAAAGGAGGAAAGATGAAAAAAGTAACAGTGTTAATGGCGATGATTACCTTCGTTTTGTGCGGGACTGGTCTCGCGGGAAACATCATTGGTAATCCGGGTTTTGAGGACATCTCGCCGTCGTTCTGGGAGCCGTTGAACGGGACTTTCGGGACGGAGTTGGGAGTCGGGACAGATACCGCCGTAAATGTGAACAGCGGCTTTCGTTCATTTATGATTACGAAGAGTGCTGCGTCGACTGACATTGTCGGCTGGAAGTCCTGGGATAATGCCAATCTGTACTGGAACAATGCTGGTTCGGGGACATTTTCGATCAATGCCGCCATCAAGACGGTGGGTGTCAATACCAATCCGGCGGATGCGGATGCTCAGATCGGTGTTCTGTTTGAATTCCTGAATGCGTCCGGGACTGAACTGGCGTCGGCGACCCTGCTGGCGGATCAGACTGTCGCCGACAAGGACTGGGAATCGCTGAGTGATGTGGTCATGTTGAGTGAAGCGCCGGAGCAGGTGTATGTGACGCTTTATATGGGCAAGAATGCCACGGGAACGGTCTATTTTGACAATGTTGATTGCAACACGGCGGACAGTTGGACCATGGGTGTATTCAACGGTGGTGCTGAGGATGTCGCCGGGTGGATGGACTGGTATGGTGGTAACGGTAATTACACGTATGTGACGGACGAAGAGGCTCACAGCGGTGATTATTCGGTAGTGCTGTATCAGGATGATGATACCACCACGAGTCAGAGTGAGTTGGTTTACTACTCACAGCCCTATCCGATTGAAGCGGGCGCATGGTACAAGATCGGTGTCTGGGTGAAGACCGAAGATGTCAATACCACCGGCATGGGTGAATTTATCTATGCAACCGGTGATTATCATGATGGTGGGATCAACCTCTGCTTTTTCACGCACGGAGGCAATATTGAGACTGAATGGAGTGCCCAGGGTGATCGTTTCATCTATATCGATCAGCGGGACAGCACGACAGACTGGACTCACTATGAAGCCGTTCACAAAGCCAAAGACGATGCCACCGGTATTTCGGTACGGGCTCGCTTCAACAATTGGGTGACCGGGACTGCCTGGTTTGATGATTTCAGTGTTGAAAAGATCGTCGTTGATAGTGATAATGTTATTGGTAATCCGGGTTTTGAGGACATCTCGCCGTCGTTCTGGGAGCCGTTGAACGGGACTTTCGGGACGGAGTTGGGAGTCGGGACAGATACCGCCGTAAATGTGAACAGCGGCTTTCGTTCATTTATGATTACGAAGAGTGCTGCGTCGACTGACATTGTCGGCTGGAAGTCCTGGGATAATGCCAATCTGTACTGGAACAATGCTGGTTCGGGGACATTTTCGATCAATGCCGCCATCAAGACGGTGGGTGTCAATACCAATCCGGCGGATGCGGATGCTCAGATCGGTGTTCTGTTTGAATTCCTGAATGCGTCCGGGACTGAACTGGCGTCGGCGACCCTGCTGGCGGATCAGACTGTCGCCGACAAGGACTGGGAATCGCTGAGTGATGTGGTCATGTTGAGTGAAGCGCCGGAGCAGGTGTATGTGACGCTTTATATGGGCAAGAATGCCACGGGAACGGTCTATTTTGACAATGTTGATTGCAACACGGCGGACAGTTGGACCATGGGTGTATTCAACGGTGGTGCTGAGGATGTCGCCGGGTGGATGGACTGGTATGGTGGTAACGGTAATTACACGTATGTGACGGACGAAGAGGCTCACAGCGGTGATTATTCGGTAGTGCTGTATCAGGATGATGATACCACCACGAGTCAGAGTGAGTTGGTTTACTACTCACAGCCCTATCCGATTGAAGCGGGCGCATGGTACAAGATCGGTGTCTGGGTGAAGACCGAAGATGTCAATACCACCGGCATGGGTGAATTTATCTATGCAACCGGTGATTATCATGATGGTGGGATCAACCTCTGCTTTTTCACGCACGGAGGCAATATTGAGACTGAATGGAGTGCCCAGGGTGATCGTTTCATCTATATCGATCAGCGGGACAGCACGACAGACTGGACTCACTATGAAGCCGTTCACAAAGCCAAAGACGATGCCACCGGTATTTCGGTACGGGCTCGCTTCAACAATTGGGTGACCGGGACTGCCTGGTTTGATGATTTCAGCGTTGTCAAAATGGCTGTGGCTCCTTCCGCCATTGAGCCGGAGAACCGTCAGACGGCTAAGCTACCCGAAAAGTTTGCCCTGAAGCAAAACTATCCGAATCCCTTCAATCCGGAGACGACGATTGAGTATGGTTTACCGAAACAGAGCCACGTGACATTGACGATTTACAATGTTCTCGGGCAGCAGGTCAGAATCCTGACCAATACGGTTCAGCATGCGGGCAATTATTCTATTGTCTGGGATGCAAAAAATGATCGTGGCGAGATGGTTCCGACCGGAATGTATCTCTATGTTCTGACGACAAATGAGCAGCGTATGACCAGAAAAATGGTCCTGATGCGCTAGCCTTGGATTGTGAATTCACCGGGGACTTCCCGGTCCCCGGTGAATTTTTTAAACGTTGGGAAGGGTCTTACCATGCGACTTACAATCCGACCATTCATCATCTATTTATTACTGTTTAACTGTGTCTTGTTTGGCGGTACGACGGGTAAAATTGCCGGTCGGATCACTGATAAAGAGACAGGCGATCCGCTAATTGGTGTCAATGTTGTCCTTGAAGGGACTATTCACGGAGCCGCAACAGACTATGATGGTTATTACTCGATTTTAAATGTCATGCCCGGCGAATATTCCCTCAAAGCAACGATGATTGGTTATCAAACTGTTATTCAGACAAATGTATTGGTAATGGTAGACCTCACCACGACAATTAATTTTGAAATGGGCACCGAAACGCTAACCGGCGAGGAGGTGGTAGTGGTTGCCCAGATGCCAATCGTCAAAAAAGATGTTACCTCTACCTCATTCCGGGTCAATGCCGACCAGATTCAGCAGTTGCAGGTTGAGAATCTCAGTGAGATCATCGATCTTCAGGCAGGAGTGGTCGAAGGGCATTTCCGGGGCGGTCGTGCCGGTGAGGTAATGTATATCGTGGATGGTGTTCCCATGAATGATTCCTATTCCGGGGACAATCTCTTTGATATCGAAAGTGATATGATCCAGGAGGTGGAGGTGATCAGCGGAACCTTCAATGCCGAATACGGACAGGCAATGTCGGGGATTGTGAATATTGTGACCAAAGAGGGGCAGGATTATTATTCCGGAAAGGTATCGGTTTACGCCGGTGATTATCTGAGTAATCATACCGAAACATTTATGCATATCGATGATATTGATCCCGCGTCCATCACAAATTTTCAGATGAGTGTGAGTGGTCCTGTCCCGCTGCTGCGGGACAGATTGTCATTTTCACTTCTAGGGCGAATATATAATAACGACGGTTGGCAGTACGGACAGCGAATTTTCCGACCCGGCGATTACTCCTATTTTTCCGAAAAAGAGGAAGAACAGTTCATTCAGTCGACTGGCGACAGTACTTATGTTCCCATGAATCCGAATTACCGGAAAACCCTGCAGGGGAAGTTGAGTCTGAAACTGACCCAGCGGGCGAAATTGAACTATACCGGTTTCTATGAAGATGACCAACATCGCGACTTCGATCGCCTGTTTAAGTACAATCCCGATGGAAATTATCATCATTTTAGTGACAGTTATCAGCATTCATTGCAATTTACCTACATGTTCGGAAAAGGTACTTTTATCACCGCCAACGCTTCTGAAGCCTTAACGGAGTATGCTCAGTATGTATATGAGGACCCATTTGATCCTAGATATGTGCCCATCGAATACCTGACGCAAAACAACTCCAACGGCTTCTCCACCGGCGGGATGCGCATGTGGCATCATTGGCGCAGTAACCGTACCCGGATATTAAAAATGGACCTGCGGAGTCAGGTCACCAAAAATCAGACAGTCGGTCTGGGTGTCAGCTATAAGAAAGTCAAACTCTGGCTGCATGAGTATCAGCTCTATTTTGATGAAAATGACATCATCCGAATCCCCTCGGATTCATCCTGGTATAATAACTCCTACACCCATTATCCGGAAGAGATATCGGCTTATATTCAGGATAAACTCGAATTAGGGGAGATGATCATCAATCTGGGAGTCCGGTACGATTATTTCAATCCCGACGGTGTCGTCCCGCAAAATTTTTATAATACCGTCGATGCGCCAAAACGACCGGCGAAAACATCCAGTCAATTCAGCCCGCGGATTGGTATCGCATATCCCATCTCCGATCAGGGGGTCATTCACTTTTCCTACGGTCACTTTTTCCAGGTGCCCAATTATGAGCATCTGTATATCAACCCCGACTTTGAGGTATCGCTCATTCAGCTCAAAGGAGATCAGCCGCCCCGGGGCAGTTTTAATATTATGGGAAATGCCGAACTCCAACCGGAAAAGACGGTCAGTTACGAAATTGGAATCAAACAGAGCATCACCTCCAATCTTTCAATCGATGTCACCGGATATAACAAAGATATTCGTGATCTGATCGGACAGATTACCTATCGGGATATTTTCGGGGGGCGCTACTGGTATTTTATAAACCGGGATTATGCCAATGTCAAAGGTATAACTGTTGCCCTGGAGATGCGCGAAACGCCCGGCTCGGTGGGTTTTTCCGTTGATTATACCTATCAATCGGCGACCGGCAATGCCTCCGATCCGCTGGATGAGTCCCGGAACCAGGAGTCAGAACCGCCCATTCAGTCGGAAAAGAAGCGGCGACCGCTGGATTGGGACCAGACTCATTCACTGAATTTGACCACCACGACGACTCAGATGAATTACCATATCAGCCTGATCGGCAAGATTGGCAGCGGCACGCCGTATACCCGCGAGTCCCCTTACTATAATAATCGGATTTTAAATGGTGAACGCAAACCGATGACGATGACCTTTGATCTGAATATCACCAGAGATTTTCGCTTTAAAGCCATGGTGGTATCCCCTTTTATCAAAATTACCAATCTGTTTGACCGCAAAAATAACCGGGAGGTTTATGTCTCCAGCGGCACTGCAGATTACGATTATAATATGATATTCGAAACCTACCGCGGATATAAAACCCAGGAAGAATGGTATATTCAGCCCAATTTTTATGATGAACCCCGTAAGGTAATTGTGGGTTGCTCCGTCAATTTTGGTAGAAATAATTGAGAATACTTATGAAGATGATCAATATGAAACGAAATCTGCTTTGGATGGTAATCATTATTTGTTGCAGTATTGTCCTTGAAGCGCAGACGCCGCCCAGCATGCGCGGTCACCGGCAATATCGCCGCCGCGGATTAATGAATGGCAACCTGGTATTTACCTTTTTCTGGAACTATTGTGAGATCGGCAGCTATCCGGATGATCCCTCCGGCTGCTGGCCAAAACCGGAGCAGCATTATCTGGATGATATTACCCTGATTGTTTCGGTGGAGGCGATCAACGGCGATGGCGACGTAATTCATCCCATGGAGACTCAGTATCGGGAATTTGTCGATGTATCACCCGAAGGTGTGCCCTGGGGATTCGAAGCCCAGCCAAACTGGTTCAACATGGACCAAAACGCCAATACGTCACCGGCGCTGAGCAATAATTCTGTTACCTGGCCGGAGTACTGGCCGGATAGACCGCTTTCCTGGGCGGGTCACTGGAACGGTTTTTTCGGCAAGGGAATTTTTAATGCCGATCTGGAAACGGTGTTTGTCTTTGATGATAATGCGGATAAAGAAGTAAACCTTGACATGAATTTTTATTGTGATGAGCGGGATTCGACCCGCGGTGGAGTCGGGCTGGTAGTCAAAGCTAGGGGCTTTCAGTGGAGTCAGGTACTGGCGGAAGATTGTATCTTCTGGTTGTATGATATCATGAATGAATCCACCCATGATTACCTGAAATCCTATTTTTCACAGTACATCGATTGGGGAATCGGCGGGGTCGTAGGCCAAAGCGGTGTGCAGAATATTGGTGAGTACGATCTGGATTTGGATATCGCCTTTGCCTATGCTCCTCCCGGTGCGGTCGGAACGCCCGGTAACTGGTTTCCGATAGGTTATGCCGGTTATGCGTTTCTGGAGAGTCCTGGAATAGACTCAGATAGCAAAGATAACGACGGTGATGGACTCATTGATGAGTCCCGCGAAAGTAATGGGCCGGGTGAATATCTGGATACCTATCCCTACGGTGTGAATAATGTTGAGGCGTTTGTCCGGTTTTACGGATATGAACCGCGACCACATTGGTCGAGTGACGAGGATTGTGACTGGACCCCTTACACAGATGTCAATGGAAATGGTCGCTGGGATTCGGAAGAACCATTAAATGATGATGTCGGTGAAGATGGAGTCGGTCCTTATGACCTACATTACGAAGGTCCTGATGTAGGTGAGGGAGACGGTTTACCCACAAACGGTGAACCGAATTATAACGCTACAGATCCAGATGAATCAGATCAGATTGGTCTGACCGGTTTTGATATTTTTCCGACCCACCGGTACGAATTGATCAATGATGAGGAAAACTGGGGCGTTTTCAGCCGCCTGCCCCCACCGCTGAATATGCTGGAGCAACCCAACAATTTAAGTATGTTTTTTTCCTCGGGGTCATTTCCGTTATTAATGAATCAGACCGAGCGCTACTCCATGGCTTTGCTGTTCGGTGAAGATAAAGACGACCTGGTGAAAAACAAGAAGGCAGTTCAGCAGATTTACAATGCCGATTACCAGTTTGCCAAGCCACCTCTGAAACCTACGCTCACACTCTATCCGGGTGACGGTGAAGTAACCCTTGTATGGGATGATATTGCCGAGAAATCCTTCGACCCTTTTCTGCAGGAGTATGATTTCGAGGGATATATGATTTACCGGGGAACGGAACCGCAATTTCTGGAAAGTAAGGTCATTACCGATGCCTACGGAAATACCACCTATCGTAAACCGATTGCCCAATTTGACCTGATTGACGGGAAAAAGGGTCCTCATCCGGTTGATATTTACGGAATTAAATTCAATCTCGGCGATGATACGGGTATTCGGCATGCCTATACGGACAAGGATGTGAAAAACGGACAAACCTATTACTACGCCATTGTGTCCTATGATTACGGTTATTATACATACACCGGTGATGGCGTCGAAGGTCTCCAGCCTTCGGAATGTTCGGCAATTATCAATATGAATTCACTTGGTCAGGTCACCTTTACGGATATTAACTGCGGAATTGCGACGCCCCGACCGGCGGCGGCGGGCTATATCCCGGCACAGATGGATGGTGATATTGATCATGTCGGACCCGGCTCCGGTCGTATTGAAATTGATATTGTTAAAAAGTATAAGATTCCCTCCGGTAAAACAACCTATGAGCTTGCCTTTCTGGAAGATACAAAATTCCATACCGAAACGCACCCTTACTATTCTATCCGGAATGTGGTGGCGGATACTTTGACACTAGACAGCATCTATGTCGGTCCATACGGTGCTGAAAGCCCCATATTTGACGGAATTACCGTAACGGTTTACAATGACACCACAATCCAAATTGACGACGACAGGTCCGGTTTTATCACTGGAAATTCTGACTATGTTCCAAAAATTCGGCTGGACCCCCGCAATGAGGACGTAAATGGTTACCGGGTAAATCTGGAACAACCTTCTGATTACATCATCACCTTTTATGATTCTGTCTATACCACATCTCAGAACGTATTTGGAATCAAATCGATCCCTTCGTCTGTGGGCGTATATAATGTGACCGATTCCGCCGAAGCGCCCTATGCCTTGATGGATCTGGATAAAGACGGAAAATATAGTCATGGTGACGATATCATCCTGATCGTTCCCGATGCCGATTTCTTCTATAAACGTCATACAACTTGGATGATCCGGTTTGCCCCGCTGTTTGAAATTGATACCGTATTGGTGAATGGAATACCTCAGGCGGATACCACCTGGCTGACCGTTGATCCGCCGCAGCCGGGAGATCAATATTTTCTGGCTACCAGAAAGCCCTTTCGGTTGGGTGATGTATTCCGTTTTACAATGCAGGGCGCCGACTCCAGCAACGCATTGGCTAAAGATGAACTGGAGAATATTTGTGTGGTGCCCAATCCCTATGTCGTGACGGCATCCTGGGAACCGCGGAACATGTATAAATATGGTCGGGGTGAGCGCCGCCTGCATTTTTATCATTTACCAAAGGATTGTACGATTCGAATCTACAATCTGCGTGGCCATTTAGTAGATACAATTGAGCATCACAGTACCGCAGACGACGGCATGGAGCCCTGGGATATTCTATCCAAGGATGAAAATGAGATTGCTTACGGTATCTATATTTATCATGTGGATGCACCGGGAATCGGCGAAAAAATCGGGAGGTTCGCGCTGATTAAATGAGAATACTTGCACCCTATAAAAAACTAGGCTTGACCGGAATCGGTGCGATCCTGTTCCTGATTAATTTTCAATGTGGAACAGGCGAACCGGAATCGCCGGTTGTGGCAATAGTGGAGGATCGTCTGATCCGTGCCGGTGAATTTGCCTATGCCTATGAACTGGCTCCCCGGGAATTGACACGGCTTGACAAACTGGATGCCCGTCTGGCGGTTCTGGACCGGCTGACCGACCGGATCGTGCTGGCGCGGGAAGCTGAAAAGCTGGGGCTTGACCGGGCGGATACCCTGCTTCAGCGCGCCCTTGACCTCTACAGGAGACAGGCGATTAATCGGGAACTATATCGTAAATATATCCGTACCCCGATAGCTGTTAGTGAAGATGAAGAGCGGGAGGCATTCCGCCGATCGAAAATTCGCTACTATATCCGTCATTTTGAGAGTGAAGTACAAGAAGAAGCCAAGAGTGTGGTCGCCGGAAGCAGACCCTTTGAGCATAAACCGCTCTATCCGGGAGTCGAGACGATTCAGATGGAGCCCTTTGGATATGTGGATGTTATACCCTGGCGGGACATTCCGGCGAATATAGAGGAACTGATCGTCAGTCTACCAATGTATCAGATATCCGAACCGGTTTTCTTAAATGGGCATTATCACCTGTTTCAGGTTGTCGAACAGGAAAGAGAAATTCTTCTCCGTGAAAATGATTTTTTCGCCAACCGCGAATCACTTCGGGGCATTCTCAGGAAGCGCAAGGAGGCAGTCGCCGCATCCGCCTTTGTACAGGATGTTATGGCACCGCAGGGATTGATCATCAAAGCGGATGCTCTAAATCGCCTGACCGATCAGCTCTGGCAACAGCGTCCGGCAGGCAATGCGGAGCAGATGGAGTACATCGCTAATTCTGAAATAAGATCAATTACACAGAACAGCTCAGACCTCGCCCGCCAGACGATTGCGGTTTTTCGGGATGGTGAAATGACAGTGGGGGATATTTTATTCCATTATAAAGTAAACCCGCAAAAAATCGGTTACAAAAGCAAACTTGCCCTGAGGGAGAGCCTGAAAAATGCCGTAGCGCTGTATGTCCGGGACTGGGTGTTTTCCGAAAAGGGCATTGCCGAAAAATTGAACCGGTCGCCTGTGGTAAAAGAGGAGTTGCGGACCCGGCGGGAATTTTTACTGGCTCAGAAAATGATAAACCGGCTGTATCGGGAGCAGGCAAATGAAGACATGTCGGATGAAGAATTTCAGAAAGTGCTGATTGCCTATACCCGGAATTTAAAAGAAAATGCCACAATTCAGGTTTTTGAAGAACGTCTGATGGCAGTGAATACTTCCGATGAGGGGCTGTCGCGAAAGATCGATTTTATTGCTGTCCAAACGCAATGAACAGACTGGAGAAATGTATGGGAAACAATAGAAAGAAGCAGATGTTGAAAAACGCGGTTGGGATTGCCGCTTTTGGAATCCTGCTTTCGGCTCCATTGTCGGCATCCTCCGATCGTATGACGAATGTCGGAACCACCGCCGCCCCTTTTCTGGAAGTAGGAGTCGGCTCCCGGGCGCTTGGAATGGGGGGCGCCTTTGTGGCGGTGGCGAATGATGTTTCTGCTTTATACTGGAATCCCGCCGGGCTGTGTCGCATCGGTCACGGTGAGGCGGTGTTCGAGCGGATCGAGTGGCTGGCTGATATTGATTTTAATTATCTCGGTGTCACCCTTTCCTTCGGTCGCTGGGGTAGCGCTGGCTTTTTTCTGAATGCCATGTCCGTTCCTAAAATGATGGTGCGGACGGTGGATCATCCCGATGGCACCGGAGAACAGTTTGATGCCAGTAGTATTGCCGTCGGACTTTCTTACTCTTATTCCCTGACCGACCGGTTTTCAATCGGTTTTAACGGCAAATATATTTCCGAACGAATCTGGCACGAAAAAACCACCAGTTTTGCCATTGATGTGGGAACGCTCTATTTTACCGGTGTGGAGGGTCTGCGCATTGGTGCTGCTATTACAAACTTTGGTCCTTCGATGCAGATGGACGGAAGCGATCTGATTATTTATCACGATGTAGACCCCGGCATTGAAGGAAACAACGACCGCATCATGGGCAAACTGATGACCGATGAGTGGCCGTTACCTCTGAATATGCAGTTCGGAATTGCCTATGATCTGTTCAGTACAAAACGATCGCGATTGACCATTGCCATGGACGCATTTCATCCGATCAACAATACGGAAAGCATCAACACCGGTTGCGAATTATCCATATTGAACATGCTCTTTGCCCGGGTGGGCTATCAGGCAATCGGGCAGCGGGACACTCAGGAGGGTTTGACTGTTGGCGCCGGCATCCGCTATAAAATGTTTGGTCAGTCGAACATTAAATTTGATTATGCCTATGCCGATTTTGGATTGCTGGAATATGTGAATCGCTTTACATTACGACTGGATTTTTGATCTTTTATTTATAATATCTTGTAAATCTCTTGCAAGAGAGTATTTTACATTTAAACTCCTCATTTAGGTTGGGAACATTAATGCATACTTCCAAAAATATTTCCCGCTACCTAAGCGTGCTGTTTATGGTGGTTTTTATGAATAATAATCTAACAGGTGGGCAGCTCAATCTGGGGCGGGTCGAGCAGATGCCGAATCTGCCGCAGCCCTATCGGATGCGGAACTGGAAACAGGTTGCCATTGATTATGACAGCCTGGTATTTGATCTCAATCGCACCGGTCAATATCTGCCGCTGTTGTGGATCAATGAAAATACTGTTAATTATCCAAATCATCCGAGTTTCGGTCTGCATACTGTGGTCGGGACACCTTATCCGTCAAATGCCGAAGCCATCAATGTTCTTCCGGCGGTGATAAGTGCAACGCTGGTGAGCATTGACAAAAGTAATCAGAACGGTTTTGACTGGGTTTTGGGATGTGAGGAGTGGTTCAACCGGCGTCCGGAAGAAAATGTCTATCTCAACGGACCGACGGCGCAGAGCGGCGATGACTGGTGGTATGCCCTGATGCCCAATGTGTTTTTTTATCAATTGTACGATCTCTATCCCGGCACCGGCGATTTTGATTATCAGCTGGTTTCGGTTGCCGATCAGTGGCTGCGGGCAGTGGAGACCATGGGTGGCAGCGCCACACCCTGGCACAAACCGTATATGAATTATCGCGGCTGGTATCTGTCGACCATGACGCCCCATAGCGAGGGCGTCACCGAACCCGAAGCCGCCGGCGCGATTGCCTGGATATTGTACAACGCTTATGTAAAAACCGGAGAAGTCAAATACCGCATCGGTGCCGAGTGGTGTCTGGAGTTTCTTAATTCCTACGCCGGGAATCCCTCGTATGAGTTACAACTGCCCTATGGTGTTTACACCGCCGCCCGGATGAATGCCGAACTGGGTACGACTTATGACATTGAAAAAATGGTGAACTGGTGTTTCGATCCGGAGAATAATGTTCGGCAGTGGGGCGTGACCCTCGGGAAATGGGGCAATTACGATTGTTATGGGTTGGTCGGCGAAGCGCTCAATGAGGGCTACGCCTTTGCCATGAACGGCTTTGAAATGGCGGGGGCGCTGGTGCCGATGCTGCGCTATGACAATCGTTTCGCCCGGACGATCGGCAAATGGATGCTGAATCTGGCGAATGCTTCACGCTTGTTCTATTCACCGTTTCTGCCGGACAGCCTTCAGGATGGTGAAGCCTGGTCGAAAATTTATGACCCGCAGGGATGTATCGCCCACGAATCCATGCGGGAATTCGCGATTGGTTCCAGGGTCAGCCCTTTTGCCACCGGTGATGCCATCGCCGGCGGCTGGGGCGCTACCAATTTTGCCCTTTACGGCTCATCCCATGTGGGCATTCTCGGCGGAATCATTGACACGACCAATGTTACCGGTATTTTGAAACTCGATTTGCGAAAGACCGATTATTTTCAGCAAGATGCCTATCCGGGTTACCTTTTTTATAATCCTTATGATGAGGTCAAAGCAGTTGCATTCGATGCCGGTTCCCAGACGGTTGATCTCTACGATGCGGTCAGTAAAACATTTATAGCAACCGGAATTTCGGGTGAAACCAGTCTTAATGTGCCGGCGGACGGAGCGCTACTGATAGTGCTGGCGCCAGCCGGGGGAACGGTTAGTTACAAAGAAGAAAAGATGCTGGTGAATGATATCGTCGTGGATTATCATTCCGGACAACCGGTTGCCAATCACCAACCCCGGATCAAAGCCCTGGCAGCCGATTCAACGACAGTTCTATTCGGTCAGGCGCAGAATATCTACTGTACCGCCGCCGATCGTGATGGGGATGAGTTGACCTACAGTTGGGCAATAAACGGCGCTGCTGCGGGTACTAATTCAGCCGTACTGCTATGGATGGCACCGGCGGAAGAAGGCATCTTTACCATTGTTTGCTCTGTATCAGATGGAATTGCTCCGCCAAGCACGGATAGCCTCAAGATAACAGTGATTGAAGCCATTAATCATATGCCCGTAATTAGCGAATTGGCAGCGACAGCCCGGAAAATTGACAAAGGTGATACGACATCTATTACATGCCACGCCGCTGATCCCGATGGCGATTCCTTGGAGTTTTTATGGTCGGCGGATTTTGGCGAGCTGCTCGGCGGTGATTCCACCGTTGCTTGGGTGGCGCCGGATTCAGCGGGTTATTTTTACATTAGATGTTTGATCAGTGATAACCGCGGCGGTTTCGACGCCGACAGCATCGGGATCGTGGTGCGGGATACCAGCGGTTCCGTGATCGGGTATCCGGTTGCCTGGTATCCCTTCAGCGGAAATGCCGAAGATTTCAGCGGAATGGGTAATCACGGTAGTATCAATGGCGCCGACCTGACCGCCAATCGCTTCGGTAATCCGAATTCTGCCTACTATTTCAATGGTACTTCCGACAATATCCGCGTGCCGAACAGCACCAGCCTGAATTTTACCGACGCCATTACGGTCTGTTTCTGGATGAATCCGGCGGAGTTATACAGCAGCCGTGAATCCTATCCGATTTCACACGGCAACTGGGAAAACCGCTGGAAAGTATCCATTATCCCGGAGAAAAAAATCCGCTGGACGGTCAAAACCAGCGACGGTATCAAAGACCTGGATTCCCAGACCAAAGCCGCTGTGAATACCTGGTATCATGTAGTGGGTTTGTATGGTGGCAGCGACTTCGAGATATTTATCAATGGCGCGCTCGAAGGGCATACCTCCTTTTCCGGTAAAATCCTGACAACCACTATCGATCTGATGATCGGTCAGGTGTTGCCAAATAGCAGTGCGTACAACTTTAAGGGAATTATTGATGATGTCCGCATTTACGATTATGCGTTGTCAGTGGCGGAGATCGAGGCGCTTTACGGAGAGACCAGTGCGATTCATCCGGAAATTAAGAGTATTCCCAAAAATTTTCGCCTGATGCAGAATTATCCCAATCCTTTCAATCCGATGACCACAATCAAATACGATCTTCCGCAGGCGGTTACGGTTAAATTACAGGTTTTCGATTTGAGCGGGCGGCTGGTAAAGACCCTAGTGGATGAGAATAAACCAGCCGGTCATTATTCCGCCATCTGGAATGCGCAAACCGTGAGTTCGGGAATTTATCTCATTCGCCTGAATGCCGGCGATTTTACGGCGGTGAAGAAGTGCGTGAAATTGAAGTGAATGGGATTACCATAAAACTCTCAAAGAGAAGTAACGATGAACAATACTCATAATATATCCAGATTAACATTTATTCTGTTATTTGTGATAATCAACCAGACGTTACTGGCTCAAACCTGGGAAGAAATAGAGATGCACTTTTCAGGTGTTGATTCAATTGAGACAAAATCGTGCTATGCAACAACATTTACCAATCAAGATATTGGATGGCTATCAACTTGTTTAATTGAGAATAACGAATCAGGTGGATTTGATTTTATCAGAAAAATATATCGAACAGAAGATGGTGGTAAAAACTGGTTTGTGAAATATATTAATAGACAAAAACTAGATGTTAATACTGCTCAAGCCTATTCGCTATTTTCGATGGCACCGGATTATTTCATCGCCATGTATAATGACAGTATTGCCGGAGTGTTGATTTCCGAAGATGGCGGTGAGACCTGGATTAACAGGAGAATAGCCGATGAACATCTTGCTTTGAGCATCTCAAAAATACATTTTTTTGATAATCTAAACGGAATTGCATTTAATGAGCAGCGCTGGTTTACAGCGGATGGCGGCTATACATGGGAAAAGAGTGATGATCTATTTGATAATGAACCACCAAGTGATGTCTGTTTTGTCAATAAAAGTTTAGGCTGGATAGTCAGTGGTGGTAATAAATATGCTACTGATTCCGGATATTTGGCAAATACAATTGATGGAGGTAAAACATGGCAATACCAGGACTCTATCGCAGTAATATTATCCGGAGTGGATTTTATTGATTCGTTAAAGGGTTTTGCTGTCGGCAGCGACTTCACGTTTTCCACGGCATTTATTTATTCAACGATTGACGGAGGAATTCACTGGGATATAGAGCAGTTATGTGGAGAGGGATCTTATAAAGATATTGGCTTTCTGGATGAAAAGTACGGCTGGATATTGGCAAGTGGTGGAAGAATATTGAAGACTTGTGATGGCGGAGAGAATTGGGAATTACAATCTGAAAACCTCGATTTCTCGCGAGGTAAAATAATCATCCTAAAGAAAGATAAAGTAGCATATATTTTTGGGGGTGTTGATAATTATACTCTCAGATTATATCGAGCCGATTTGAGTGGATTGACAGAAATAAATGAAGACGTATCATCTCTGCCTCAAGGGTATGCTTTACATCAAAATTATCCAAATCCATTTAATTCGCAAACCACAATAAAATATATAATATATCAAAATACTCAGGTTGAGCTGAAGATATTTAACATTCTGGGAGAAGAAGTCAGAACGCTGGTAAATAAAAACCAGAATCCTGGAAATTATCAGATATATTGGGATGGAAAGAATAACTCTGGTAAACCGCTGGAATCGGGTATTTATATATGTCAACTTATCATGAATGATAAAATGGAAAGAAGGAAACTAATTTTATTGAAATAATGATTTTATTTTACCAAGGAGGCTGATATGAAAACCTTACTGATGAGATTGTGTTTTATTGCTATTTTCATGAGTACGTTTATTATTGCGCAACAACGAAATGCGGATACGTACGAATATCGGAACAATTGCAGGATTAATGCTAAGACCGGAATCATTGCGGCTAAGTATAATATCAAGTCGCCGGTTTATCAGGGCTCTTCCGAAGATATCGCCAGACAATATTTGGAAGATAATAAAGAATTATTTAGCATTTCCAATGTTTCAAATCTGAAGCCCATCCAGACTATTGAAAGCCCTTCGGGGAAGAGTATAGCGTTTTTACAAACCTATCAGGGAATTCCCGTGTTTGGTACGGAAACGGTGGTTAGCATTAATAAACATAATAGAATTACGATGGTTGTCAATGGCAATAAGAATATTACTGATTTAAAGTCAACTAATCCAAATATCAGCATCGAAAAAGCCATTGAAAATGCCTTTGAAAAAATAAATGTGGATGAAACAACTCTCTTAGCATCACCGCAGTACGATCTGTATATTTATCAGGATTCTCTTCCCAATGCAAATTTAGCTTGGAAGGTGAATTTTGGCGCCAGTGAACCGCTTGGCGACTGGCAAATATTTATTGATGCGATTTCAGGAGAGATAATAGAGATTGAAAATTTAATGGTTAACTATGTCAGCGGATCCGGAAGAGTATTTAATCCCGACCCGATCAGCGCTCTTAGCGACGCATCGTTGACTGATCAGAATGACACAGATTACCAGGAACTTCAGGGCGCCTATAAAACGGTGACGCTGACCAATTTGAATAATCCGGTCGGAGGCGTATACTGCATACAAGGGAAATATGCAATATCAGAGGACATAGAATCACCTTATATCTCTCCTGTAACAAACGCAAGTTCATCATTTTTATATAACCGTAGTCAGTTGGGTTTTGAAGAAGCAAATATTTATTATCATATAAATACTTTAAGAGAGTATGTCGGTTCCTTAGGATTCAATCCTGTCTGGGATGTAGGTGAATATATCAGGTTCGACGCCCATGGCAATTGGGGAAATCACGGTTCGCATTATTCTCCTTCGAACTGTTATGTTTCTTTTGGCGATTTATGTATAGACGCTGGTGAAGATCAGGATGTAATTGTACATGAATACGGACACGCAATTCATGATGCCTTTATCGCCGGTTATGGATTTGGTGGCGATCAGCGCGGTGTCAGTGAAGGCATCGGCGATTACCTGGCAATCAGTTATCGAAGACAGTTGTCATCTTTCCAAGCGGACAAAATATTCCCATGGAAGGGAAATGGTGAATGCTGTAGTGGGCGCACTCTTGAAGATGATTATAATTATGAAGAGCATTGGTTATGGGAAAATTTATTTTGGGATGATTCTTCAAAATATATTCAAGGTACGCTCTGGGCTTCGACGATGATGGATATTGAGGAAAATAGTTCAATTGGCAGGGATATTGCCACGACATTACTACTGGACGGTGTGAGGCATGTAAGTATTTCCTCTCCGGTTCATGATGTTATTTACGGCATGCTTCAAGCGGATCGTGACTTATATGATGGCGAACATCTGACAATCCTGCTGAATATATTTGATCAGAGGGGTTTTTTTGACTATGGTGGTTTAGCCGAGGTATCCGGGACTATCAGCAGTAATACAACCTGGACGGACAATTTTATTCATGTGACAGGAGACGTGACGGTAAATAATGGCGTGATATTGGAAATTGATCCCGGAGTGTTTGTATTGTTTGATGAAGATACCCGGTTGACAGTTAGTGGTACCTTGATTGCCGAGGGAACTGATGAAGATCCGATTGTTTTTACTTCGTTTAATGAGAATCCGGCAAAGAATGACTGGTGCGGCATCCGGTTTGAGGATTCCAGCGTGGATGCTTCATGTAAGATAAAATATTGTGAAATAAAGTATGCCCAGTACGGCATTTATTGTAACCGGGCAAATCCAAAGATTCAGAACAATTCAATATCTAATTCAAATTATGGTATTATATCAATCCTCTCCGTCTCACATTGAGACGAATATAATTATTGATAACTCTACCGGAATTTATGGAACATCTTCAAGTCCGATAATTACTGATAATTTAATTCGAGATAATAGTTCAAGTGGAATTTATTTATCAGGAGGTTCGCCCAAGTTGTATGATAATACAATTGATGATAACTATTATGGTGTGTATATAATATCCGGTTCATGTCCTGAATTTGGTCCCACCTCTGGATCCGGGAAAGGCAATAATGTTATTACAGAGAATTCATATGGAATCTATGCCCAATATTATTCAGATGTATTTATGGGTACTCACGGTTACTATCCTGGTGCAAGAATCGGCGGATATAACAGTATTTGCGATAATT
>JBNGDF010000009.1:0-74294 GCA_049975265.1 Fidelibacterota bacterium
ATAAAAAAGGGAACGTAGTTATTTCTGGTGGATTTGAGCCTATTGGTGGTGGCGGTGGCGCTGTCTATGAAGATGGTTTACCGTCTTTTGAAACGGAGTTTACTGATTATATTGGTCTACCAGCAGCAGCACTTAATGTTGCACTTGCACCATATGGCAATATAACGGGATATTCGTTAGATGTTAATTTTGAAGGATCGTCGGTTTATTACGGTGGACAAATAGGCCTAACATATGGTCTTAACGATATGTTATCAATTGCAGCTGGTATGAGATATGTCTATGCAAAAAACAATTATGAGGGTTATTTAAAGAATATCGCGTTAAAAGCTGATGGTGGTATTGGAGATATCGTTGGAATCGCAAGCGATATGGAAGTTAATGCCGTACAAACAGGAAGTGGTATAACTGGTATTTTTGGCCTTAATGTTACTCCAAGTGATATGTTAAATATTGGTGTCCGCTATGAAACGTTAACAAAACTAGAACTTAAAAACGACACTGAGGTTGATGATACAGATATGTTTCCAGATGGCCAGAAGACAAATGCTGATATGCCAGCTATGTTGGCACTGGGTGTTTCGTTTAAACCAATAGAAAAACTTCGTGCTGAATTTGATTTAAACTATTACGTGAATACCAGTGTCGATTGGGATTGGGCAACTAGAGATACTATGGTTGGTACTACAGCTGAAGATTTCCTTGGAAATGGTTATGAAATTGGTCTTGCTGTGGAATATTGTCTCAGTGAAAAACTATTAGCCAGTGTCGGTTTTTCATATGGCGATGGTAGTGTTAAAGATGATTATCAGACTGATCTTAGCTACAGTTTGCCATCAACAACTATTGGTTTAGGAATTGCATATAAAGTATCAGACAATTTGCTTTTTAACTTTGGAGCACTGAACACATTTTATCAGGATGGTTCTCGCGATGGACAACGTAAAAATGCTCTTACAGGAGTACCTGTTGACTATACCGAGAAATATGCTAAAACAAATTATGGTTTCGCTTTCGGGATTGATTATAAATTCTAATACGTTGAGATAATCAATTAAATGATAAACAACCGGCAGGGGAGACTCGAATCGAGATTTCCCCTGCTGCACTTTTTGAGGGATTCGATGAAACGATTATTCGTTCTAAACTTGGTACTATTAGTAATCACATCGTTTCTTTTTGCACAGGAAAAGGAACGAAAAGGCTGGGGGTGGGGCGGCGTTCCGGCAATCAACTATAACGCGGATGAGGGATTCGGTTATGGTGTGGTCGGAAACATATACAATTACGCGGATGGCGGCTACGCACCGTATTATTGGACGGTCCAGCCTCAGATCTTCTTTACGACCGGCGGCAAACAGGAACACTGGCTCTGGTTTGACAGCCCCTATCTGCTGGGCAATGGAATCCGCCTGACGGCAGAGTTAAAAATGTTCAAACAGTTGTATGATCCGTACTACGGAATCGGCAATGAATCGGAATACGATGAGTTATTGACAAAACTGGATAAAAATGACGTCCCCGAAGATTCGACGGTCTTTCTGGATCAGCATTACTATTCCTACTATCGGGAACGTTTTTCGCTCAAAGCGGATTTCATGAAAGCCCTGTCCACGCATGAAAACGGCCGTCCGAAAATGTCTGTGCTGTTTGGTTTTGGTATCCAGAGCACCACGAATGATCTGAATGGAGATACGTCGAAACTAGCAGTGGATATTGCCAATGGTGATGTCTCCCAGGAAGAGATCGATGGTGGCTTGACCAATTATATCAAACTCGGCGTTGTCCATGATACCCGGGATAACGAACCGGCACCGAACAGCGGACACTGGACTGATTTTGTGGTGGAGATTTACCCGAAGCTGCTGGGCAGCGATTATCAGTACAGTCGCCTGACGCTGACCGACCGACGCTATTTCTCCATCACCAAAAAACTGGTCTATGCGCAGCGGCTTCTCTTCGAGAAATGTTTCGGTGATATTCCCTTTTACGAAATGTCCTTTTACGGCAGTTCATTTAAAGTAAACGAAGGATTGGGTGGCTCGAAAAGTTTACGGGGCGTTTTGAAAAACCGCTATCTGGGACAGACCAAAATGTTTGCCAACCTGGAAATCCGGTTTAAATTCCTTGAGTTCAGTGCAGCGGGGCAGGATTTTTATCTGGCGACAAACGAATTTCTGGATTTTGGAAAAGTGTGGGGCGAAGATGACGAGACCGACCTGTCCGGTATCCACTACAGCTATGGTGCCGGCTTGCACATCGGCTGGAACGAAAATTTCATCATTGCCGTGGATGGCGGCACGTCGGAAGAGACCGGATTGCAGCTCTATATCGGGCTTGGTTATCTTTTTTGATCGCCCATTGGGTGTCTCTGGAATTCGATCTATAAATCCCTTTGCAGGAGAGACATTATGGCGCTTATAAAAAATAAAGCCGTTTTCGGCTGGACGATGTACGATTGGGCTAATTCGGCTTTTGCCACGACGGTTATGGCGGGTTTTTTTCCGGTGTTTTTTAAAAGCTATTGGAGTGCCGGCGCCGATGTCAACCAGAGTACGGCGTTGCTGGGCTTGGCGAATTCGGTTGCCTCGCTGGTGGTAGCCCTGCTGGCACCGGTACTGGGCGCAATTGCTGATCAGAGTACGGGGAAAAAACGGTTTTTAATTTTCTTTGCCTATCTGGGTGTTCTGATGACCGGCTGTCTCTTTATGGTTAAATTCGGACAATGGTTGTTGGCATTGATTCTGTACGTCCTGGGTACCGTCGGCTTTTCCGGTGCGAATATTTTCTATGATAGTCTGCTGCCCGATGTAGCCAACGAGAAACAAATCGATTATGTCAGCGCAAAGGGTTTCGCATTGGGTTACCTGGGCGGTGGTCTGCTCTTTTTGCTGAATGTCCTCTGGGTCTTGCAGCCGGGGCTCTTTGGCTTTCCCGAGGAAACTACGGTGGATGTTGCTGATAGACTGCAAAAGGACGCTCAGGTTATTCGTCTGGCAGATGCCATTGAAACTCCGCAACCGGATTCACAAAAGCCGTTCAGGGCGGTGGTGATCAGTAATTTTTCTGTGCCGGTCATATCGCTGACACCCATCGAAGGCAGTATGTCGAATGATGTCTGGATTGAAGTTCAATTGCCCGCCGGTCTGAATACGAAATTG
The DNA here is from genome assembly GCA_049975265.1 of Fidelibacterota bacterium. Taxonomy (GTDB): domain Bacteria; phylum Fidelibacterota; class UBA2242; order UBA2242; family UBA2242; genus B118-G9. The sequence continues at coordinate 3,162 of JBNGDF010000009.1, forward strand.
CTGGATGAGACCGTCTCATTTGGCGAGTATAAAAAAGGTGAAATCGCCCAGTTTTCCAGCGATCGACGGCAGGTGAAAATCGTCAACCTGACCCGCAAAATTCCGGAAGCCGCCGAGGTGGAATTTTCACTGACAAATCCGATTACCTTTCGTGCCCATGTGGATGGGGTGCTGACCGTTGTAGAGGGGCTGGAGAATCATTTCGGTCAAACCAGAATAAAGACCGACTTTTTGCCGCCGGCACTGGAGTTTTTGGCGATTCGGGTAAGTTTTTTATCGGTGGCACTGTGGTGGGCAATTTTCACGATTCCGCTGATCATGTACGTCCGGGAACGGAAACGGCATGAATCCCAGCCGCAACCGGTCAACTATATCAGATCGGGCTTCAGTCAGCTCTATCATACCTTTAAAAAAATCAGACACCTGAAAGTCATTTTTCTCTTTTTAGCCGCCTATTGGCTGTACATTGACGGAGTTGATACGATTATACGGATGGCGGTGGATTACGGAATGTCCATCGGCCTTCCTTCGGATGCCCTGATTGTGGCGTTGCTGATAACGCAGTTCGTCGGTTTTCCGTGTGCACTTCTGTTCGGTAAACTGGGTGAGAAGTGGAATGTAAAGAAATCGATCTACATTGCCATCATTGTGTATCTTTTCGTAACAGCCTGGGGCGTGATGATGACGAAAGCCGTTGAATTTTACGTTTTGGCGGTTATCATCGGTTTTGTTCAGGGCGGGATTCAAGCCTTGAGTCGGTCATATTATTCGCGGTTAATTCCCAAAGATCAGGCGGCAGAATTTTACGGTTTTTATAATATGCTCGGCAAGTTTGCGGCAATATTCGGTCCGGTATTGATCGGAACCGTCGGGCTGATTGTGCGGAAAATCGGTTATTCGGCGAATTTTGCCTCCCGCATGGGGATTGCTTCGGTGGCAATTCTCTTTATCGTCGGTGGCATCTTGCTCTATTTTGTGGATGAAGAGAAGGGGAAAGCGGAAATCCGCCATCTCAGATTGGAAGATTGATCCGCCGGCGCCGGGTGGGTTTCCGAATATAAATCAGAATCTGAAGAAAATTTCCTATCTTAAAGTGGTTCAGTGAGTTAAGCATTGAGTTGCTATCATTTTTTACTGGCATTTAGCCATAAAAAAATTTAAATTATGGCGTGTTCTATCTGCGTGGGGTTTTCGGGTGAACAGAAACAATCCAAAAACGAACATTATAGGCGTAATCCTGCTGGTAATTTTAGCCGTTGCCATCCTCCTCGACGGGAAATACAATCCCGCCATTTCGGAAATGATTACCATCCAGCTTGTTGGCATTAATAACGAGGACATCGCCCAAAAAGTGGCGGAGCTGGTCCGTAAAATCGAAGGTGTGCAGTCGGTTTTTGTTGATGAAAAATCGGCGTTGTGCACATTCCGGTACGATTCCGGTAAAATCGATCTGAAAACTGTCGAAAATCAACTCGCAAGCATGGGGATTCAATTCCGTCCGCTGGAGCCGGTCCGCATCCTTGACATTCCGGAAAAACACAAAAAATTTCTATCCATCGAGATAGAAACCGTTGCGCCTTAAATTTATTCCACAAAGATAAAATTGGTTCAGACAGAGTGTCTGACATTCAGATAGTGCCCGAGGCGAGACTCGAACTCGCACCTCCTTAAGGAGACTAGACCCTGAACCTAGCGTGTCTACCAATTCCACCACCCGGGCGTCAAATAACCGCTAAATATAAAATGGTTTTCCGATTTCTCCAAGATTTACTATTGGAAGTTCCTGTAAAAGGGATTAATTTCACCCGTCATGAAAAAACCTGAATTAAAAATAATCACAAGGAATAAAAAGGCGTATCACGATTATCATATCATCGACACATTCGAAGCCGGAATCGAATTAATCGGTAGTGAAGTAAAATCCCTGCGCGCCGGGCATGCCCATCTGAAAGACAGCTACGCCCGTATTCAAAACGGCGAGCTGTTTCTGGTAAAAACGCACATTCCGCCCTACAAATTCAGCGGCAGTCATGATAACCATGAACCCGAACGGGAGCGTCGGTTGCTGATGCATAAGCAGGAGATTATCCGATTGAAAAAAAATATCGATACCAAGGGGGTAACCCTTTTGCCGCTGCAACTCTATTTCAACGATCGCGGCAAGGTTAAAGTTGAGCTGGGAATTGCCAAGGGCAAGCGGCAATATGACAAACGTGCCGCTATTGCCGAAAAAGATCGACGCCGGGAAATGGAACGGACAAGAAAGGATCGCTATCGATGAAATTTCCTCCGATTAACGAACAGATTGGCATTATTAAAAAGGGCGTGGAAGAGCTCATTTCGGAAGAGGAACTGCTTCAGAAACTGGAACACAGCGAAAAAACCGGTCAGCCACTGCGGGTCAAGCAGGGCTTCGATCCCACGGCGCCGGATATTCATCTGGGGCACACGGTCGGTATTCGGAAATTACGGGAATTTCAGGAACTCGGGCATACGATCGTACTAATTATCGGCGACTATACCGGCATGGTGGGTGATCCCAGCGGAAAGAGTGAAACCAGACCGCGGCTGACCTATGAACAGGTCCGGGAAAATGCCAAAACCTATGAAAACCAGTTTTTCAAAATTCTGGATCGTAGCAGAACCGAGGTCCATTATAACGGCGAGTGGTTTGGCAAGATGCAATTCGATGAAATCATGACCCTCGCCGCCAAATTTACCGTAGCCCGAATTCTGGAACGCGACGATTTCACCAAACGCTACAAGGAGGGCAATCCCATCAGTCTGCATGAGTTTTTCTACCCGCTGATGCAGGGCTATGATTCGGTGGCAATCCGGAGCGACGTGGAGTTGGGTGCGACGGAACAGAAATTCAATCTGCTGGCGGCACGGCATGTTCAGCGGGAATACAACCAGGAGCCACAGGTGGTCCTGACATTGCCGGTTCTGGAGGGGATCGATGGTTCTCAGCGGATGAGCAAAAGCCTTGGGAATTACGTTGGTATCGACGAAACACCGGCGGAGATGTTCGGTAAAATCATGTCAATTCCGGATAATCTGATCGAAAAATATTTCATTCTGGTGACCGATTACCATCTGGATCAGTTGGAGGATGTCCGCCAGAGACTGCAAAATCCGCAAATCAATCCGATGACGATTAAAAAAGAGCTGGCGCGGGCAATCGTTACCATTTATCACAACGCCGCGGATGCCATCGCCGCCCAAGAGGCATTTGAGATGGTTTTTAGCAAAAAAGAGCTCCCCGATGATATGGATGAACTGATCATCGACGGGAATGACGACCGGATGCTGGTGAAAATTTTAGCCGACCATGCAGTCGTCAGCTCAAACGGTGAAGGTCGCCGGTTAATCAAACAGGGCGCCGTAAAGGTGAATGACGAAAAAATAACCGATGTAAACTATTGCCTGACGAATGGGGAATACATTGTCAAAGTGGGGAAACGGCGATTCGTAAAAATTATAGTCCGGTAAAAGTTGCGGTTGCTGCATGGGCTCTCATTGCTTTCGCTTTTTCAGGCTGTGAAAGAGCCAAACCGGAGTCAGTGATCCTGTTTATCGGCAGCGGAATGGGAGTGGGACATCTCTCGGCGGATTACTACCTGAGCAGCGATTCAACCTTTGCAGATTTTTCAAATGTCGCTCTGTTGGATACCCGACCTTTGGGGGAACGCTGGATCACCGATGCCGCCGCCGCCGCAACCGCTCTGGCAACCGGTGAAATGGTGACGCCCGGAACCGTCAGCCTGAAAAACGATATACCTCTGACCACACTGCTGGAAGCGGCGCGGAGTCATCAGAAAGCCACGGGCGTTGTTACCACGACGAGTCTGACCCAAGCCGTTTCGGCGGCGTTTTTGACACATGCGCAATACTGGGGCAAAGAGTATGAGCTGGCACGCCAGATCGCCTATTCCAATACCGATGTCCTGCTGGGCGGCGGACGCCGGTTTTTTGAACACCGTGATTCCGACAGCCACAATCTGATTCTGACGATGCAGGACCGCGGCTATACCCTTATCTCACAGCAACAGCAGCTGGAGACGCTGGATCTTGAGAAAACCGAAAAGCTGCTCGGTCTTTTTGCAACGGAAGCCCTGCGGCAAGCCGATCATCGCAACCTTTCCCTCCAGATGATGACGGAAAAAGCCGTCAGACTGCTTGAAAAAAACCGGAACGGCTATGTTCTGATCGTCGAAGGTGCCCAGATTGACTGGCGCTCCCACGAGCGCGACAGTGCGGGACTGCTTGCCGAAATGCAGGATTTTGCCAATGCCATTCGCTGGACACTGGATTATCAGAAAAAGCACCCTAACCTATTGATCGTTGTCACCGGGTTAAATGATACCGGCGGTGTCTTTCTGATTCGGGACAATCAACAGCGCGGACAAATTGGTATCGAATTCGCCAGCAGCGATCATACGGCAAATTTATCTCCGGTCTTTGCCAAGGGACCCCAATCCGAAAGAATCCGGGGAATCGTATCAATAGGTGAACTGGGGCGGATACTGATGAACCTGATAAAAAACTAAACTATGCAACTCCGACTGCACAATGTTCGCAAAGAGTTCAATAGCACCGTCGCTGTCGATGATTTGAGTATCAATGTGCCGAAAGGTTCGGTGTTCGGGCTGGTCGGTCCCAACGGCGCCGGAAAAACCACCACGCTCCGAATGATTATGAACATTGTTCAACCGGATCGGGGGGAAATCTATTATGATGGGAATCCCATCGGCTCTGACACTCTGCTGCGTGTCGGCTACCTGCCGGAGGAGCGTGGACTCTACCTGAAAGCCAATCTGCTGGAGACCGTTATTTATCTGGGCATGCTGAAGGGCTTGTCCCAAAACCGGGCGAAAGACCAGGCTTATACCTATCTGGAGCGGTTTGGACTCAAGGAATATGCAACCCGGAAAATTGAAGAGCTGTCGAAGGGCAATCAGCAGAAAGTGCAGTTTATTATCGCTATTTTGCATGATCCCGATCTGTTGATTCTGGATGAACCATTCTCCGGTTTGGACCCGGTCAATCAGCTGGAATTGAAGCAGATCATCAGCGATTTTCATAAACAGGGTAAAACCATTGTCTTCTCCGCTCATCAAATGGAACAGGTGGAAAGACTCTGCCAGGACATCTGCATGATTCACCGCGGGCGGCAGGTTCTTTATGGAAATTTGGCGCAGATCAAACAGAACTACGGTGTGCGCAGATTTCGGATTCATTACTCCGGTAGTCAGAATTTTATAAAAAGGATAGCTGCGCCCGAATGGACGGTGGCGGAGGATCAACTTTCCGGTGAACTAAATCCTGCTATGACCATAAATGATATTCTGATGAAAATAATTTCCCGCGTTACCATTACCAATGTGCAGGTCAGTGAAGCGTCGCTGGAGCAGATTTTTATTGATCGGGTGAAGGAATCGACCAATGCCTAAAATCCTGATTATCGCCAAATGGGAATATTTGACGCGGATTCGCTCAAAATGGTTTGTCATCTCTACCCTGATTATTCCGTTGGTGCTGGTGGCGTTTATGTTCATTCCGGCATTGATGGTAGAAGAGAGTGGCATGTCGCTCAAAATCCTCGGCTTGATTGATGACTCCGGGCGGATAGGTCCGCATTTTGATGCGGTGATCTCGGCTGAATACCAATTAAAAGATGGGCAGCCGAAATATCAGATTGTGGACCTGACCGGGTATCCCGGCGAAGATGCCCGCACGGTCGCCAGCAGTCTGCTGGATTCAGCTCTGATCGACGCCTACCTCTATATACCGGAAAATGTTCTCGAGAGCGGACAGGTCCGGTATTATGCCCGGTTTCTGGGGGATTATCGCGATCAGGAGGAGATCCGGCAGGCTCTGAATCGGGTCATGCTGAATCTCCGCGCCCGCGATGTCGGTTTGGAACCCGAACTGATCCGGGAATTGACCAGTCCTGTCACGTTGACGACCATTGAAGTAAAAAAGGGTGGAAAACAAAGCGAAGGCAGTGAATTTGTCGCTTATGTCGCACCCATCGTATTTGTCCTGATGCTCTACTTTGCAATTGTCATGTCAGCGCAGGTCCTGATGCGCAGTGTTCTCGAGGAGCGGAGCAACCGGCTGGTGGAAATCCTGCTGTCCTCGGTCAGTTCAACCCAGCTGATGTCGGGGAAAATCATCGGATTGGGACTGCTGGGGCTCTCGCAACTGGGGTTTTATCTGGTCTGTGGTCTGCTGGTCTCTCAGCACCGCGGCATGAATCTCATGAATGCCGGTCAGCTGCCCTATTTTTTACTCTACTTTGTGCTGGGCTATCTGTTTTTTTCCGGAATATACGCCGCCATCGGGGCGCTCTTTTCCAGCGAACACGACGCCCAACAGGTCGTATCGGTCATATCAATTATTTCGGTGGTGCCGATTCTGCTCGCATCCTATGTCATCGCGAATCCCGAATCGCTGCTGACCATCCTGTTGTCGCATATTCCCTTTCTGACGCCCTTTTTTATGATTCTGCTGATGGGCATAGAGACGCCTCCGGTCTGGCATTTGATCAGTACAATCATTGTGCTGGTGGTCTGTTCCGGATTAACCATGATCGCGGCGGGAAAAATATTCCGGACGGCGGTGTTGATGTACGGCAAGCGCCCGACATTCCCGGAAATTTGGCAGTGGCTGAAATCGGCGTAAATATCGGTTGTGATTAAAATTCCTATCGCCTATATTTTTCAAAGATCTGATAATTGGAGTTTGGGAGAAAAATGGAAAAGGAGTATTTATGCTGGAATTCACCGATAGTAATTTTGAACAGGAAGTGCTTCAGGCGGATTTGCCTGTTCTGGTTGATTTCTGGGCAGCCTGGTGCATGCCCTGTCTGAAAATAGCGCCGATCGTGGAGGAGCTGGAGGAAAAATACAAGGGCAGGATGAAGTTCGGGAAAGTGAATGTTGAAGATAATCCCATGTTTCCGCAGAATTACGGAATCCGCAGCATCCCGACACTGCTGATCTTTAAAGACGGTAAGGTTTATAGCCAGATTGTCGGTGCAGTGCCTCGTCATAAATTGGAGGAGAATATTCAGGCGGCGTTATAAAATATCAAAATTCAGCAGTCCTGTAAAAAATCCCCGATACTTCGGAAATTTTCTATAAAATTAAAAAATAGTTGATTTTAATCAAATGAATCATGCGTTAGGGGAATTCATTAATCATCAGCCTGACGCTCTTGAAAATAACTGCATAAATACCTTTCTTGTAACGGCAAATCATTGTAAATTTCCCCCGGTTTTTTACCTGAGATGAAGGATTAATCTAACATCAAGGGGTGTGAAAAAGACAACGATCAGAATCGGCGTAATTTCCATCCCTTGTCACAACGGATGGATTTTTTTATGGAAAAACGGGTTCACACCACAACCATCACGGTTTATGACCGGGATGCGTCCTATCAGCAGGTGGGCGAACTGCTGCACAGCCACGCAAAGAGTATCCTTTTGCGCGTCGGCTATCCTCTGGAAAAGCACAATGCGGCGATCATTTTTCTGATCCTGGAGATGACCACCGATGAACTGGGTGCGCTGACCGGAAAACTGGGTCAGATTCCAACAGTCAGAGTGAAATCCACAACCCTGAAAGTATAGCGCTGATGAGGTTATCCGAACGGAAAATCCGCAATTATCTGGATGGCAAGGATGATGCCGCTCTATTCGCTGAAGCCGACAGGGTTCGGCGGGAGGTATTTGGTGAGGGCGTCTATCTGCGCGGTATTCTGGAATTTTCCAATTACTGTCGCCGGAATTGTCTCTATTGCGGCTTGCGGCGGGATAACCGGCAAATCGTACGCTATCGTCTCAGCACTGCGGAGATTTTGGATGGTGTGGCTGAGATCGCCGCCGCTGGAGTAAAGACGGTGGTTCTACAGACCGGTGAAGACCCTTTCTATTCTGCTCGCGAAATTGCCCGGATCATCACCGCGATCAAGTCACGCTATGAGATCGCCGTTACTCTGTCACTGGGCGAACGCAGCCGGGAGACCTATCGGCTCTGGCGGGAAGCCGGAGCAGACCGTTATCTGCTGCGCATGGAGACATTCAACAGGGATAATTATGCCCGGGTACGCCCGCAACGTGTCTGGGAAAAGCGTCTGGAGTGCCTTGAGAGCTTGCGGGAGATGGATTATGAGGTCGGTTCGGGTATCATGGTTGGGCTGCCCGGTGATGAATTTGAAGATATTGTCACAGCTGTCCGGGGGTTGACGAGATTGCAGCTGGATATGATCGGCACAGGACCCTTTATCGCCCATCCCCGGACACCGTTTGCCGATCAGCCCGACGGCAATATTGATTTGACACTGCGGGTTTATGCGCTGCTGAGAATCCTGAATCCGCTGGCAAATATCCCGTCAACAAGCGCCATGGAAAGCGCCAGACCGGGAGGGAGAATGCGGGGTTTACAGGTGGGTGCCAATGTGATTATGCCGTCGTTTACACCGCCGCGGGTGCGGGAATTATACAATATTTATCCGGGCAAGAACGTCCAGCGGGACATTGATGATAACTATTCATCTGCATTGGCAATGATCGTAAAAGCCGGGTACCGGGCGGATTTTGCAAGGGGGGATTCGCCGGTGAAAAGTAATAAGGATAAAGTTCAAAGTGTAAAGGTGAAAGTGGAGGGTAGGGTTATTAGTGAGAATGAGCCGGCACGATGAGAGACGGAATAATATCACTATTTACCTTTTTGATTAAAATACGAGGTAACAATGTCTGAATTAACGGTACAGGAATGGGTAAAACAGGTCATCAAGCAGGATGAGATCGATAAGTACCTGATTGGCGGTAAGGATTTTATCGATGGGGAGGTCATTAAAAATGAATTGTCGGCGCATCGAAAGCCGGACAGGCAGCAGGTCTGCGACATTATCGCGAAATCGCTACGGATCGAACGTCTGGAGCCGTGGGAAACGGCAGCACTGCTGAATGTAGAGGACCCGGATATCTGGGAAGAGATGTATGCGGCGGGTCTGGCGGTCAAGCGCAAGGTTTATGACAACCGGATTGTCTTTTTTGCACCGCTCTACTGCAGCAATCTCTGCGTGAATAATTGTGCCTACTGCGGTTTCCGCTATGATAATAAAGACGAAAAGCGCCGGATACTCTCGATGGATGAAGTGCGGCAGGAGACTGAGGCTGTGATTTCCGAAGGGCATAAACGCATGATCGTCGTCTATGGTGAACATCCCCGTTCCGATGCCGAATATATCGCCCGCACGATTGAGACCATTTATGGTGTGAAAAAGAGAGCCGGCCGCGGTTTTGGTGAAATTCGTCGTGTGAATATCAACGCCGCACCAATGTCTATTGCCGACCTGAAAAGACTCTGGAATGTGGGCATCGGCACCTATCAGGTCTTCCAGGAAACCTATCATAAACCTACGTATGCGGCGCTTCATCCGGCGAACACGATCAAGGGCAATTATCGCTGGCGCCTGTATGCCCTGCACCGAGCGATGGAGGCAGGCATTGATGATCTGGCGATCGGTGCGCTGTTCGGGCTTTATGACTGGCGTTTTGAGGTGATGGGATTGTTGTATCACGCCATTGATCTGGAACGGCAATTCGGAATCGGTCCCCATACGATCTCCTTTCCCCGCATGACGCCGGCATCGGGCTCTTTTGTGAGTACTCATTCAAAATATCTTGTAAACGATGAGGATTTCAAAAAGTTGGTCACCGTCCTGCGGCTCTCGGTACCCTATACGGGATTGATTATCACCGCTCGAGAGCGAGCGAATTTACGCCGGGAAGTGATCAGAGTCGGCTGTACCCAGACCGACGCCTCCACGAAAATCGGTATTGGTGGCTACACCGAAGCGCTGAAAAAACTCAGTCAGCTGGAAAAGTCGGACCAGGAAATCGATAAACAGCAGTTTACCCTCGGTGATACCCGCCGTCTGGATGATGTGGTACGGGAACTGGCGAAGATGGGCATGATTACATCGTTCTGCACCGCCGGATACCGCTGCGGACGAACCGGGGATAAAATCATGGGCTTGCTGAAGAGCTGCACCGAGGGCAAATTCTGCAAACTGAACGCCGTACTAACATTTCGGGAATATCTGGACGATTATGCCTCTCCGGAGACAAAAGCCGTCGGCGAGCAGCTGATCGAAAAGGAGCTGGCGGAGATTCGTCAAATTCCCTTTTTCCGGAAAGGAACTCTTCTGCAGACTTTTGAAAAGATGTATCGGGACACGCTGAATGGAAAACGGGATGTATATATTTAGGTTTATTGGAATGTAAGAGTTCGTGTATGGGCACTATCGAGAAAAGCAGGACAACGGTCGCGCGGATCCGAGATATCTGTTTTCAGAAGAAAGGGACATTGCAGTATAAATTGCTGAGCATCGCAAGGGAACTGGCAGATTACCTTGAGACGGAGGTCTATTTTTGCAAGATCAGGGGCAGACGCTGGTCTTTTGTGGCAGGGAGTGGTGACGTGCTTTGTGGTTCATACCGACTGCGATTGTCCGATAAATGGGGATTGATTTCTGAACGGAAGATCACACCAAGCCACTCTGTTCAGCTCATTATCAGCATGATACAAGAGATGCTAACAGGCTGATAGCCTGCAGGTTAGGACAATTACTTATAGCAAAAAAAATGATAGTGAAAGCGTCCGTGATAATAATAACAATACAAGTAAAGCCGGGATAAGAAAGCTAGCAGGTATGATTAAAACACCCAAAGGACTGCGGCTGCATATCGGCATTTTCGGACGCCGGAATGTCGGCAAATCGTCATTGATTAATGCCCTGACACGGCAGAACGTATCGATCGTATCGGATGTGGCGGGAACCACCACAGATCCGGTGGAAAAACCGATGGAGCTGTTGCCGATTGGACCGGTAATTTTCATCGATACGGCAGGTATTGATGATGACAGTATTTTAGGAGTCATGCGAACGACACAGACAAAAAAGATATTTGACCGTACCGACCTGGCGATTATCGTTACTACCGGCAGAGGCTGGGGGGCTTTTGAAGAGGAGCTGCAGAAAGAGTTTGATCATCGCGCTATTCCATTTATTGTTGTTTTTAATAAAAGCGATCTGGAAACTCCGGACCCTGCCATTGCAAAAAAATTAACGGGAAATAATATTCTCGCTGTCAGCACAATCGCAACGGATTCAACGGGGCTGTTTGACTTGCGCGAGGCGATTATCCGGAAAACACCGCCTGATATCATCAATGCGCCGAAAATTATCGGTGACCTGATCAAGCCGGGTGAACTGGTAGTTCTGGTGGTACCGATTGATAAAGAGGCGCCGAAAGGGCGGTTGATTTTGCCACAGGTCCAGACGATTCGGGAGATTTTGGACAGTAATGCCTATTGCATTGTGGTCAAAGAGAATGAATTGCGCACGGCGCTGCAGAAATTGAAGACCAAGCCGGCGATGGTTGTTACCGACTCCCAGGCATTTATAAAGGTTGCCGCTGACACGCCGGGAGATGTGCCGATGACCTCCTTTTCGATTCTTTTTGCCCGGATTAAAGGCAATCTCGCAGAGTTGGTGCGCGGCGCGATGATGATTGACACGCTCCTGCCCGGCGACCGGGTTTTAGTAGCCGAAGCCTGTACCCATCACCCGATTACCGACGATATCGGTACGGTGAAAATTCCCCGCTGGCTGAATCAGTATGTGGGCGGCGAGCTGCGTTTCGGTCATGCGCAGGGCCATGATTATCCCGACGATCTGGAGAAGTACCGGCTGGTTATTCATTGCGGCTCCTGTATGTTCAACCGGCGGGAGATGCTTTCACGAATGATGCATGCCAAGCGGGCGGGTGTACCGATCACGAATTATGGTCTCACGATAGCCTATACACTGGGTATTTTTGAGAGGGCTCTGGAACCCTTTCCGGAGATTTTGGAGATGTACCGTCGCGAAAAAAACAGGGACTTCCCTGCGAAAGTCCCTGAGATGAATACTGAGTAACCGGTCAGCCGGTACTATTCCTGCGATTCTTCCACTACCGCATCCCTGGCATATTTGATGACCTGCTCTACCTGGCGGATGCAATCTTCCTTTGAATCAAAGCCCATTCCCGATACACCGACGATTTCCTGATCATCGGTTTTCAGGCGCCAGCGCCACTGATCGGCTTTATCGATATACAACTGCAAAATGGACATGATTAATTGCTCCTAACGTTTCTTAAAACTTTTGATGGCTTGCATATCTTCAAGGTCGATTTTGTTCTGGGATTTCGCCAGAATGGAGGGATCATACAGCTGGGCGACCCAGAGATAATATTTGGCGTCCTCTTTCCCCAGTTTTTTATAGATTAAATAGGCTTGCAGGTAACCTTCGGCAACCTTGAGTCGGTCGTTTTTACTGAGTTTTTGATAGCTGCCTTCCAGTGCGGGAATCAGCAATTCGATACCCAACCACAAAATGTCCGGATTTCGGATCTTTGGGGTATTGGCGTTGTAGATATTGGGCCAGAGAAAGGCGTCGGAATAGTAGTCGTCCGCCAGATCCCAGAGCCGGTCACCTTTGACGACGGTGTGATAGATATCCATGGGAGTTGGTTTCGGAGTTCTCTCAAGTTCGGGGGATGTAACTTCGGTTTCCAGCTCTGTTGCTTCGGGTTCTTCTGCAATGTCTGGTGCCGGTTCGACGGGAGGCGAGGGTAGAATCGGTTCTGGCTGGACCTCTTCCGGTACGTCGGAAATGATCTCCAGCGCTTCCGGCTCGGGTTTGGATTTATCCCGCAGTGACAGCAGAATTATCAGGATGATGATAATTGCCACGGAACCGATGGATGTGATCAGAGCCCAGTTTGGTCGTTTCCACTTTTCGGGCTCGGATGTAAATGACGATTCGCGCATCAGCGGCTGAACATCATCAGGATGCTCGGGCAGATTCTCCTCGATGATTTCTTCGATTTCCTTCGTCTCTTCGGGCTTCTCTTCAGGCTCCGGTTCCGGTTCCGATGCTTCTATCGGTTCTTTGACAGATTCCGGGGCTTCCCGGTGAACTGTGAACTCCTCTTCGGTTTCATAAATGCGCACCTCAGAGATATCGGGGAGTTCCCTGGCGGTGTTGAGGTCGTCCAGACACTCTTCTTTTGTGTCGAAGCCTTCGCCGGAAACAGCGATAATATCGCCTTCGTCATTCCGGAGACGCCAGCGCCACTGACCGCCCTTGTCAATATAATATTGAAATACTGCCATTGTCTCTCCTCTCTGATCATGTATACATTATGCAATAAAATAAATGAAATTTTAGTAAAACCAAAAGAAAAATTATGAATCTTCAAGCAGATGTATCAATAAGATAGGCGAGTTGCTTTAGAATTTAATTGAACTAACAAAAAAATATGATTGCAGCTGCTTTTCCTGAAACCTTTTCTGCTTCAAATACTCTAATTACAAAAAAAGGAAGGAATATGAAGAAAAATATTTGGGGATTTCTGGTCATTCTGGTGGTTTTGTTCCAGGTTCAGAGCGTTGCCGGTCAGTCATGGTATGAATACACAGAGGGTATGCAGCAGGCTGAAACCGCCGGCAAGCATCTGGTAATTGATTTTTATGCCGACTGGTGCCACTGGTGCAAGGTAATGGAGAAAGAGACCTTTTCCGATCCGGAAGTAGAGGAGTACCTCTTTGAAAATTTTATTCCCATCAAATTGGACTCCGACAACAATACCCGGATCATCACCTTTCACGGGCAGCAGATGACACCGCGGCAACTAACCTCGGCGTTTCGGGTCACCGGTCTTCCATCCCTGGCATTTTTGACGCCCGACCTGGAGGTAATCACCGTAATTCCTGGTTATATAAAGAAAGATATGTTTTTGAATATTCTGAAATATATGGAGCAGGAATGCTATAAATCCCAGATGCCTTTTGAGGAATTCCTGGAAAAGGGGTGCGACGATAACAATAAGTAATGGCTTTTACCGTATCTGAAAATCTTTTATTGTATGTAATGGATTTGTAATGATACTTTGTTCTATGTTTCATTGAGATAGTGTCAATCAGGCAGGGCTGCTTCACATCTGAGTTTGTTTTGTTGTTCTGACACTGGTAAATGGTCGTCCAATATTCTGCCGCGATTTAATATTATCGGTTTGGTGACAAACTCGGCAGTCGATTACCAGTTTGATATTTTACGGCAATAGGGTATATTAACGTCTTATTTTAATCGTGATTTGTTTATGCGCCACCACTGGAATCCAATAATACGACAACTAAAGTCAGCGGCAAAAGTTTTGCTGACGACTCATATTAATCCAGACGGGGATGCGATCGGTTCGGAGATGGCACTTTATCACTGCCTGCAAAGCATGCAAAAACCTACGGAAATTTTGAACAGTTCCGCACTTCCTGAGGAATATGCCTTTCTGGACACCGCTAAAGTGATCCGCCAGTATGTTCCAGAAAGGGATGCCGGTCGCCTGCGGGAATTCGATCTGGCTTTTATTCTGGATGTGGGTGGCATTACCCGCATCGGCAGTCTGGGCGATGATCTGGCTCGGGCAAAGATTCCCTGTGTCTGCATCGATCACCATCCCGAAAACCATATTGTATGCGATTTTAAAATTGTGGACGAGTCGGAAGCGGCGACCTGTTGTCTGATTTACGAACTGATCAGGCGTATCAATCCGGAATGTATCCGTCGTGAAGTCGCCGAAGCGATATATGTCGGTCTGATGACCGATACAGGTTCCTTTCGGTTTGAGAATGCGACTCAGAAGGCGTTCCGGCTTGCGGCGGAATTGCTGGAATATGATGTTCGACCTAACGAGATATACAATCGCATATACGAGAGTCATTCACCCCGACGGATGACGCTGTTGGGCAAGATTCTGCAGCAGATACATTATGAAGAAGACGGCAGACTGGCGTGGTTTACCATCCGGCAAAGCGATCTGCAGGAAGCCAACGTCGCCTCTGATGAAATCGGCGGTTTCACCGACTTCATTCGTTCCATCAGAGGTGTGGAAGTGGCGGTCATGTTTCTGGAACTCGGTTCCCAGCAGGTACGTGTAAATCTGCGCTCCAAGGGAGATGTGATTGTGAACGAGATTGCCCGTCAGTTCAATGGTGGCGGTCACTACTATGCTGCCGGACTGACCTATGAGGGCACCGTTGAAGCGGCTGTGGGTGCGTTGATTCCGGCGATTCGGCGTGTCCTGAAAAAAAGAGGAGCTAGAGATTGAGTATTCGACCCGACTGGTGGATTGAAGCAATGTGTGAAAAGCACAAAATGATCGAACCTTTTGAGAAGGGACAGATCAGCAAGGGGGTCGTCTCTTACGGAATTTCCGCGTACGGTTACGACCTGCGTATTGCCGATGAATTCAGGATTCCGATATTTTCGGACAAAGCGGTGATTGATCCAAAGAGTGTTGGTGATTCCCTTTTTGAGAGCATCATTGCCAAGGAATGTATCATACCGGCGAATAGTTATGTATTGGCGCGCAGTCTGGAATATTTTCGCATTCCCCGCAATGTCGTCACATTGACAACAGGGAAATCAACCTATGCCCGTTGCGGAATTCTGGTCAATGTTACCCCCTTTGAGCCGGAATGGGAGGGATTTGTCACCATTTCAATATCCAATACGGCGCCGGTTCCGGTAAAAATCTATGCCAATGAGGGGTTGGCGCAGGTCCTCTTTTTTGAAAGCGATGATGAATGCCGGGTTTCCTATGCTGATAAAAAGGGTAAATACCAGGCGCAGAAAACCATTACTCCGGCAAGAGTAAAATGAGCAAGCTGACCATCAACATCGCCAAAGACGCCGGGTTTTGTATGGGGGTCCGGCGTGCCATTGAAATCGCGAAAAAAGCCGCACAACAGTACGGTAGAGTTGCTATGCTGGGCGATATTGTCCATAATGAGGGAGTTGTCAGGGAGTTGGAACAGGCAGGGATTGTCGTTTATGATGATTTGGATCAGATTCCGCCGGAAATGCCGGTCATTTTTCGTTCACACGGAACCCGGGCAGACATCCGGCAGCGGGCACAAGCGCGGGGGATGACGATCATCGATGCAACCTGTCCGTTAGTGAAGGAGATTCACCGGGCTGCGCGGGAACTGGCGGTGGAAGGTCGCCGGGTCATTATTATCGGTGACCATGGACATGACGAGGTCGAGGCGATTGCCGGTGAAATCGCAGACCCGCTGATAATTGCCGATGAGTCGGAAACTGTCGCCATACCGAAAATCGGTCAGGCTGGTGTCGTCATTCAGTCCACTCAGTTTCGGGAAAATGTGGACGCCATTTTGGCGAAATTGATCTGGAAAATCAGCGATGTGCGAATTATCAACACGATCTGCAAACCCACCCGCAACCGGCAGGTGCAAATCCGGGAACTTGCCAGAGAAAACGACGTTATGTTGATTGTGGGCTCTTTTACCAGTGCAAATACAAAACGGTTGACGGGCATTGCAAAAAAAATCAATCCGAAAAGTTATCAAATCCGCGGTCCGGAGGATATTCAGACGGAATGGCTGCGCGGTGCTGCATCAGTGGGGATATCCGCCGGTGCTTCAACTCCTGATAAAATCGTACGGGATGTTGCAGATAAGATTGGCGCTTTAGGATTATGAGTAATAAATTACAGGTTAGGTTTATTTCAGATGAGGAGTAATGTTCGATGAATAAAGGTTCCTTTGAAGTAAAAGTCGGTCTGGCGGAGATGCTGAAGGGTGGCGTCATCATGGATGTGACCACCCCGGAGCAGGCGAAAATCGCCGAAGATGCGGGTGCGGTGGCGGTCATGGCGCTGGAGCGTATTCCCGCCGATATCCGCGCCCACGGTGGAATCGCCCGAATGTCCCGCCCGGCTGTTATCAAGGCTATCCAGGAGACGGTTTCGATTCCGGTCATGGCAAAATGCCGTATCGGTCATTTTGCCGAGGCGCAGATACTCGAAGCGCTGGAGGTGGACTTTATCGATGAGAGCGAAGTGCTGACTCCGGCGGACGAAGAGAATCATATTTGGAAGCACGATTTCAAAGTTCCCTTCGTCTGCGGTTGCCGCGATCTGGGAGAAGCCCTGCGGCGGATCGGAGAGGGAGCGGCAATGATTCGCACCAAAGGCGAGGCGGGCAGTGGAAATATCGTCGAAGCCGTGCGGCACATGCGTCTGGTCCAGAAAGAGCTGAAAGCACTGACCGTCTTGAGGGATGATGAGCTCATGGCGGCGGCGAAACGGCTGGGTGCGCCTTTTGAAATTGTCCGGCAGGTGGCAAAGACCGGGAAGTTACCGGTACCGAATTTTGCGGCAGGGGGTGTCGCGACGCCGGCGGACGCTGCGCTGATGATGCAACTGGGAGCGGAATCGGTGTTTGTTGGGTCGGGAATTTTCAAATCGGAAGACCCGCCGGCTCGGGCAAAAGCGATCGTCCTGGCGACGACCTACTATAACGATCCGCAGAAACTCGCAGAGATTTCCATGGATCTTAAGGATGCCATGGAGGGGCTCGATATAGCATCGATTCCGGAAGAGGAACGCCTCGCCAAACGCGGCTGGTAATCGGCTCCGTGTTTATATATGAATCATGATGTGACCATCGGCGTTCTTGGTTTGCAGGGTGCATTTGCAAAACATATGACCATGCTCAATGCATTGAATGTTCATGCCATGCTAATTCGCTATCCCGAAGAACTGGATCGGTGCGACGGACTGATTATTCCGGGTGGTGAGTCGACTACCATGTCCAAACTGATTCGTGAGATGGATATCCGGAACAAACTATTGAAATATGATCACCCGATTTTCGGAACCTGCGCGGGTGCGATTCTGATGTCTGAAGATTCCAATGATCCACGCGTTGCGACTCTGAACCGGGTTCCGGTCCGGGCAAACCGGAATGCCTGGGGACGCCAGGTGGAATCTTTTATCGCTCCCGTGGAACTCAGTTTCGATGAGGAGCCCTTTAATGCGGTTTTTATCCGGGCACCCAAACTCACGCATCCCGATCAGGATGTCCAAATATTGGGGAAGCTGAAGGATGAGATTGTACTTATTCAATATGACAATACCCTGCTGGCGACATTTCATCCGGAATTGACCGAAGATATCCGGATTCATGCGTATTTTCTTAAATTAATCAGGAATTGAGCCATTATGACTGACGAGACAGAGGAGAAACAAGAGTATACAATTTTACCACGAATTGATTCACCGGCTGATCTGAAACAGCTGTCGGAAAGCGAATTGCTTGCGCTGGCATCGGAATTACGCCGTTACATCATTGAGGTGGTTCAAAAAACCGGCGGTCATCTGGCACCCAGTTTGGGAGTTGTGGAACTAACAATTGCCCTGCACTACGTTTTTAATACGCCGGAAGACAGACTGGTCTGGGACGTTGGTCACCAGGCGTACGGACACAAAATTCTGACCGGTCGGCGCGAAGCCATCAAAACGATCCGGCAGTACGGTGGTCTCAGCGGATTCTGCAAGCGATACGAAAGCGAGTACGATACTTTCGGCGCCGGGCATGCCAGTACATCTATATCCGCAGCAGTGGGTATGGCAATGGCACGCGACATGCGCAATTCTACCGAGCGAATCGTCACAATCATCGGCGATGGTTCGCTGACCGGCGGTATGGCGCTGGAGGGATTTAACAATGTATGTAATATCAAGGGGCAGTTTTTAGTTATTTTGAACGACAATAAAATGTCCATTTCCCGCAACGTCGGCGCCATGAGCCAGTACCTGACCCGCATCATCACCAGTCCCCGTTATCTGAATTTTAAAAACCAGGTCTGGAATTCACTCACAATTTTACCAAAGGGAACCAGCACGCTCCGCAAAATCGGTCGCAAGACTATGGAGTCATTGAAAAATTTCGTAGCCCCGGGGATTCTCTTCGAAGAGTTCGGTTTCCGCTACTTCGGACCGGTCAATGGTCACGACCTGCCGGAGGTCATTGCGACATTGAACAATATTAAAAATTTGAAGTATCCCGTTCTGTTGCATGTCATCACGCAGAAGGGCAGAGGTTTACCGCAGGCGGAAAACGATCCAACCCGCTACCATGGAATCGGACCACAGACCAGTTCCCAGACCAAATCACCCGATGCACCGCCGCAATTTTTGGAGGCATTTGGGAAAATTGCCTGTGAAATGGGAGCAAAAAAACCGGATACAGTTTTTATCACCGCCGCGATGTGCGACGGCACCGGGCTCGTGAACTACCGCGCCCGTTTTCCGGAACGGTATTTTGATGTGGGTATCGCCGAGGAACATGCGGTCACCTTTGCCGGTGGTTTGTCTGTCAGCGGTTTTCGCCCGGTCGTGGCAATCTACTCAACTTTTATGCAGCGGGCTTTCGATCAGCTGATTCACGACATTGCGCTGCAAAACTTACCCGTCATATTCGTAATGGACCGCGCTGGTCTGGTTGGCGAGGATGGTCCGACCCATCATGGCAGCTTTGACCTGAGCTATGTTGGTTTGATTCCCGGTGTTATTATTTCCGCACCGCGCAACGGCAATGAACTGCGCGACCTGCTGTTTACAGCTTATGAGCAGAAAGAGCACCCTTTTGTCATTCGCTATCCGAAAGACAGCTGTGTCATTTTTGATGAGAGCCGGGAAGCGGACATTCTGAAAATCGGCACCTGGGAAACCATCCGGCAGGGTAGCGGTATTGCCGTCATCACCGTCGGTGTGATGACCAATGTCGCCGAAGCAGCACTGCAGATACTGGAAAACGATAATATCAAGCCGAGTCTCTATCATGCACGCTTTATTAAGCCAATTGATGAAGATCGGCTGAAAACCATTGCAGAGCGGCATTCCGTGATTATCACCATTGAAGAAAACAGTCTCCGCGGCGGTTTCGGCAGTTTCCTGCAATCCTATGTGGCGGAGAAGAATTGGGATGTCCGGGTCTGGTCGCTGGGACTACCCGATCAGTTTATCGAACACGGTCCCCGGGACCTCTTGCTGAAAGAGGTCGGTCTTGATCCGGTGAGCACCGCAAATACGATAAAAAATATAGCCAGATAGATCGAACCGGACCGCTTTTTGCCAATATCAGATGCTTTTGACCGGTCGACAAATACCGGTGTTGAATATCCAATATAACGATTATTCTATTACGATAATACACATATATTGATATTTCAACCGGGATTAACCTGCCGATAAATGAGATATAAGTCACATCGGCGTAACGAAGCTGAACGTAACTTATCCAAGTGTTTATTCAGTTAATAATTATGAGAAGGATATACATTATGAAAAAAGTTGGATTATTGGTTATCAGTGTTGCTATAATATTGTCCAGCTCCTGTATGATGAAATTACCGGAAGAATCTGACATGCCCAGCTGGAATGTCAATCTTGAGATTCCTCTGGTTAAAACGACTGTGACTCTCGCCGATCTGCTTGAGGATTCGCTGTTCGTGGGCGTCCCTTACGGGTTGAGCGGCGATTCGATTTTTGCCTATGAAGATCAGGTGGATATCGAAAAAGTTGAGGTAGGCGATCAATTGAATATTGACGACATTCAGCAGGTCTTTTCTCAGTCCATTGATGATGTCCGGGTTAAGCCGACGACCAAACAGTATATATCGGAGCTGGACCCGGTAGGCGTGGATCCGGTTAGTGAGTCGGTGTTGTCAGAGCTGGGGAATATTTCACTTGACGACACCGATCCCAAAACGACCGACCCGGTTCTGATGAGTGAAATTGTGGACTTTTCCGGCGTAAACGAGGATCAGCAGGTAACCATTCAACAGGGCACCGACTTTCCGACAGTCTACCGAAATATTACGTTCGAAGATTTCGACAACGCCGATTTTGCCAGCGGTGTTCTGGAAATCACGGTTGATAATGATTTAATGAATCTGGAACTGGGTGCTCCGCTGGTGATCCGGATTTTGAATTCCGACAGCCTTACGATTGTGGGATCAGACGGCGACAGTGCCAAGGCGGTCTGGAGCAGCGGTATCATGTTGGGAACCTCCGGCACACAAACCATCGATCTGGCTCACAAAATCCTGCCGGAGACGGTCATTATCAAGATCAGCGGGGTACTGAATGGATCGGACGCCAGTACGGTGACGAATAATTCTGCTCACCAAAATTCCGGATTTGTGGTCGGAGTGCAGGCGAAAAATCTTGAAGTCGTTTCTGCGGAAGCCATGGTGCCATCCCAAACAATCGACACCACCGACGTAATCCTGCTGGAAGAATCGGAAGATAAGGTCAAGACCGCTCGTATATTGAACGGAACCCTGGCAATTGATGTGACCAATGACATTCCCATTAATTCCACTCTGGAATTAACCATATCTTCAATTGATATATCTGAAGCCGCTGGCATTCAGGCATATACGCAGAGTATTAATCTGACCGCCGACCAGGATTTCAACAATGCCGACAATCTGACCGGTTACTATCTGGTGATGGATGTGAACAGTCAGCAGGTGGATTACAGCTATCAGGTGATCACCGAAGATACCGGCACGGAAAGGGTGACAATATCCAAAAATGACGGTGTTTTGGTGGATATTCAGATGTATGGTCAGACAGCCGGAGAGCAGCTGACTTTTGATGAATTCGAAGGCATCGTGACCCAGGACCCTATTAACGACAATGGCGAGATAGATGTGACCACCGATTCGGAAATTTCCTCAGCGCTCATTTCCAGCGGTACAATGACAATCAACATTTACAATACCGCGAATACCAGCGATCAGAATGTACCCGAGCTGACACTCGATATACCGGAAATCCTGGACCCCGCAGCGAATCCAATTCACATCGAACGAAATCTGTATCCCGAACCCAATACAACCACTATCCAGATCGATTTGAGCGGATATACTCTGCATCCGAATACAATTCCCGTGACGGCGGACAGCATCAGTCAGAATATTACCTATGCATCGACAGTGGAGATTCCAAGCGGTGTGATTACGGCTTATGATCTGCGTGGTGCCTATGATGTCAATATTGCCGTTTCGGAACTGCTGTTTTCCGAAGTCACCGGCTACTTTTCCCAGGATGCCATTGTGGAGCGTGATTCCATTGCACTGGCAGAGGCTACGAAAATTCAGGAAGCATATTTCAACACCGGCGAGCTGGCTCTCTCGATTGTCAATAATATCGGTGCCATTGCCGAGGTGAAATTTCGGGTGAAAGAGCTGATCCACAAAGATACAAATGCACCGCTGCAGCAGACTATTCAACTCACCGAAGATTCTCAGCCGGTTGACCGGATTATTCCGCTTGAGGATTATAAAATCGTTATACCGACGGTGGATTTCTCGGCGGACCAGCAGATTCACTATCGCTCAACTGTCAGTTTGCCCTCTGATCAGGAGATGACCCTTTACGTGGAAAATGAAATTGATGTGAATCTGGACTTGCGAAACATATCATTTAGTTCCGTAGAGGGATATATTGACACGGTGACGATTGACATTGATTCCGTCGAACAGGAAATCACCGCTCTGCCGGAGGAACTGGATGGGATTGATCTGAATGAAGTAGAGATACAGATCAACTTCGATTCGGATATCGGTGTCCCGGTAATTCTTGACCTGAATCTGGTCAGCTCGAATAAAAAGGGTGAGCGCGCAGAGTCGCATGTCCATCAGAATATTACCGATAATCCTGTTGTGGTGATTCCCAATGCCGCCGATTTGATCAATCTCAAGCCGGATAAAATTGTATCGTACGGCAGTGCATCGATCGGAGGTACGGGATATGTCGCCACTGATCAATCGATTCAGGGAGTCATGGAGATTCTGGTACCCATGTCCTTTGAGGTGGAGGAAGGTGCCTCTATCGATATCGAGCCCGAATTGGTCGAGGATGATATTCCCGAAGAACTCGATGAAGTCGCCTTGTTTGCCAACCTCGATAATCAGCTGGAACTAAACGGAATCCTGAAAGTGCTGGGCGCCAGAGACACGCTCTATTTTGCCTCCGGTTCACCGGTCAACCCGGATACGCTGGCGATATTTCACCTGATTCCGGACAGCGCTTACCAGGAGATGATTCTTCTGGACGAGACAAAATTTGCCCTGTTCCAGGATTCATTGTACATAAAAACCAAGATCGATCTACTTAGCAATACCGATGATCTCGGAAATCCTGTTCCCACGCGCCTGTTTAAAAATGATTCCCTGACGATCCAATTGTACAGCCGGATCAAGGGGTTGATCGATTTAGCCGATAAGGATAATTAGGAGTCTGACCATGAAAACGATAAAATATTTTCTCATTCTAATGCTTATCTCAACGACGGTATTTGCACAGTATTATCTCAATCCCGTCGGTACGTCGCTGGCAGGCGCTTATGCCACCAAAGCACGCGGTGCCTACATCAATGGTTGGAATCCGGCGAATCTGGGGCTAGATAATAATCCCCGTTTTTCCATGCACTTTGGGGTTTTTCCCTTTGTGCCGTTTCCCACGGTTCAGATCAGTAATTCCGCCGTATCGCCATTTTTCCTGAATGAACACTTTTTTACTGGCGGATATTTAACGGATCGGGATAAAGAAGATTTACTTGCCTTTTTTCCCGATGACGGATTGAGTGTGAATCCGCTGATACAGCTGCCCATTTTAAATTTATCCTTTGGTCGCTGGGCGGTGTCGATCGGGACGGAAGTCACCGGCGTCGTGACCCTGCCGAAATCGCTGTTCCGATTGGCATTTTTCGGGAATGAATTCGGAAAACCTATGCTCGATCTCGACGATACCAATGTGGAGATGCAGGCGGTTACATCGGTTGCCCTGGCGCATGGGCGGGAAGTACCAATTCCGCTGCTGAGTGATGTGGTTGAAAAGACGACGGTCGGTGCGGCTGTCAAGATGCTGATTGGTGGCGGATATACCGGATTTGAAAAGATTTCCGGTGCGGTGACCAGCTACCCGGATAAAGTCGTCCTGGACGGTGATTTGAAAGGTCTGATGGGCATCGGTGGATACGGCGTTGCCTTTGATCTCGGACTGGCGGCGGTCATCAATGAAAAAATGTCAGCCAATGTCTCGTTGCATAATCTGTTTGGTTTTATCAACTGGGGCATGATCGAAGCAGAGAAAGTCGAGTATTCGGTCTATTCCGAAATTTATTCGGAGGATTTTGAGGATTTCGATGCTGCCCTGGAAGAGGGAATTCAGACGGACACCAGCTATTCCGTTAACAATTTTAAATCAAACTACCCTGGCTATCTGCTACTGGGATTCGAGTACCGGGTGTTTGACAATCTGAAGACCTATGCCACGGTCAAGCAGCATTTCAGCAACGATCTGGCTGCCAGCTACCTACCGAAAATTTCCATCGCCGCCGAGTACGGGATTACCTCTTGGTTTCCGGCGCGACTCGGTATTTCCTTTGGCGGTCTTGAAAATTTTCAATTGGGTATCGGAACCGGGCTGAACTTTCGTCATTATGCAATGGATATTGGTTTTTCGCAAATTGGCGGAATGTTTAATCATGCCAAAGGATTTGCGATTTCCTTCGGACAGTCTGTATTATTCTAAATGAAAAAGAGTATGCAATTAATCTCATGGAATGTCAATGGAATTCGTTCAGCCTACCGAAAAGGGTTTTTAGATTGGTTTCGGCAGCAGAATCCCGATATTTTCTGTGTTCAGGAAACCAAAGCACAGATGGATGTGCTGCCTCATGATCTTCTGAATGTTCAGGGCTATCATTCGGTTTTTTCTTCGGCAGAGAGAAAAGGCTACAGCGGGGTTGCCCTCTATTCCAAGCTAAAACCGCTGACGATCAAAACCGGACTGGGAATCCAGAAATTCGACCACGAGGGGCGTACTATCATCGCCGACTACAGCGATTTTGTGCTGTTCAATATCTATTTTCCCAATGGTCAGATGAGCGCGGAGCGGCTCAATTACAAGATGGAGTTCTACGACGCATTCCTCGGTGTTGTAGAGACGTATAACAGGGAGGGGCGCAATATTATCGTTTGCGGCGATGTCAATACGGCACATCAGGAGATCGACTTGGCACGACCGCAGGAGAACGAAAATATTTCCGGCTTTTTACCGATTGAACGCGCCTGGATTGACAAATTTATCAGTCACGGCTGGATTGATACGCTGCGCATGTTTCACCCGGAGCCGGAGCTCTATACCTGGTGGTCCATGCGGACTAGAGCAAGAGACCGCAATATCGGCTGGCGGATCGATTATTTCTTTATCAATGAGCGGTTTCGCAAGCATGTCAAAGATGCCTTCATTCTACCGGAAGTGCAAGGGTCCGATCACTGCCCCATCGGACTCAAGATAGCACTATAAAGAATCTTCTGTTACACAGCAATCGGAATTTGGTTGATTTAGAGCGTAATTATGTTCAACTTTATGGCATTAAAAATGGGATGATGAAATGGAATATGAAATTAAGAGTATAAGTCCCTCATCGGTTTTGAAAATTTCCTTTGTTGTGATTTTGACAGTCTCATGTATTTTCATTTTTCTGCTGTCGCTAATGGCAATGTCGCTGCTCTCTTCGATGGGCGATGCGCTCAGTAGTATACCACTGCTGGAAAGTATGGGACCGGTGGACTTCAATTTCGGCACGATTCTGTTCTCTTCGATCTTCAACGGAATATTACTGGCTCTGTTCATTGTGTTTTTTCTTATATTAGCGGTCATCTTTTATAATATTTATGTCAGCCACTTTGGTGGCATTGTGATCCAGCTACAGCCGGAAAATGAACTGACAATTCAAAACGGGGAAACCAGCGATGAGTGATATCCGTGTCCGATTTGCCCCGAGTCCCACCGGTGCGTTGCACCTGGGCGGTGCCCGGACGGCTATTTATAACTGGCTGTTTGCCCGAGCCAATGATGGTCGGTTTTTACTACGGATCGAAGACACCGACACGAAACGTTCAAAAACAGAATATATAGAACAGATTTATGAATCACTGCGCTGGCTGGGAATGAGCTGGGACGAAGAGCCGGTATTCCAGTCCCAACGAATGGCGGCATATCGGCAGGCAGCGGAAGAATTACTGAATAACGGCAGTGCCTATTACTGTTTCTGTACTCCTGAAGAGCTCGAGGCGCGCCGTAAAGCCAGCGGGGTATATCAGTATGACCGCAAGTGCCGGTCGCTTTCCCAATCGGAAATTGACGCCAATTTCGGCGCCGGTAAAAAAGCGGCAATCCGCTATAAAGTGCCTGTCGGTACGACAGAGTGGAACGATTGTGTGTATGGCAAGATCAGCGTTAACAATGCTGAAATCGACGATTTTGTTCTGCTGCGTTCCAACGGCTTTCCCACCTACCAGTTTGCCGTGGTGGTGGATGATATCTTTATGCGGATCAGTCATGTGATTCGGGGCGAAGATCACATTTCCAATACACCCAAACAGATTTTACTTTATAAAGCTTTCGATGCCGGGATTCCGGAATTTGCCCATCTGCCCCTGTTGAATGGCACCGACGGTAAGCGGCTCAGTAAGCGCCATGGCGCCACCGGTGTTGACGAGTATCGCGATCAGGGTTACCCCGCGGAAGCCGTGTTCAACTATCTGGCGATTCTGGGCTGGGTGCCGAAAGATGGCAATGAGATTTTAAAGCCGGCTGAACTGATTCAGCGCTTTCGACTCGAGGATATTGCCCGCAAGTCGGCGGTCTTTGATCTGAAAAAATTCGACTGGGTCAGCAACGAGCACATCAAGCGGATGGATAATGCGGAAATCTATCGTCACATCCTGCCAATTCTTACTGATTATCCCCTGGTCGGCGCCGAATTGGACGAATCCGGGCGGCAATATATCCTGACATTCATCGATCTGATGAAAAACCGTTTTCGCAATTTCCGGCAGTTTGCCGAACTGGGCAGTTACTTCTTCAAAGACCCGGAAGCCTATGAAGAAAAAGCCGTCCGCAAGAACTGGAAAGATTCTGAAGTAAACGGTCGCATGACAATCCTGCTGGAAAAATTGCAGAATCAGGCGGAATTCAGCGCGACATCCATCGAATCCGCCGTTCGGGAATTGGCTGATGAACTGGATATTTCTGCTGGCAAACTGATCCACCCCTTACGGCTGGCAGTCAGCGGCTACAGCGTCGGTCCGGGGATTTTTGAACTGCTGGAATTTCTGGGAAAAGAGACGGTCCTGCGCCGGATTCAGGCAGCATTGCATAGATTGCCAGAAAGGGAATAAGAACCTAACCTGGATTATTCACCAGCCTAATTGAAAAGAATTAATAAGTGCAAAGAAAATATCTACTTAATGAAATTATTAACAATCAAATGGTGAATAATCCATCTAGCCCAGCAGGATGCTGGGCTAGACCGCCGTTTGGCGGGGTGTACCCCGCAGTCCGCCGAAGAGCGGACGTGCGGCCCTATCGGGTGATTAATTCACGATCTCGTGAATTAATCAGGCTAAGTCCCCTGACA
Source organism: Fidelibacterota bacterium (assembly GCA_049975265.1). Classification (GTDB taxonomy): domain Bacteria; phylum Fidelibacterota; class UBA2242; order UBA2242; family UBA2242; genus B118-G9. The sequence continues at coordinate 30,590 of JBNGDF010000009.1, forward strand.
TGCTAAAATACGGAATTATTGCCCTTTTGAGAGGTTGATGATTCGAAAGTATTTTATATCAATTCTTTTATTGCCGTGTGTCTGTCTGGCACAATGGGAGTGGCAGCATCCGCAACCCCAGGGCAACACCCTCTGGTCACTGGAATTTACTGAATCCGGCATCGGCTTTGCTGTTGGTGATCACGGTACCCTTATCAGTACAATAGACAGCGGCGCAACCTGGTTAGTCCGGGAAAGCGGTACCGAAAATGATCTGCTTTCTGTTTATTTTTTGAATACGAATAAAGGCTGGATATTCGGAGCAGATGGTACGATCCTGAGAACATTGGATGGAGGAAAGAGTTGGATTTTTCAGCCTGGACCCGATATCCATATCTTTGACGGACTTTTTGTTAATCCCGAGACCGGCTGGATTTGCGGCGGGAAGGATTACCACGCCGCCATATACCGGACAAATGACGGGGGACAAACCTGGGAGGAACAAATCCGATATCAATCACCCAGTCCGCTGCGATCTATCTGCTCTGCTGAGAACGGGAAAATTTTTTCATCGGGTCTGCGGCAAATTCTGAAGACAAGTGACGGTGGTGACAACTGGCTTCAGTATCCCACGGAATCTGATTGGGATTGTCGCTCAATCTGCTTTACCGATTCGCTGACCGGCTGGATTGCCGGCTTTGAGACGTGGGGCACCTTAATTCTCAATACCAGTGACGGCGGAGAAACCTGGACTGAGCGGATCACGGGACAGACCGGCATTCTCAACCGTAGTTTAAATGATATCTGTTTCGTGAATAAACAATTCGGCTGGGCTTGCGGAACCTATGGTCATATTTTATACACCCGGGATGGTGGCGACAATTGGAATACCTACTCACAGGAATTCGAGCCGGAGCTGATCGCTGTCCATTTCAACAATCCCGAGACCGGCTGGGCGATCGGCTCTGCCGGAGTCATTCTAAAAACGGAAAATGGCGGGAGTGATTGGGAATGTGGCGGCAGTCCACCCTGCGGAGACCTCTTTGATGTTTTTTTCCTCAATTCTGAGATCGGATTCGCAACCGGTGCCCGCTATAACTCGTCCACTGCCGTCATATTGAAAACTGAAAATGCCGGAAAAAACTGGAGCATCTGCCATCTTCCCGTAATCGATTTTATGCATGCGATTCATTTCTCTGATGATAGTACCGGCTGGGTGGTCGGCGCCGGCAACTCCGTTTTAAAATCTGTCAATTACGGAAAAGACTGGTTCCGCCACGATATCGGTCTGACGTTGAGTGACTGCGGGGCATTTTACGATGTCTTTTTTATCAATCCGGACACGGGCATAATTGTCGGTGAAAACGGGGCTATTATCCGGACCGGCGATGGTGGTGCCAGTTGGCAACGCAGAAGCAGCGGAACAGGCGAGCGGTTAGCGGCAATCTGCTTTACGGATTCAGAGACAGGCTGGATCGGCGGTAACAGGGGTGTTATCCTGAAAACCACCGATGCCGGATTGAGCTGGCAGAGGATCAGCTGTCAAGTCGATGTTTATCTGAATTCCATCTGCTTCATTCATCCTGATACCGGTTGGATTGCCGGAAGCAATTGTGTTCTGCGAACAACTGACGGTGGAATAGGGTGGGAGGTAGCCACGATTCCCCTGAATTGTTCGCTTATGAGTGTCTGCTTCACCAATTCTCAGTTCGGCAGGGTGGTGGGCTTTGAGAGCCGGGATTTCTGGCTTTTTGGCTATGCCGCTTATTCCGATGATGGGGGAATCAGCTGGAGCCGGGAGCGGCTTCCGACATCGAACATTTTGAATGAAATTGTGTTTACCGACGACCATAACGGGTGGGTTTGCGGTATGACCGGTACTATCTTGTCCACCCGGAATAACGGCGGAATCTCATCTTTTGGGGCGGAGCCGGTGGCGACACCGTTTTATTTTTCAATTGATGCCGTCTACCCGAATCCCTGCAACTCATCAGCCACGATTCGTTATGAAATTCCAGCTTGTCAATGGCTAAAAATGTCCCTGTTTGATATTCGGGGTCATAAAATCATCGATTTGGTCAATGAGGTCAAATCGGCTGGGGTTTATGAGACTGTCTGGAATGCCGAGAACTGTTCCAGTGGAATCTATTTTATCAATCTGATTGTCGGTCATTCTGCAGCAAGGAAGAAAATCCTACTGATTAAGTAATCCGTTGTGATTTGAACGTTTCAGATTTTGATAATAACGCCGGTACAGTAGATTTTTATCAGGGATATCGTTTTCCCGGAAACGCTGATATTTGTCATCGAACAGATTTTGGGCGTGTAAAACCTGCAGTTGCGGGTAGTAAGCTGTAAGTAATTTGCCCCGTGCCCGGGTGAAAAAATCGGCGTGATCCAGGCGTTTCAGCTGCTCGTCCCAACCGATTTGACAAATACTTACTGTCCGCCCAATATAGAAATTGGCGACCTTTTCCATAACTTCCGCAGCGCCGATCCGGCTTCCGGGTGTCCTGAGCGGTTCGGCATGGGTGGGAAAGAGTTCTGCCTCGCGATAGTCGGTACTGGTGTAAAAGGGCAGGTTGATTACTTTTCCGCCGAGAATGTCAACCTCCGGGTAGCGCTCCATTAGCTCCAGTGCCGGCGCCAGAACAGTATTCCGGAAAAAGACAAAATCGTCATCCAGCATGAGAACATATTTCGTTCTAACGACTTTGAGAGCGGCATTTCGTCCGGCGGACACCCCCGAATCGAAGGTCAGAATGACAGTTTCTATACCGGGGATCGTGGCAGGTTTGCGGCTGTCATCAGCCACAACGATTTTCAACTGCGGGTAGAAACGGCGAATACTGCGGATTAACCGCTTTAGAATCAGCGGACGTTCAAAGGTTTTGATGACTGCCGTGACATCATCCAGTGAATCCGTTGAACTGGACTTTCCAAAGTCGGTCAGGCGGTGCCAGGCAAGTTCTGCGGCGATTGTCAGATTGTATGCGATGCGTCCCAGAAAGCGAAGTCTGCCGTAATAGAACCAGCGAGAAAGAGGTTTCGCCATTACACCCGGATTATCATTTCTGCTGTTTCTGAGCAATTTTTGCCCAGGTATCCCGCAATGTGACCGTGCGATTCAGCACCGGTTTTGTGGGAGTCGTATCGGGATCAACACAAAAATAGCCCAGCCGTTCAAACTGAAAGCGAAAACCGGGGAGAGCATGCTCGGTGAGAGTCGGTTCGGTGTAGCATCTCTTCAGGATTTTCAATGATTCCCGATTCAGCTGTTCCAGAAAATGTTCACCGCCGGGATTTTCCACATTAAAAAGGCGATCGTACAGGCGTACTTCGGCGGTACGGGCATGCCGGGCGGAGACCCAGTGCAGCGTACCTTTGACTTTTCTGCCGTCGGGAGAATCGCCACCGCGGGTTGCCGGATCATAGGTGCAATGGACCTCTGTGATGTTGCCGGCGCTATTTTTAACAACCCCTGTGCAGGTGATGAAATAGGCATAACGCAGGCGTACCTCGCGACCGGGCGCCAGCCGGAAATATTTTTTCGGCGGGTTCTCCGTAAAATCGTCCGCTTCAATGTATAATTCTTTCGAAAACGGCACCTGGCGGGTACCGGCGTCCGCATCCTCGGGATTGTTGATGGCGTTCAGATACTCTTCCTTGTCATCCGGGTAATTGTCAATGACTATTTTCAGCGGTTTGAGTACCCCCATGAAGCGGGGTGCGATTTTGTTCAGATGCTCCCGGACGCTGAATTCCAGCAGGGCGACGTCCACCGTGCTATCACGCTTGGCAACACCGATCCGTTCGGCGAAATTCTGGATGGCTTTAGGTGTATAGCCGCGTCGGCGCATGCCGGAAATGGTAGGCATGCGGGGATCGTCCCAGCCGTTGACATATCCCTTTTTGACCAGCTCCAGTAAGCGCCGTTTGCTCATAACGGTATAGGTCAGATTGAGGCGGGCAAATTCAATTTGCTGGGGACGGTAGGCGTCTAATTCGATCAAAAACCAGTCGTATAAGGGACGATGGTCTTCGAATTCCAGAGTACAGAGCGAATGGGTTATTCCTTCGATGGAATCTTCCAGACCGTGAGCCCAGTCGTACATGGGATAGATGCACCATTTGTTGCCGGTGCGGTGGTGAGGCGCATGCAGGATGCGGTACATGACGGGATCGCGCATGTTCAGATTGGGCGACGCCATGTCAATCTTCGCCCGCAGGGTTCGGGAACCGTCGGGAAATTCGCCGGCTTTCATCCGTTCAAGCAGGTCAAGATTTTCCGCAATACTGCGATTGCGATAGGGACTTTCCTGCCCCGGCTCCGTCAATGTTCCGCGGTTGGCTTTGATTTCCTCGGCGGTTAAATCACAGACATAGGCTTTGCCCTTTTTGGTCAGTTGAACGGCATATTCGTACATTTGGTCAAAATAGTCCGATCCGTAGAAGAGACGATCCTCGAAATCGGCACCGAGCCATTTGACATCTTCGATGATGGATTGAACATATTCCTCTTCTTCCTTGATCGGATTGGTGTCGTCGAAGCGTAGATTGAATTTTCCGTTGTATTTCACTGCGGTGCCGTAATTAAGCAGAATCGCTTTGGCGTGACCAATATGCAGATAACCGTTGGGTTCCGGGGGAAAACGGGTGTGAACCCGACCTCCGAATTTGCCGGTCCGGTTATCCTCTTCGATGATCTGATGGATAAAATTCAGCGGTGGTTTTTCCGGGCTGTTTTCCCTGGCTGCGTCTGATTCAGAATGCATGCAGTTCCCTTTCATCAATATCGAAGTCGAATTTAACAAATTTCATGAAAATATAAATCAGAAACCGGCGGTTTGGTTTCAATATTTTTAAATTATCCGCTACCAGCAACCGCTTTTTGACTCTGATAAAGTGGAAAATGCTTGATTTCGAGGGAAAATATTATGAACTTAAACAGTTATGAATTAATATCGGATTATGGCAAGGGATAAATAGTATATCAGACAATTCTTGAAACAACAGGCAGGCTCCGAAATGCATCGGTTGAAGCAACACTGGCGATATTGGTTCCTCCTTTTAATAATCGGGCAAGGCATCATTCGCGCCGATGTAAACCTCTGGGTCTTGTCATTTGATAACCTCTATTCAGATTCTGAAATCCAATGGTTGAAAGAGGGCTTCGTCGATTTTATTCTGGATCACTACGTTGACAATCCCTACGTTGCGGCGTACCGCTCCGCTGAATTGGATGAAACCCTTGCAACGATAAAAACCGAAAAATACCGGCAATCCCGGAATCTGCTGCTCACCGGCACCTACCAACGCAGCAGGGCAGAGTTTATCGTTGATCTGCAATTGACCGATCTGGAGACATGGAAAACTGTGTCAGAGACGCAGGTCCGTGAAACGTCACCGGATCTGGAAAAACTTATCCTGGCGGTGAACAAAACACTTGATCAGCTGATCGATCCGCAAATTGAAAAAAAACTCAGTGAAAGTACCACCACGCCTGTTCCCCAGACTCAGACACCCGATATCCGGCAGGAACGCGAACTGCAGAGCAGCCGCGAAATGACCGTCGCTACCCGTAATATCGGTGAGGCTCTGGAGCGGCTGTTGACCGAGTACAGGGATCATACGTCAATGCAAATTGAGTCACCCGAACCCTTTCAGCAGAGCCGGTTTCAGGAGGATGCTTTTACCGGTCGGGTCAAAGAGTATATTCGCGAAAGTCACAGTTTTGAAGAGGTCATCAATTATGTCCTGAGCGATCCCTACCTGATCAATATCGGCGAGCCTTCCATTCAGCGTCTGCCCGGTAACAGCAGCAGTGTATCGCTCTCGTTTCGCATTGATTATCAGATTAAACTGAAAATACTAAGAGACATGCTTGAGACTCTGGTCATTCGTTCAAAAAAGGAGGGGGATTCGTTCCTTGAATACTCTTTTTCGGGCAATGACTACGTTTTCACAGCAGATTTAATCAGAAAAGTAGCGCATGGTGAGTATCGCTATTTTCCGGTGATTGCCCTGGTGGATGAGAATGGTATGACGCTGGCGCGAATCATTGACGCTCCGTCAAACTCCGGTCGCCTCAAACACTTCAATCCCATGTTCAATATCATCACAGGTCCCTGGACGATGACCATTTATCTGAATAAAGAGATTCAGGAGATCGACTACCAACTGGTTTTGCCGATCAGTACCGTCGCGAAAATTGCCCAGGTGACCATCGATATGGTGACCGAAGACGAAATCGCATATTTGAAATCCCAATAAATCTGAAAGAATTATTTACGTTGGAAAAGAACAAAATTCTGATAGTGGATGACGAACCCAATGTCTGTCAATTTTTATCCGAGTACTTGGAATACCGCGGTTTCGGGACCCGAATCAGCAACTCCGGCAACGAAGCGCTGCAGTGTCTGCAAAAGGAGAATTTTGATGCGATGCTGCTGGACCTGATCATGCCGGGCATGAATGGCTTGGAAGTTCTCGAAAAGATCCGCCAGATGAACATCACAATTCCGGTTATCATTGTAACCGGTGTAAAGGATAAAGATGTCGCTGATGAGGCGATTAAACTTGGGGCGGTGGATTTTATTCCGAAACCGATCGACCTTGATCGCCTTGAGCAGAGCCTGATCGTGAACATAAAAAACCTGCACTAATATTTGAGGAACGCTATTTTGGAAAACGTAAAGTGGTTGATTCCCGGGCAGAAAATATCAAAAGAGACGGTGAAATTCATCGAAGAGATCGGTAGTATCATCGGTCAATCCCAAGGAGTAAATGTCGTTTATAAACGGTTGAACAATGACCGACCGGCGGTGGAGCAGATTTCGAAACGCAGCAACGTTATTTCTCTTGTCAGTAATTACGAAGCGATGTACCTGGAAACATTTTATGAGTTTCTGCCGCTTTTCAAACTGGCTCCCGGCGATATCAAAGGGTATGTGGTCGTTCATAAAAATTCCCGCGCTAAAAAATTGATCGATCTGCAGCGGCAAGCGCTGATAATGCTTAACAGTACCGATACTATTTTTATCAATCCCGTAACTCTTTACCTGTTAAACAATACCAATGTAACCCATCTGGATCAGTCTCAGACGTTTGCTGCCAAACTGGAGCCGCTGCATCTCTATCAGATTATTGATAAAAAGGTGGATGTTGCCGTAGCGACCAGTTTTGAATACAATCTTATTCCCGAAAAAGAGCGGAAGAATCTGCGGATTCTGGGCGAATTTCCGATTATGCCGGAATATGTGGTAGTCCTGGGCGCCGATTTAAAAGGGAAAAATATCGCGAAAATCAAACCGATGCTGGAGCGCTGGCGTTCCAAATATGGCGAGCGGTATAAGTCGCTGGGAATGGAGATCTTCGCCTATGAGGGTGCCGATCACTCGCTTCTGCTCGAAGCCATTGAAGGTTTGGGCTATACGCTGAACAAGTTTGTGGAAGAGTATAACGACCTCCTTATCCACAGCGTCTCCGTCAGCCCGAAGAAAGAGCTGCAGGAGATGGAAGAAAAGTATACCCGGTTGAAAACATTTAACGAGAAACTGGTGAAAATGTACCAGGATGTGCGCGACAGCCGTGACCGCCTGACGAAAGAGATTGAATCGGCGACCGACAATACGATCCTGTTCCTGAAGGATGGTACAATTCTGGGGGCTTCACGGGCTTTTTGCACGCTGCTTAAATACGGGCGCCAGGATATTGTCGGACAGGAGATTACCCGCTTTGTTCAGCCGGATTTAAATACACCCTTTAGTAAACTGATTCAGCAAATCGATGTCGGACTGGTCCGTTCCTTTGCAATTAAATTGAAAAAATCCGACGGAAATGAATCTTCGGGCAAGATGGAGTTCAGCATTATCGAATTGATGGACTCAAAAGTGATATTGGGAATTTTATCCGACTCCGGGAAAAATTAACTACGCGAGGTGAAATATGATAAGGTTAACCAAGTTGGTTTTCATTATGTCTCTGGCAAGTATTGCTGCCTGGGGACAGAACTATTTTGCAACGGTTTTGAAATCGAGCGGCGCCGTATTTGTTCGTCCCAGCGGCGAAGCAGAGTATAACGTCACTGCCGAAACCGGCATGGGGTTGCATGCCGGCGATGCCATCATGACCGGTGAAGACGGGTTTGTTGCGGTCATTTTCACGAAAGACAGGAGTCTGGTAAAAATCCGCAAAGATTCTGAAGTCACGATCCGGGAGGAATTCTCGGTCAGAACGGTAAAAATCAGTCAGGGACGGCTGCTTGCCAGCGTGACTCCCGGTGTGAAAGGCGCTTTCCGGGTGGAAACACCCACCTCTGTAGCCTCGGTTAAAGGTACCCAATTCTGGACGGTTACGAACAGCCAGTATGGCGATCGCTTCTACGGCGTCGAGGGAAATGTGAATGTGATGAATCTGATCACCGGTGTCGAGACCAATCTGGCGCCCGGTCAGATGATCATCTCAACACCGCAGGGGCAGCTGGTCAATATGCCTGTAGATGAATCGGAAATTCCTCAGGACATTGATCCGGATGAAGTTCAGCCGGCACCCGAACCGGAGCCGGAACTTCCGCCGGAAGAGGAGCAGGTGTATCAGCCGCAACCGCAAACCACCCAGCCGGGCGCTGCAGAAACGGCGGCTGCTCCTTCAGAAATGCTGGCTGAAGAGGCTGCCGAACCGCTGGAGAAGAGCGGCGGGGGTAAGCCTTTCGGGATGGGACTCGGTCTTGGCTCTGTGACCATTGACAATAAAATCTACAATCAGATTGCCCTGCGCCCGGAATTCAGATTCGGTAAACTGGCAATTGCCCTGGATGTCGCCATTTACATGGATGAACAGGGCAAAATCCGGGAAGAAGAATGGAACGAATTATCGGATTATATCGACAAATTTTACTACATCCGGTGGGCTCAGCCGGGCGATCCGTTCTTCGCAAAATTGGGTGCCATGGATAATGTCACCATGGGATACGGAATTCTCATGAACGGCTATTCCAACACCACCGAATATCCGCAGGTTCGAAAAGTCGGGATCCATACCGGAATGCAGATGGAGAAACTGGGCTGGGAAGCCTTTATCGCCAACGCCAAAGAGATTACCGGACCGGGTCTGCTGGCGACGCGTGTCAACTACAAACCGTTAAAAAAATTGCCTCTGAGGGTTGGAGGTACCGTCGTAGCCGACCTCTATCCTTACAAGGGTTTGCCGGATTCTGATGAAGACGAAGTCGCCGATGCTCTGGACCTCTATCCCGACAAAGACGATAACGATGTGATTGATGATTTAAGAAGTAATTTCAGTGCCGCGCAGCGGGAATTCCTCAGGTCTATCGGGTACGATATGCCCAGTGAATCGATTATTGACAAAGGCATCACCAAACTGTCCGATTATGATCGCATCATGAACGGAGCCCTGGCGGTAGATGTCGGTATGCCGGTACTGAATATGAAGTTCCTGAAGCTGGACGTATACGGACAGGCTGCCTCCTTTATACCAAAAGAGGATTCCGCCTATGTTTGGAATCCTCTCAGCAAAGAATACGAAGGCGAGGCATTCACGCCCGGTTTTGGGTTTGCTGTTCCGGGTGTCCGCGCTAATCTGTTCCGAATCGCCAATCTGACGTTGGAATACCGCTATGCCGGGAAGAATTTCCTCTTCGGATTCTGGGACCGGGCGTACGATTATGAGCGCGTTCAGATTCGCAATAATGAAATTTATACCAAACAGCAAATGAAGCTGAGGCAGGATCCCATGCAGGGTATCTTCGGTGCTTTTGATGTGAATATCCTGAACTATATCGTTCTCGGCAGCTACTACCAGCATATGTTTACTTCCGGCAATGAAATCAAGAGCTTCATGGCGACGGCATCGATTCCCAAAGGTAAAATTCCAAAGCTGGCGGACGCCACCGCATTTTACCAACGCAATAATGACATGGATCCGTTTGATTTTAATAATCCGTCGGAAAATACCATCCTCGGTTACAAGGTCGGTTTCGAACTGGGTGGCGGTGCGGTGATCTACTATGTTTTTCAGAAAACCTATCGCGACTTCGACGGCAGTGGTGTCATTGATCCCAAGACCGAATCGGTGTCGATCACGACCATCGAAACCGGATTCAGTTTCTAGAATATGAGCGAACGGATCGTCAAAATATCCCCTTGGAAAGAAAAATCCCGCCCGCCAGCGGGATTTTTTCTGAAGAGATTAAGCAGATCGTGGTTGCTCATTTCCGGATTATTACTGATTTTGACGAATCTGAAAGCGGATGTGGTTCTGGCCCTGCACGAGGCGGTGGGTGCTGAAGTGGACATTATCGAAAAGACTCATTACCGGTTGTTTCCCGATATTCACAACTTTATCAGCGCTCAGTTTTATCTGCTCCCGAACGATAGCGTCGTTGCAAGGATTCAATCCTGGAATGCCGCCGAGCCGGTGACCTATTACCACAAATTTTACAGCCTTTATGAATTCCACCGGCTGGGACAGGAGATCGGCAGTCAGGCACCGCCCGAGCGGGAGAAAATTGAGTTTCTCCAGCGCAAATACAAACCGCTCTTCGCAGAAGAGCATCTGCGCCGGTTACCCTCCGATTCCTACTGCCTGATCAGGACAAAGGATCGTAAAGAGTACCAGGGACTTTTTGTGAAACTGAGTGGTCAAAATATCCGCATTCTGGATGATAACCAACTCCTGGATATTCCGGTTGCTTCTATCGCCACATTGAAATATTGGGAAGTAGATCAACCGGTGAAAATTCTCCAATGGGCAACACTGGCGGGATTTGCCGCCATCGGATTGACTGGCGGACAGCTGGTTGCCGTCGTTCTAAGGATTTCCGCCCACCAGACCGGTCTGTATCTCTTTTCCGGTGCTGTTGTCGGAATTGCAGTCGGGTATCAGGCGATTCCCGTTATAGTGGAAAAACTTAGACCGAAAACCGTGATTGAGTTTCGTAAAAGCAAGATAAAAAGGCTTGACTCTATCGGACGTATCACCTATACTTTTAAAAAATTGAAAGGGAAAATATGCCGGACCCGCGAATCAGATCGAGACTAAACCGCCGAACAGACAGAGACGCTGAGGCGCAGGAACAGGATCGCCGCAACGATATCGATTTCAGTGAGCCTGACAAGCGTCGCGACTACCTGAAACAGCGGCTGGATGATATTCTGGACAATATCGGGCAGAGCTATGGAAAGCGGATGGCGGAGGAGCTGATGAAGCGACTGCAGAAGACGGTTCTGGATTTTAATGCAGAAGTCAATCAGATGCTGGACAAACTGGAAGTAATCGAAGAGGAACGGCGCAAAGAGGCGGAGGCAGAAAAGGTTTCGGCTGAGCAGCCTGTGGATACGAAAGCGGGCGAAGGGGGTGAGGGAGAGACGGAGCCCTCGGAAGACGAATTTGCCAATATGAGTGATTTTGAAAAGCGGATCGAGATGCTGGAGCGGAAGAAAAAACAGAACAACGATGAGATAAAAAAAGCCGCCGAAGAAGCCGAAAAAAAGCCGCAGAAAAAAGGGCTGTTTCGCCGTAAAAATAAATAAATTAGTTTTTTGAAACCAGAGCGGATTTTAATAAGTTTAACCCTGCTTTTTGAATGGGGCTGTAGCTCAGCTGGGAGAGCGCAGCGTTCGCAATGCTGAGGTCGTGGGTTCGATCCCCATCAGCTCCACTGATCTTTGATGAGACACCCTATGGCTATGCTACACGGGGAGCCAGCGGTGCCCTGTAACCTGCAAACCGCTATAGCAGGGTGGAAGCCAGGCAGCGGGTCATGTTTTTGGTTATTTCGTTGTGATGTGCAGCGATGACACTTTCCATTTTGCGCAATAAAAGGTTGGCAAACCCCGTCAGGCCCGGAAGGGAGCAGCGGTAGCCGGTTCTTTTATGTGCCGCAAAATACCCGAAAGCGAGCCCGCAGTCATAACGGAGTAGTGAAAAACGGATTCAATGCCTGGTGCATAGCCAGTTTTTATTATGAGTTATCAAGCAATATCCCGCAAATATCGCCCACAAACATTCGATGAGGTCATTGGTCAGTCCCATATCTGTGCCACGCTGAAGAATGCCATCAAAGCCAACCGGATTTCCCACGCCTATCTATTCACCGGTTCCCGGGGTATCGGCAAGACCTCCACTGCCCGGATTCTTGCCAAGAGTCTGAACTGCCTGCAGCCAAAGGGCGTCGATCCCTGTAATGAATGCCAAAACTGCAAAGAAATTACCGCCGGAAACAGCATGGATGTTCTGGAAATCGACGGCGCTTCGAACCGCGGGATCGATCAGATTCGGGACCTCCGGGAAAATGTCAAGTATCCGCCTTCCAACTCCAAATACCGGATTTTTATTATTGATGAAGTGCACATGCTGACCAAGGAGGCTTTCAACGCCCTGCTGAAGACCCTGGAAGAGCCGCCCAGTCATGTGATTTTTATCTTTGCCACCACCGAACCGCTGAAGATTCCGGCGACGATTATTTCCCGCTGCCAGCGCTATGATTTCCACCGAATTCCAATTCGCGAAATCGCTGATCATTTAAAAAAGATCGCTGGCAAGGAGCAGGTGGAGATAGCGCCGGAGATTCTGATGCTCCTGGCAAAAAAAGCCGGAGGCGGAATGCGGGATGCCGAGAGTCTTCTCGACCAGTTGATTGCCTTTTCCGGGCAGTCGGTTTCCAGTGACGACGCCAAACAGGTACTCAGCCTGATCGATTATGATTATTATTTCGACATTGGGAATAAAATTCTTGCCAACGATACCGCCGCGCTTTTACAGATTGCCGGAAATGTTATCGATGAAGGAATCAATCTGAGTGAATTCTTTTCGGGCTTTTCGGAGCATTTTCGAAATCTGCTGATCGCCAAGTCGACCGGTTCGGTGGCGATGCTGGATATGCTGGACGATATGAAAGAGCGTTATGTCGAAGAGAGCCAAAAATGGGAAGTCGGCGACCTTTTACGCCTGATTAAATTGATCAATGAAGCCGAAATCGGTCTGAAAAATGCACTGAATCAGCGCCTGTACATCGAATTCAACCTGTTCCGTTTGGGAGTGATGACAAAAACGGTAACCGTTGAGGAGATTTTAGGAGCACTGAACAACCCCTCCTATTTTTCTAAAACCACGCAGGTCCGTGAAACCACCGATCTGTTCCAGTCTCCCGACTCTAAAACCGCACCGGTAAAGAATGAACCGGTAAAATCGGTACAAGAACGAGATAAACGAATCCCACCCGAACAGTCTGAGGAAAGCCGGCAGACAAAGTCACCAATTGAATCAGAAAAATCTGAAATTACTATTGATACGGTAAAGGAAAAATGGGAGACACTTATCGCCAATGTCGCCAGTACCAATCCTTCGGTGGCATCGTTTTTAAGCATGGGGCAACCGGAAGCGATCGAAGGCAAGCGCCTCACGATTGTATTCCGGAATGGAGCAACCTTTCATCTGAAGAGTATTCAGTCGAAAGCCGCGCTGATCGAAGCATGCCTCGAAAAAATCCTCGGTCAATCGCTGAAAATCAAATGTATTGAATCGGCGGTAAAGGATTCCGCCGGTAGTGACACGGAAACGATCAACACCATTACCCGGAAGGTTATCGATATCTTCGGCGGTGAAATCATTCCAACATAAGGAGCATGACAATGATACCCAAAGGCGGTTTGAATAATATGATGAAACAGTTTTCAAAAATGCAGCAACAGATGGAGAAAATCCAGGATGAACTGGCGGACCTGACCGTGGAAGGAAGTGCCGGCGGGGGAATGGTGAAAGTCATCGCCAACGGCAAACAGGAGATCATATCGGTTAAAATCGATCCCGAAGTGATAACCGATGATATTGAGATGATTGAAGATTTGGTGGTCGCCGCCACAAATCAGGCGCTGACAAAAGCCCAGGAACTCTCACAGGAGAAAATGGCGGGTCTGACCAGCGGACTGCTTCCCAATCTGCCCGGGGGCTTTAAAATACCGGGACTATGAATATGTTACCCGCATCTCTGCAGACTTTGATCGATCGCCTTTCCCGTTTTCCGGGGGTTGGCAACAAGTCGGCTCAACGGCTCGCTTTTTTTATTCTGAAACATTCAAGGGAGGATGCCGTCGCTCTGGCAAAGGCGATCATTGACGTGAAAGACCGTATTTCCGAGTGCAGCCAGTGCCACAATATCGCCGAAACAGACCCCTGCCATATCTGCAGTGACCCGAAGCGTGATCGTAGCACTCTGTGTGTCGTTCAGGATGTCATGGATGTGCTGGCGATTGAAAAGATCAGTCGGTACCGAGGTCTTTATCACGTTCTCGGTGGCGTTCTCTCGCCGCTGAACGGAATCGGTCCCGAAGATTTGCACATTGACGATCTGATGACCCGCCTGGATAACGTCAAGGAGGTGATATTGGCTATCAATCCAAGCCGTGACGGTGAAACCACGTCCCTTTATTTGCAAAAATTGTTGAAGGATAAGGGTGTCCGGATCAGCCGGATTGCACAGGGCTTGCCGATGGGAATCGACCTGGAATTTGCCGACGAGCTGACGTTGACAAAGGCGTTGGAGGGCAGAACGTTATTATAATGAGCAAAAGGGTTTTAACTCGCGCCAATTTTGTGACAACTTCCAGAATTCTGTTAACACCGCTGTTTCTCTATTTTCTCTTCGGTGGACGGGAATATTTCGAAATCTTTGCGCTGATCATCTTTATTATTGCTTCGGTGACCGATGCATACGATGGGTATGTAGCCCGGAAATACCGGGAAGAGACACCACTGGGTAAATTTCTGGATCCCCTGGCGGATAAGGTTCTCATGTCGGCGGCTTTTATCTCCTTTGTGATTATGGATTTAATTCCGCTCTGGATGGTCATTCTGGTTATTCTGCGTGATTTTATGGTGACCGGCATTCGGATTATGATGTCCACGCGGGATAAAATCATGGTTACCCGTAAATCGGCAAAAGCCAAAACCGGTGCTCAGATCGGGGCCGTCTGCTTCATTCTCGTTTATATCATAACCCAGCGCTGGAAAATATTTTTCGGAATATCGGATTATGTTAAAATATTAGAAGATTATCATGTCATTTATATCCTCATGCTGCTGGTTACGATATTTACCGTATGGACAGGCATTGAGTATATCATCGTCAATCGACAAGTGTTCAAAGAATATCTGCGAAAGTCTTGAAGAAAATTTCATTAATTAGAACGGCAGCCTCGTTTTTTTATGTCGGCTTTTTTCCGGTTGCGCCCGGCACATGGGCAAGTCTGATCGCCATGCTGATCTGGCTGTTGCTGCCGGTTCAGTCCGTTATCATCCGGACCATTATCGTCGGTCTGGCATTTGTCACTGGACTCTATGTAGCCAATGCCGCCGAGATACAGGCTGGTGTCGACGATCCGGCGTATGTGGTGATTGACGAGGTAGCGGGAATGTGGCTGGCGCTGCTGCTGCTGCCGAAATTCGAATATCCGCAATCTTTTTTATGGGCGCTGATCGCTTTTCTGATCTTTCGAATTTTCGATATCACCAAAATTTTTCCCATTAACAGGCTGGAAAAGATGAGTGGCGGTTTCGGGATTATGCTGGATGATATTGCCGCCGGTCTCTTTACCGCCGTGCTGCTCAATCTGATCATCTGGATCGTATAACATGATTGCCAAAATCATCGCCATCGGCAGTGAACTACTGAACGGTTCTGTCGCGGAATCCAATTCGCGTTTCCTAATCAGCGCACTGAAGTCGATCGGGCTGTCCGTGGCTGCCGTCAAATTGATCAGGGATGACGTTGCTTCCATCGTAAGAGCGCTGGAATGCGAAAGTGATGCCGATATCCTGCTGATCACCGGAGGGCTCGGTCCCACTCACGACGATGTAACGGTGAAAGCGGCGGCGAACTATTTTCGGTGCGAACTGGTTTTCAGCGATATCGCCATGCAGCGCATGCAGATGCTCTTCAAAAACCGGGGCGCTGCTGCTGTTCTGAATAATACAAATCGGCGACAGGCAATGGTGCCCGCAAAAGCAGAACTGATTCCAAATCCTATCGGAACCGCTCAGGGATTAAAATTCAAAAAGGGCAAAACAGTCTTCTATTTTATGCCAGGTGTGCCTGTCGAAATGGAACAGATGATGACGGGCTGTATCCTACAGGAGCTCAGGCAGTTTTCCCATAAAGCGAATATCTCGACGACTATACATACCACCAGTGTCCCGGAATCCATCCTATTTCGCAGGATAGAGCACTGGATTGAAAAAAATCAGGATATTGAGGTGTCGATATTGCCGCATTTCCCGGAAGTGGATATCGTGATTTCCGCTGATCTGTCAAAAGGGGGAAAACCGGGGTTTGAAAAAGCGTTGTCGGAGCTGACGGAGATTTTGGGTGATGATCGATACGGTGACAATCAAGATTCCTTGGAACTGGTCGTCGCTCGACAATTGCTGAGCAACCATTTGACCATCGCCACGGCGGAGTCCTGCACCGGAGGATTAATTGCCAACCGCCTGACCAATATTTCCGGCAGTTCCGCCTATTTTCGGCAGGGGATGATCTGCTATAGCAACCAATCGAAAACAGAGCAGCTGGGTGTGCCGGACAGGATATTGGCGGATTTTGGTGCCGTCAGCCGGCAGACTGCTCTGGAAATGGCGGTAAGCATCCGCCGGATCGCCCAGACCGACGTTGGTCTGAGCACAACCGGAATCGCCGGACCCACCGGAGGTTCAGCGGGAAAGCCAGTGGGGACGGTTTATATCGGACTGAACATCGGCGATCACCAGGTGGTCTTCCATTTTCGATACAACCGCGACCGGCTGTCCAATAAAATATACTTTTCGCAAATGGCTTTAAATCAATTACGACTACAATTAAAAAGGGTTTATGGATAAGCGTCTTTTTCTTGCGGTAAACGTTTCAGAGCAGACCCGCTCGCTGATCCGGGCTGTTCAATCAGAACTGCATTTTGACAAGTCCAGGATTCGATTTGTCAGTCCGCAGAACGTGCATGTGACCCTGAAATTTCTGGGCGATGTACCTGCTGATCGGATTCCTCAGATCATTCGCCAGGTTGAAAGTTCTCTTAGCAGTTTTCAAAATTTTAATTATATTTGTGAAGGGACCGGTGTGTTTCCCAATATTAAAAAACCGCGTGTGCTCTGGCTGGGAATCACGGAGGGCTCGGAAATTTTGAGTGAGTTGAGTCTAATTCTAAATGATGCGCTAAAAGAAGAAATGCCTGTAAATCAGGAAGATAGGGAATTTCACTCGCATATTACCTTAGGTCGTGTGAAGTATTTCAATTTTCAGAAAGATGCTGTTGATTTGCGCCGGTTTTTAGAGATGAAATTTGAGAAGATCGTCAATAGAGTGGGAGAAGTTGTGCTCTATGAGAGTTTTTTGAGACCCAAAGGGGCAGTCTACAATGCCGTGCATAAATTTAAATTAACATAGAAAACAGGAGTATCCATTATGGCCACTTCAGCTGACAATAAGGAACGGGCTCTCGAATTGGCGGTATCCCAGATTGATCGCCAGTTCGGAAAGGGTTCAATTATGCGTCTCGGGGATGACAACATCAAAATTCCAGCGGAGGTGATTTCCACCGGCTGTCTGACACTGGATGCTGCGATCGGAATAGGAGGCATTCCCAGAGGTCGGATTACCGAGATTTACGGACCGGAATCCTCCGGTAAAACAACCCTGGCGTTGCATGTGGTGGCAGAAGCTCAGAAAAAGGGCGGATATGCCGCTTTTATCGATGCCGAACATGCACTGGACCCAAATTACGCCGCTAAACTGGGTGTCAAAACAAAGGACCTGCTGATTTCGCAGCCGGATAACGGCGAGCAGGCATTGGAGATTACGGAAACGCTGGTCCGCAGCAATGCTATTGACGTGATTGTGATTGATTCTGTGGCGGCGCTGGTTCCGCGTGCGGAGTTGGAAGGCGAGATGGGTGATTCTCATGTTGGCTTGCAGGCGCGTCTGATGTCGCAGGCACTTCGCAAACTCACAGGCGCCGTTAATAAGTCGCGCACCTCGGTTATTTTCATTAATCAGATTCGGGAAAAAATCGGGGTAATGTTCGGTAATCCGGAGACCACCACCGGAGGACGCGCCCTGAAGTTTTATACCTCCGTGCGTCTGGAAATCAGGCGGATCGGTTCGCTCAAGGAGGGGAACAGTAATATCGGTAACCGGGTGCGGGTCAAAGTCGTGAAAAATAAGATGGCGCCGCCCTTTCGTGAAACGGAATTTGATATTATGTACGGTGCCGGTATTTCCTACGAAGGCGACGTGCTCGATGCCGCTGTAGAGGGTGATATCATCCAGAAAAGCGGCTCCTGGTTTTCGTTCGGCGATGAGCGGATCGGGCAGGGGCGCGAAAATGCCAAGCAGTATCTGCTTGAAAACCGGGAGACTTTCGACAAGGTCGAAGCCCAGGTGCGGGAATTTTTAGGGCTCTCCGTAAAACCGGCGTCGGATAAAAAAACCGAATAGAAACCTTGATCAGCCGGGAATATAGTGCGAAAAACGAGGATTCAGGCGGCAGAATAACCAAAATTGCATTCCAGAAAAAGCGAGTAGATCGCCGGTCGGTTTTTATCGACGGCGATTATGCTTTTAGTGTGTCCGAAGCGACCTTCCGGCTGTTTCCTCTTCAGCAGGATCAATGGCTGACAGCAAAACAGATCGAGATCATTAAAAATCATGAGGATTTCGAGAAAACCAGGGAAGCGGCTCTCAAATATCTGGCACTCCGGATGCGCAGTGAATTTGAACTGAAATCCTATTTAAAGCGAAAAGGATTTTCACCGCAAAATATACGGAGAGTGTTGAATTACTTTCGGGAGCACCGGTATCTTGATGATCGAAAATTCGCCGAACTGCTGGTTCGGGATATGACGACTATCAATCGTTACGGACGCTATAAAATGATTGCCCAATTGCACAAACGCGGAATCTCGTCTACCACCATTAAAGAGGTCCTGGCTGAGCATATCGATACATCCGATCAGCTGCAAAACGCTCTGACGCTTGCCGAGAAAAAATTGGCATCGCTGAAGAATACTGGATCTGTCAGAGAAAAATTATACCGCTACCTGAAACAGAGAGGTTTTGATTACGCAGTCATTACGGAAGTGATCAACCGTTTGTTAAAAACCTGAAATAAACCCGAAAAATTTTGTATATTTGGTCGGTTTAAGAAATATCGGGAAACGGAATATGAAGTGGCGTTTTAGAAAAATCATATTGCTCTTATTCCTTTTTAGTCAGATTTATGGAAAATTCATAACCAGCGATGCACCAGTAACTTATCGGTTTTTAGCCGATGAGAATTCACCTCCCTATATGTATACGGAAAATGGGCAGGTCGTCGGCTTCTGTGTGGACCTGATCCATCGTATTACCGAAGTGATGAATTTTCAGGTTGAAATCGAGGCGGGGCCCTGGGACGAGGTGCGGTCCGCCGTGGAGAATGGTGAAGTGGACGGTATACTGGCAATGTATTATTCCACCGAGCGTGATAAAATTCTGGATTTCTCAATTCCCCATTCTTCCATTACGCACGCTGTTTTTGTCCATGCCAAATCACCGGTACAATCGTATACCGATCTGAATCATCGGAAAATAATCGTGCAGAAGGGCAGCATCATGCACGATTATCTGATCCAAAATGAAATCACCAGGTCCATCATCACCGTTGATAATGTAAAGGATGCCATTCTGCTGCTGTCGCACGAAATTTATGACTGTGCGCTCCTCAGCAAAGTGCAGGGCGATTTTTACATTAAAAAGTATAAATTAAAAAACATTAAATCCCTGGAGGATTATTTTTCACCACGGGACTACTGTTTTGCCGTCTATAACAATCCGAAGCTGCTCCACCAGCTCAATGAAGGTTTAATCATTCTCCAGACCAGTGGAGAATATAACGCTCTTTTTCAGAAATGGATGACCATACCCGACAGGCCCAACCTGTTTGCGGGTCCGCTATTTCGCTACATTATCATCGGCGTCGTCATTTTGGTCATCGGCATTTTTCTGACCCTTTTCTGGATTTGGTTTTTACGTAAGAGCGTTATCCATAAGACGGAGGAACTGCGGCGGGAAAATCAACAGCGCCGTCAGATCGAAAAGGCGCTCAGAGCCAGTGAAGAGAATTTTCGCTCCCTGGCGGAAAATGCCTTCGACGGGATTTTGATCAATGATGAGAATGGAAATTATATTTATGCGAACAACAATGCGGCGGAAATCACCGGATATCCGGTATCGGTACTCTTAAAATTAAATATCAGAGATTTGACGCCCGAAGAAAATGTAAATGACGTGCTGGAGGCGTCAAAGAAACGTATTCGGGGTGAATCTGTCCACTCTTTTTATGAATCGCTCCTGCAGAGGAAAGACGGAACCATCATCCCCATCGAAGTAGTGGCTTCCAGGACCGACTGGCACAATCAACCGGCGGACCTGGTGTTCATTCGGGACATTTCGTTGCGTAAGCAGATGGAGCGGGCGTTACAGAACAGCGAGATGAATTTCCGCCAGATCGTCGAGCGTTCGAATGACGCCATCTACGTGCAGCAAGATGACCGGTTTGTGCTGGTCAATCCGGCGCTGGTGAAGTTGATGGAATACAGTCGCGAGGAGCTATTACATCCGGATTTCGATTTTATTCATTTTGTGGATGATTCCGACCGGGCAAAAATCCGGGAGCGCTATGAAAACCGGGACCACAAAATCCGGATCAGCAAGCGTTGTGAATTCAAAGCGAAAACCAAAAGCGGCAGGAATCTGGATATGGAGGTCAGTGCCTCCAAGATCATCTGGAACAATCGATCAGCCAGTCTCGGGATCATCCGGGATCTGACCCGTTTTAAACGCCTGCAGGAAGAGGCTTTCAAGATTGAAAAGCTGGATTCCATCGGTGTATTGGCTGGCGGAATAGCCCACGATTTCAATAATATTCTGTCGGTCCTTTTGGGCAATGTCCAGCTGATCAAACTTAAGATCGGTAAGGAAGAGGACCTCAGCAAATATCTGGATCGTCTGGAAGAAACCATCTCCCGTGCAACCGGTCTGACACAACAGCTGTTGACCTTTTCCAAAGGGGGTGAACCGGTGGTTGAAGTAGCGTCAATAGCGGAGCTGATCCGTGACGTGGTGCCCTTTACTCTTACCGGCAGCAATGTCAAATCGGAATTTGTGATAGAGGACGATCTCTATCCCGTTGAGATGGACGTAAACCAGATATCTCAGGTTTTGACCAATATCGTTATCAACGCCAAACAGGCGATGCCCGGTGGCGGCAAACTGACCGTTGAGGCGAGTAATGTGATTATTGAGTCAGGCGATTTAGCGGGTAGTCTGGAACCCGGCGAATATGTGAAAATATCTATCACCGATCAGGGGATTGGGATTCCCGAAAAGATCATCGACAAAATATTTGACCCCTTCTTTAGTACAAAAAGTTCCGGCAGCGGCTTGGGTCTGGCGACCTGTTATTCTATTATTCAAAAGCACGGCGGACATATCACCGTATCGTCCAGATCCGGCGAAGGGTCGACATTCACCATCTATCTGCCGGGGACGAAGAAACGGCTAAAGAAGGAAAAGAAGGTCAGGCGGAAACAGAAATTTCAGGGCAAAGTACTGCTGATGGACGATGAAGAGTCGGTGCGTGATTTTATGAGCAGTATGCTGCAGAGTCTGGGACTCAGTGTCGATGCTGTCGCTGATGGCAGTCGGGCGGTAAGTCATTACCAAAAGGCGCTAGAAAGCGGGTCGGCTCATGACCTGGTCATTCTTGACCTGACCATCCCCGGCAGCAAGGGGGGCAAAGATGTACTGAAAGACCTGCAAGCCATGAAACCCGATGTCGTGGCTATGGCATACAGCGGATATGCCGATAATCCGGTGATCAGTCGCCCTGAAGATTATGGTTTTAAAGCATCTTTCAGTAAGCCTTTTTCTATAGATACGCTGGTTAAGGTTATTTCGAAAGTAATGTAAAAAACTGTGTCGTAAGTATGGTTTAGCGCTTGATTATTGAGCGTGGAGCAAATAACTTACCGCTTTATAAATGATGGGGTTGATAATTAAAAAAGAAGCTTTAAATATCGGAGATGAATGAAAACGGCGGCGGAGATTCGCAAAGATTTTATCGACTTTTTTAGCAGTTTGGATCATGCAATTGTAAAAAGTGCTCCGGTTATTCCCATCAGTGATCCTACACTGCTTTTCACCAATGCCGGAATGAATCAGTTCAAACCGATCTTTCTCGATCAGGAGAAGCCGGTCTATAAACGGGTAGCCAATTCTCAAAAATGCATCCGGGTGAGCGGTAAGCACAACGATCTTGAGGAGGTTGGTAAAGACACATATCATCACACTTTCTTTGAAATGCTGGGTAACTGGTCGTTTGGGGATTATTATAAGCGTGAAGCGATCCGCTACGCCTGGACCCTATTTACCGAAATCTGGAAATTTCCCAAAACGCAACTCTGGGCGACAATTTACCAAAAAGACGACGAAGCTTATAAGTGTTGGCGGCAGGCAACCGACATTGATCCCAAGCGGATTTTACGCTTTGGGGAGAAGGATAATTTTTGGGAAATGGGTGAAACCGGTCCCTGCGGACCCTGCTCGGAAATTCACTATTATACCGGAGACGAACCAGACCGGCAATCCGCTGAATGTATCAATGCCGACAATCCGGAGTATATCGAGCTGTGGAATCTGGTCTTTATTCAGTACAATCGCGATGAACAGGGAGAGCTGCATCCGCTTTCAAAAAAACATGTAGATACAGGTGCCGGACTGGAGCGAATTGTTGCTGCTCTTCAGGGAAAGAAATCCAATTACGATACCGATCTTTTTACACCCTTAATCCGCAGAATCGAGGATCTGACGAAAATCGGGTACCGTACCGAAACCGGAATGCCCCATCGCGTGATATCCGATCATGTCCGGATGCTGACCTTTGCTATTGCCGATGGCGGAATGCCTGCCAATGACGGTCGGGGGTATGTGATTCGGCGGATTCTGCGCCGGGCGGCGCGCTTTGGACGTATGCTGAATATGCACCAACCCTTTATTTATCAACTGGTGGATACGGTGGGTGAGATTCTGGGCGATGTTTATCCGGAAATCATCGAACGTAAGGAGCATATCAGGAAAGTAATCCGCTACGAAGAGCAATCCTTCGGTGAAACGCTTGATAAGGGACTGGAGGTCTACCAGCGAATAAAGGCTGAGCTCATATCGCAAAAGAAAACGGAAATACCCGGTACAGAAGTGTTCAAACTGTACGATACTTTTGGATTTCCGCTGGACTTAACCCAGCTCATGGCTCGGGAGGATGGATTGACGGTTGACCTTGTGGGATTTCACCGGGAGATGGATAAACAGAAGGAGCGCGCACGTGCCGCACAGCATTTCAAAAGAGGCGATACTGAATCTGCCCAACACTGGATTGTTGTCACCGAAGGTGAAGATTCGGAATTTGTAGGGTATGTGCAGACAGCCACCCAGTCGATTGTAAGAAGATATTATGTTCAGGATGATACCTATTACCTGGTTCTGGACAAAACGCCGTTCTATGCGGAATCCGGTGGCGAAATCGGGGATACCGGGATCATTTCAAACAGCGAATTCAGCATAGAGGTCAGCGACACGCAAAAAACGGGCAATACGATTGTCCATATTGGTCGCCTGACAGATGGGAAAATCGGTCGGCAGGCAGAAGTCCGGGCTGAAATCGATGTCCGGCGCAGTGATGCAATACGTGCCAATCATACCGCCACCCATCTGTTGCACGCCGCTTTGCGGGAGGTACTGGGCGAGCATGTACATCAGGCTGGTTCTCTGGTGGAAGCCGGGCGCCTGCGTTTCGATTTTACCCATTATACGAAAGTCACGTCGGAAGAACTGGAACAAGTCGAGGATATCGTCAACCGGAAAATCCGTGAGAATATCGAGGTTGATATTCAATTCAAGTCGTTTGACGAGGCGAAAAAATCCGGTGCCATGGCGCTTTTCGGTGAAAAATATGACGACATCGTACGGGTGATCGATTTGGGTGATTTTTCCCGGGAGCTGTGTGGTGGCAAACATGTAGAACGCACGGGCGATATCGGCGGTTTTAAAATTATTTCGGAATCAGCAGTAGCCGCCGGAACCCGGCGCATTGAGGCGGTTACGGGTAAAATGGTATTTGAACTGCTGCGACAATATGAGCATTTAATCAGGGAAGTGACCCAGCTGCTGAATACCACATCCGATCAATTGTTGGCTAAGGTTCAGGAAATGCGTGAGCAACTCAACCAGCTGGAAAAAAAGTTGCAATCTCAAACGGTCAGGGATGTGCAGACGGAACTGAACGAACTACTTGAGCAGGCAAAACGAATCAATGACCTAACACTTTTTTATCATCAGTATACCTCAATGTCGATGGACGAGTTGAAGCAGGTCGCCGACCTGTTTCGGGAAAGGGTGCAAACCGGCGTCGCATTGCTGATCTCAAAGACAGCTGAAAAATTGCTCCTGGTCGTATGCGTCAGCGACACCGGGATTCAGAAGTATAACCTCAATGCCGGTCAGATTGTCCAACAGCTCGGAATGATACTCGGTGGCGGAGGTGGCGGCAGACCGCACCTGGCAACCGCCGGTGGGAAAGATTTCACTAAAATTCCCGAAGCCGTTGCAGCATTTGAGAACATGGTCAAGGAGCATTTAAACGGTCAATAATCGAGGAGAATATGGAGCCAGTCATCTATGAATACTCAGCCAAGGGGAAACAGGGGGTGTCGCTGCCGGGAAATCCGGTCGATGATAGCCTTGTGCGTCGGTTCATTCCGAATGAATTCCTGCGCAGAACAGAGCTGAATCTGCCGGAGGTCAGTGAACCCGAAGTTGTACGCCATTTTACGAATCTTTCCGTCATGAATCATCATGTGGATAAAGGGTTTTACCCGCTGGGTTCGTGTACCATGAAATACAATCCCAAAATCAATGACAGACTCGCCGGTCTGGCGGGCTTTGCCGAAATCCACCCGCTGCAACCGGAAGAATCCGCCCAGGGAGCCCTGGAATTGATGCACGAACTGGAAAGACTTCTCTGCGCGTTAACCGGCATGTATGCGGCGACGCTGCAGCCGGCAGCCGGTTCACACGGGGAGTTGACCGGCGTGATGATCATGCAGAAATACCATGAATCCAAAGGAGAAAAACGGAAATATATTCTCATTCCCGATTCGGCGCACGGTACAAATCCCTCCAGTGCCTATTCCGCCAATTATGAAACGATTTCCCTGAATTCCAATGACCGGGGTTGTATCGATATTGCCGACCTCCGTGAAAAAATGACTGCCGAAGTCGCCGGCTTGATGATCACCAATCCCAATACCTTGGGACTTTTTGAGGAAGAAGTGGTACAGATTGTAGAGCTTGTGCACCAGCACGACGGCATCGTTTATATGGATGGCGCCAATCTGAACGCTCTGCTGGGGATCACCTGTCCCGGTGATCTGGGTTTTGATATCACCCATATCAATCTACACAAAACCTTTTCCACACCCCATGGCGGTGGCGGACCGGGTAGCGGACCGATTGCGGTGGTGGAAAAATTGGCAAAATATCTGCCGGAACCGAGAGTCATAAAAACGAAAAACGGCTTTGCCTTGAGAACCGGTTCGCCGGATTCGATTGGTCGGGTTCTCGGCTCTTACGGCAATTTTGGGGTTATGGTTCGCGCCTATGTGTACATCACTATGTTGGGGCTCAGGGGTCTTACCGAGGTCTCTCGGAATGCGATTCTGAACGCCAACTATGTTCGGGTCAGGCTGGCTGACAAATTCAGCGTGCCCTACAATCGTGTCTGTATGCATGAATTTGTTGCCTCCGGTGAAAATCACCGGGAGTTGGGCATCAAGACTCTGGACATTGCCAAACGACTGCTGGATTTTGGTCTGCATGCACCGACGGTCTATTTCCCCCTGATCGTGCGCGAGGCTATTATGATTGAGCCGACAGAGACCGAGAGTAAACAGACGCTGGATAAATTTATCGCCGCCATGGAGCAGATCGACCGGGAAGCCCATGAAAATCCCGAGATTTTGCATCAGGCACCGCACATCACGCCAGTCCGCAGGTTGGAGGAGCTCAGGGCGAACAAGGAATTAAATGTCTGTTATGGAAAGTGACTATTATGACTCGAAAAATTATTGAAACGGACAGGGCACCGCAGGCGATTGGTCCCTACAGTCAGGCGATTGTTTCCAACGGCTTTGTCTTTACTTCCGGTCAGGTGCCGATCAATCCGGCGAGCGGAAACATCGAAGCCACGACTTTCGGTGAGCAGGTACACCAAAGCCTTAAAAATGTTGCGGCACTTCTGGAAGCTGCCGGAAGCGATTTACACCGGATCGTCAAAATAACGGTTTTTCTGACCGATTTGTCGCAATTTGCCGTACTGAATGAGGTATTTCAGGAATATTTTCCCGCGAATCAAGCCGCCCGCTCCGCCGTACAGGTCAGCCGGTTACCACTGGATGCTATGGTAGAGATCGAAGCGGTTGCAACTTTGGAGTAACAAATATTGGGGGAAAAGCGATTTGCGATTATTGTCAATCCGGTAGCCGGTCGGGGGCGAACGGCAAAGCTGTTACCCAGGCTGAAAGAGGTTGTTGCCCGGACGGATCAACGCTTTGACTTTTACTATACCGAGGCACCCTATCACGCCGCCCGGATTACCGATCAGATTCATCGCGAATACGATGCGGTGGTGGCTTTTGGTGGAGATGGCACCGCCAACGAGGTGGTCAACGGTTTGGCGGGAACTCCGACCCCATTTGGTGTAATTCCGGAAGGTTCGGGAAACGATTTCGCCCGGACGATTCATGTTTCCCGCGATATTCGCAAAGCCGTAGATCTGCTGGTGAAATACGATTATCGTCTGATGGACCTGGGAACGATCGGCGATCGCGTTTTTCTGAACGGCGTCGGTATCGGCTTTGACGGATTCGTCAATTACCGTCGTAAAAATGTAAAATTCCTGAAAGGCTCGCTTTCCTATCTGTATACGGTTTTCAGCAGCCTGGCGATGTGGAAATCGATCCCGGTCAATCTCGAAATCGACGGCAGAAGTATCGGTCGGAGTCTGGTCTATCTCCTGGCAATCGGCAACGGCTGGTCGGTGGGCGGTGGCTTGAAACTGACTCCCAATGCTTCCATTCACGACAGCCTTTTTGATATCTGTCATGTGAGTGATATTCCTGTCTGGAAGGTACTGCTACATTTTGCAAAGTTGAAAAACGGCACACTGGAACGGGTGCGGGAGGTTACGATTACCCGGGGTTCACGGATAAAAGTGAGCAGTGATAGTCATCTGCCGATCCATTTTGATGGCGAGGTCTACGATCCTAAAGCCCGGGAAGTGGATATCGGCATCGTACCTCAATCGGCATTTGTCATTGGAGACTGGCGGAATTGAACCACCATCGATGGGATCTGTGATTACACATACCAGATTTCGGATACCCCTTATTTTAATTCTCTTCATTGTCACGGCAAGAGGGGAAGTCTTTGAAAAAATGCCGCCCGATTCGGCGCGACGAATCAGACCCAAAGCGGCGCTTATCCGTTCGGCGATTCTGCCCGGCTGGGGACATTTTTATGTTCATAAACCGCTCAAAGGCGTCCTCTATTTTTCACTGGAAGCCTACCATCTATACCAATTTATCGAATACAATGCGATTTATCGGCATGTGAAAATGACGAAGGAGAAGGTCGGTATCGAAGACTGGAGTAAACTATCAGAAGCAGAGAAAAAGGAGGAAATTAAAACCATAACCGGATATGAATTGAACGATGCTACCTGGCGTCCGCGGGAGATTCGCAACAAATACGGCTGGTGGTGTGTCGGATTCTATCTGATCGGCATGCTGGATGCCTTTGTTGATGCGCATCTCTACTATTTTCCGACTGATAAAATTGAACTCACAGGTCATCCTGTTACCGGCAGTGTCGGCATTCGATTATCATGGAATTTGAGGGGCACAGAATGATAAATCAGCGTGAGCAGTGGGGCTCGAAACTGGGTTTTGTACTTGCGGCTGCCGGGTCGGCGGTGGGTTTGGGCAATATCTGGAAATTTCCCTATCTGGTCGGCGAAAACGGAGGTGCGGCGTTTATTCTGTTATATCTGATTTGTGTATTACTGGTGGGGCTGCCGGTCGTCATCGCAGAAATTCTGATCGGTCGCACCGCGCAACGCAATCCGGTCGGCAGTTTCAGGGAGCTCAGCCACGGGAATCCCTTCTGGATGGCAGTTGGCGGACTGGGGGTTCTGACCGGCTTTCTGATTTTGTCCTATTACAATGTGATCGCCGGCTGGAGTCTGGGATATGTGGTGGAATCCTGCAAAGGCAGCTTCCGGCAGATCGGGGATCCGGCGCTTGCCGGGGAACTGTTCAGCAGCCTGTCATCAAAACCGCATTGGACACTGCTGTTTCACGCTGTTTTTATGATGATCACCATTGCGATTATTTATTCGGGTGTGACGAAAGGGATTGAACGAGCCAGTAAGATTATGATGCCGGTGCTGGTGATCCTGATCCTGATTCTGGTGATCAGAGGAATTACCCTGGAGGGTGCCGGTGCCGGAATACATTATCTTTTGAGAGTGGATTTTTCGGTGATTACCGGAAGGACTTTTTTCCTGGCGCTCGGTCAGGCATTTTTCTCGCTTAGTCTGGGAATGGGTGCGTTACTGACGTATGGCAGCTATATGTCGAAAAAAGAGAGCATCCCCGGCAGTGCAATCAATATTGTCGTTCTGGACACGGTAATTGCTTTGCTGGCGGGTTTCATGATTTTTCCGGCGGTGTTTGCCATGGGTATGCATCCGGCGCAGGGTCCATCGTTGATTTTTAACATTTTGCCGGTTGTATTCAATTCGATTCCCGCGGGCTATTTTTTCCGCATTGTGTTTTTCCTGCTATTGACAGTGGCGGCACTGACGTCAACCATTTCGCTGCTGGAGGTGATCACCACCTTTGTCGTAGATGAATTTCATCTCCCGCGCAAGAAGGCGGCTATCGTTCTTGGAATCGTGGTATTTATCATCGGTGTACCGAGTGCAATGTCCTTTTGCGGCTGGCAGAATGTGCGTCTGTTTGGATTGACCTGTTTCGATTTTGTTGATTTTATTTCTGCGAATATATTCTTACCTTTAGGCGGAATTTTTATTGCGTTATTTGTCGGTTGGTTCTGGAATACGGAGAAAGCGGTCGGGCATTTACTCGAAGGTACCGCTAAACGGTCTTCCTTTCTGATATCGACCTGGATATTTTTGATTCGTTTCGTAACACCGGTGTTGATTTTGTTGATTTTCCTGAGCAGTATCGGAATTTTATGATAAGAAGAGTGTTGATAATTCTCATTATCCTGACAATTGGCAGCGCACCGATGTACAGTCAGAGAGGCGAATACGACCTGTGCGATTCCTGGTTTGGCAGGGATAAATTAAAGCATTTAAGTAGTTCGTTTGTCCTGACCACAACCGGATACTACATTCAGACGCGGATGGTTGATTTTTCAGAAACGCAGTCACTCGGTCGCGCCGGTCTGGTTACGGTTTCTCTGGGACTGGGCAAGGAGCTCCGGGATCGGAGAAAACCCAAAGGGCTGTTCAGCTACCGGGACCTTTTGGCAGATGTAGCGGGTGCCGGTTTGGCAATTCTTTTTATCAAGGTGATTCAATGAGCCGGGAATTTCATGAATACCGCGGTTGCATTCATGTCCACTCGATCTATTCGGACGGGGGTGGGACCATTCCGGAGATTATCAATGCCGCCCAAGGCGCAAAACTGGATTATTTGATGATCTCGGATCACATGACTCTGCGGGCGCGGGATGAGAATTATTTCGGCTGGTACGACAACCTGTTTGTGACGGTAGGATATGAGATTAACGATCAGGATGATCAGCATCACTATTTAGCCTTTGGGCTGGATAAAATGCTGCCGCCGGAATACACTCACGAGCAATATATCCAGGCGGTCAAAGCAAAAGGTGCCCTCGGCATCGCCGCCCATCCTTTCGAGGAACGTGATATGAGTAAGTCGGTGGTGGGATTTCCGCCGATTCCCTGGGGTAATCTGGATTACCCGGAAATCGAAGTCATTGAAATTTGGAATATGATGTCACACTGGCTGGAACTGACCACCGGCTGGAATAAATACTGGAATGTTCTTCATCCGCGCAGTTTTTCCACCTTTCCTTCACGCCGCCTGCTCAGTTGGTGGGATAAGGCGAATCTGGAGCGCAAAGTCGTTGGCGTCGGGTCTGTTGACGTGCATGCCATTAAGGTGAAACTGTTGAAAATTTATACGAAAGCCATCTTTGATTACAAAATCATGTTCAAATCGCTGCGTACGCACCTGCTCTGCGATACTGAATTAAGCAAAGAGGATACTCCTTCCATAACGGAGAAGTCCATTTTTGATGTTATTCAATCCGGGCGTACGTTCGTATCTAATTTCCGCTGGGGCGACGCCACCGGTTTTCGCTTTTGGGCGGAGGATGGGCGTCAGCATCTGCAGATGGGAGAATCGGGCGTATTGACCAAGCCGGTTATCCGGGCGGTATTGCCAAAGAAGGGTCACTGTCGTCTGATTCGAAATGGCGAAGTCATCCAGAAAGGTAAAGCAAGGGAAATCGAAATCCCGGTGAAACCCGGTATCTACCGCCTGGAGGTATTGAGCGGGAAACGGGGTTGGATTTATTCGAATCATGTCAAAATAATGGAACCAGAGTAAAATGTGTGGAGTAGTCGGAGTATACGAAAACCGGGAAGCATCGACGCTGGCGTACCTGTGTCTCTATGCCCTGCAGCATAGGGGGCAGGAGGGAGTCGGCATCGCAACTTATCAGGATTCAAAAGTGTTCATGGCGAAGGGGCGGGGACTGGTCTCGGAAGTATTTTCCAGCCGCAGCAAGCTGGAGAGCCTGTCCGGTAATTTCGCCGTGGGGCATAATCGCTATTCCACCTGCGGTGAAAAATCCCCGATTAATATCCAGCCGTTGACATTTAATTATAAAGGCAATCAGATCATTATCGCCCATAACGGCAATCTGGTGAACCTAAATCCGATTCGCAAAGCACTGGAGGGAAAGGGGGCGCTTTTTCAAACCAGTTCCGATACGGAATATATCATACAGCTTTTTTCCCATTCCAAAGCCCCAACCATCGAGGAAAAGATGCTGGATGCACTCCGGCAGGTGGAAGGGGCATTTTCACTCGTTATCATGTACAATGATAAAATGATTGTCGCCCGTGACTGGCACGGTTTCCGCCCCATGTGTATCGGTCGGTTAAAAGAAACCGTGATTGCCACTTCCGAAAGTTGTGCCCTCGATCTGGTGGGTGCCAAATATGAACGCGACGTTATTCCCGGAGAGATGATCGTATTTGACGGAAAAAGTGAGAAAAGCTATACCATTCACGAACCAAAACCGCGTCACTGTATTTTTGAATATGTCTATTTTTCCCGTCCGGACAGCCAGATATTCGGCGAATATGTGGATAAAACCCGCCGTAAGATTGGTAAAATACTGGCGATGGAAAAACCGGTCGAGAATGCCGATATCGTCATTTCGGTGCCCGATTCCAGTAATACCACGGCGCTTGGCTATGCCCAGCGTTCGTCGGCGCGTTTTGAGCTGGGACTCATCCGCAATCATTACGTCGGGCGGACCTTTATACATCCGACTCAGGAGATGCGTGATTTCAGTGTAAAAATTAAATTTAATCCCATCGGTGGTGTTCTGAAGGATAAAAAAGTGGTAATTGTTGACGATTCCATTGTACGCGGAACCACCCTGAAAAAGCTGGTGCGGATGATCAAGGAGACGGAACCGGCGGAAATTCATATCCGGATCGGGTCTCCGCCAGTCAAATTTCCCTGCTTTTATGGCATGGATTTTCCTTCCAAGGAGGAGCTGATCGCCAATCATAAAAGCGTGGCGGAAATCCGGGATTATCTTGAAGTGGACAGCCTCGAATACATATCCGTAAAGGGGCTGCTGGAAGCCACTTCGTTGCCCGATGATCACTTCTGCACCGCCTGCTTCACGGGAAAATACCTGGACGCCGACCGTAACTATTAACCGGGAGACATGATGCTAACAATACCCGAAAAATATCTGAAACCACTGGACTATCTCTTTATATTGAGACCGACACTCTTTTTCCCGGTCTGGATCATCACCCTGGCAGGCTATTCAACTCATTTTACCTCCGGAGAGACCATCATCTGGTGGAACACGGCAATCAACTGGCGACTCTTCTTTAATTTTTGTATACTGACGCTGGTTGCCGGAGCGACGTTTATTTTTAATCAACTGCAGGACACCGAAAGCGACAGGGACAATCGGAAGCTGTTTCTTATTTCAGAAGAACATATCCATCCCAGGACCGCCCGTATAATCGGGATTACTCTGGCGGCGATCGGATTGATTGTATTTTTAGTACAAAGTTTTCAACTCTTTATAGTGCTGGGTCTGTTTATATTGGTCTGGGGCTATCTGTACAACTATCCGCCCTTTACCTGGAAAGACCGGGCACTACCGGGGATAGTCGCGAATCTGTTAGGTGGCATGTTGCTGTTTCTGATCGGCTGGCTGATGGCGGGCGATTTTTCGGTAGAGGTTTTTCTATGGATGATTCCATATACGTTGGCATGGGGTGCTGTAGCGCTTTTGACGACCATTCCGGATCAGGAGGGTGATGCCAAACACGATAAGAAAACCTTTGCAGTGAAATACGGTGAAAAGATAACAATCTGGCTGGCAACCATATGGGTTTTTCTGGCATTTGTCTTGGGAATGATCATTAACGATCCGATTATCACACATCCGACTCTGCTGGCACTGCCGCTGTTCATCATTACCTGTTTTAATTTAAAAAAGGAGTGGGTGCTGCGGACAATCCGCTTTCCGCTGCTGTTTATCGGTTTGATTCTCTGCGTCCAGTTCCCCTACTTTTTCATTGCAATTTTAATAAACTATTATCTGGCAAAGATTTACTATGTCAACCGTTTCGAACTGGATTATCCTACATTCAAAGTGGAGGAGTAGGGTGTGATTCTTGTCGATGTCAATGTGTGTGATCTATGCGGAACCTGTGTAGCGGTTTGTCCGGTGGACTGTATTGAATTGACGGAGTTTGATCTGCTGATCGACCATGAAAAATGCATCAATTGTAATGCCTGTGTCAAAATATGTCCATTTGCGGCGTTGCGAAATGCCGATGCAGAGGTAGTGCCGGATGAAACAACATTATGACATTGCCATTGTCGGAGGGGGACCAGCCGGAAGCACCGCTGCCCGGTTTGCCGCCGGTCAGGGTGCGGCGGTGGTTCTTCTGGAAAAAGACCGGGAGATCGGGGTTCCGGTACGTTGCGCCGAAGGGATCGGCGAAGACACTCTGGCAAAATATGTCGGTATCGATCCCTCCTGGATCGTCAGCCGGATAACGGCATTTGGATTTCATTCTCCGTCAGGAATTGAGATTGCGTTTCAATCAACTACCGCACGGGGTTGTATATTAAACCGTCGCCTGTTTGATCATGCGCTGGCGGAGCTGGCAGCCCAAGCCGGAGCGGAAATTTACACCAAAGCCTATGTCCGTTCCCTGCGAAGACGCGAGCGCAGGTTCGTGCTGGGTTTACGGCATATCGGTCAGGAACGGGAGATTACGGCGGATATTGTCATCGCCGCTGACGGAATCGAATCCAGGATTGCACATCTTGCCGGAATAAAAACAAAACTTCCTTTCCGGGATATTGAAGCCTGTGCCCAGATGCAACTGGCAAATATTGATATTCACCCCGAACGTTGCGATTTTTATGTTTCCAACCGGTGGGCACCGGGCGGGTATGTCTGGGTCTTTCCGAAAGGTGCCCGAACCGCTAATGTCGGACTCGGAATAAACGGAATATATGCCGGTGAAAAACCGGCACTGGGTTACCTGCAGGATTTTGTTAAGCAGCATTTTCCGCAGGCAACGATATTGACCACCACCGCTGGAGGTGTCCCGGTTGCCCGGACGCTGGACCCGCTTGTCAGCGATGGTATTATGGTGATCGGCGATGCGGCGCATCAGGTAAATCCTCTGACCGGTGGCGGTATTTCGGCTGCGTTAGCCGCCGGGAAAATGGCGGGGCGGGTCGCCGCTGAGGCGGTGAAAGCCGGTGATAATTCCAGCCGCCGTTTGATATCCTATCAGAAAGAGTGGAATAAAAGTTATGGCAAAGAAATTCGACGCTACTATCGTCTTAAAGAGTGGGTGATGAAACTAACAGACCAGGACTATGAAGATATCGCCGCCGCCCTGGATAGATTGCCACCGGAAGAGATTACGCTTACCAGGATTTTCATGCAGGCTGTAAAAAAGAGACCTTCCCTGATTCCCACAGTAGTGAAGATTTTTGCCGGCTTGTAACAAGACCGATGACTGAGCTGTTAAAAGACCTGAATCTGACAAGATTTGTCTCTTTTGATCTTGAAACCACCGGATTGAATCCGGCAGGTGACGCTGTCATCGAATTTGCCGCTGTTCTTTTCCAAAACGGAAAACCGACCGAAAAACTCACTTTCCTGTGCAATCCCGGTTATGCAATCAATCCTGAAATAGAGGACTTGACCGGTATAACCACCGATATGCTAGCGGGTTGTGAACCTTTTGAGAATCATCTCGGCGATGTTCTGGATTTTCTGGCTGATGCTCCGCTGGTGGGACACAATATCGGCTTCGATCTGGGTTTTTTAAAACATGCGTGCCGCCGTCGTCGTGAATTCAGACGGCAGCGTTTTGATAATATTATTTACGATACTATGCTGCTGGCTCAGGCGTTTTTCTTTTATCTGCCCAATCATCGCCTTTCAACCGTCAGCGACTATTGCAGTCTGTTCACCGAAAATGCCCATCGCGCTGCTGCCGATGCCATGAATTCCGGGAGGATCTTCTTAAAGCTGATTCCGGAAGTGTTAAAATACAGCCTTGATACACTCCAGCAGATCAACTATATACTCAAGGATACCGATGATCCCAATAAATGGCTGTATCAAAACGCCGCCAAAAGGATGCTGCTGACGAAAAGTATCGGTGCTGAAAAGAAACCGAAAATTAGCTGGCAAGCTCCTGGTAATATTTATGGTACTCCGCTGCGGGAAAATATTACCGGCTCCGCAAAACCTGATCCGACGGAGCTTGATCGTTTTTTTGACCAAGAAGGGCTGCTGTCAAAACAGCTGAGCAGTTACGAACCGCGGACTCAGCAACACGCTATGGCACAACTGGTTTATGAAGCATTAAGCGGTGGTAAATCGGCGGTGATCGAAGCCGGGACCGGGGTTGGAAAGACTCTGGCATACCTGATTCCAGCCCTCCTGTGGCAAAAGCACACCTACCCAGACCATTCCCGGATCGTCATCGCCAGCAATACAAAGACCCTTCAGGAACAGATTTTTTATAAAGAAATTCCCTTTGTTCATGATAAATTAAATCTGTATTTCAAAGCCGTTTTACTAAAGGGAAGATCCAATTATATCTGTCTGACACGCTGGAATCAATTTCTGGCGGATATCGAAACCAAACTGCATATTACCAACCGATCGGCGATTATCCCAATCATCATCTGGTTGATCCATACGAAAACGGGGGATATTGCCGAAAATAACGGTTTCAGAATCCGGCAAAATCCGCAGATCTGGAGTGAAGTCGTATCGGAACCGGGGTATTGTACAACCAGTGTCTGCCAGAAATATGACGGCTGTTTTCTCGGTAATATTCGTTTTCAGGCTGGCAGTGCCGATATCGTGGTCGCCAACCATTCATTGTTGCTTTCCGATGCCGCTTCGGACAATACCGTCTTACCGCACTACGATATTGTAATCATCGATGAAGCTCACAATCTGGAAAAAAATTCCTATAATTATTTTTCGTCACGAATCAACCTGCAAATGCTGCTTTCCAAATTAAATACTGTCTACAATGCAGCAACCGTCGAAAGAGGCTTGCTGATCGACGCTGCCCAACTGCTTCGCCAGTACCAAAAGACCGGGAAACTCGATAACGAAATTCAACGCCTGAAGGAGCATCTGAACGATCTCAACCTCACCGCTGAAATCTTCTACAAAGCGGTCTACCAACACTCCTTGCCGAAATTGCATAATAACCGGGGCTATTCCCTGAAGCAACGTTACAAACGGTTCCGGGATGAATTTCCATTGATGGAAACCGAGTCAAAGACATTTATCTATGAATTGGACACAACTATCACCGCGCTTCGGGAACTGGTCCTGCTGATTGACCAGCTGGTCAGCGATCAACCCGAAGGTTTCGACGAATTGCGTCTGCGGTACACAAATATCATTGCCGACTTACAGGAGTACCTTGATACCCTGCGGACAATTGAGACAAGCGCCGACGATACCCTGATTTTCTGGTATGAAATAAAAGTCAACAGCAACGAATACGGCGTTGATTTTGTCTTTACGCCGCTGGATATATCCGGGGCCATCTTTGACAAATTACTGAAGGAAAAAGAGACCACGATCATGACTTCGGCGACGATGCGAATTGCCGATTCCTTTGATTATATTCTCGAACGAACCGGAATATCGAAATTGGGGAACAAACAATTGTTCTACGATACGGTGGGTTCGCCCTTCGATTATGCTCATCAGATGCGGTTTATCACCTATCACCGGGGAACAGGCAGCAGTGAAACAGCGACGCTCTCAAGACTTATCATCGATCTGGTTAATCACTTTAACAGAGGCATAATGGCGCTGTTTACATCCTATTCGGCTCTCCAAGAGG
Organism: Fidelibacterota bacterium; assembly: GCA_049975265.1. Taxonomy (GTDB): domain Bacteria; phylum Fidelibacterota; class UBA2242; order UBA2242; family UBA2242; genus B118-G9. Next base: position 67,459 of record JBNGDF010000009.1, read on the forward strand.
TCTACCGAAATATTCGTACCGAATTTCAGAAACTGGGCATTACCCTTTTGGCGCAGGGGGTCGGCGGCTCTCAGACCACACTTCTGGAACAATTCCGCAAAGAAAAGGCGTCGGTGCTGCTGGGAACCAGTAGTTTTTGGGAAGGCGTGGATGTCGTTGGAGATTCGCTGGAAATCCTGATCATCAGTAAGTTGCCCTTTCCTGTCCCGTCTGAACCTATCATCGAGGCAAATGTGGAAAAATTAAGACTGCTGGGCGGCAATCCGTTCAATGAGTACTACGTCCCCGAATCGGTCTTGAAATTTCGCCAGGGCATCGGTCGGTTGATTCGCTCGAAAACCGACAAAGGCGTTGTTATCAATCTTGATGACCGGATTGATAAAAAGGCTTATGGACAATTCTTTAAACAATCAATTCCGGTTGATGCATTAAGCATCACCGATCTGGAATCGCTGAATTGGGAAATCGAGTCATTTTTTAACAGGTAATTAAGATTGGACACGGAAGATCAGCCGGGCGTTTTCGGGAATTTACCCATTACAGGGGATATTCTTGTAACGACAAATGTAACTTCACTCACTCACCTGCAAGTTGCGAAATATTTCCGGTACGCTGGCGAAAATTTTGTGCTATTACCCATTAACTCGATATCCGTCAGGCATCTGGGTTATAATCCCTACATTCACGGGATGATACACGTAGCCGGTAATTCTCTATGTGATGCTATCCAATTGGACGCCTATGCCGAACAGGTGAGGGATAGCCAGCAGCTGGAACCGATAGTTGATAAATTTGCTCTGGGTAATGAGCAGGATGCAGTAATAGAGAAATATCTCGTTTTCAGACTTACACCGCTGCGAATTGATGTGATGAAAGGTCCAGACACGGTGAGTAGTGTAACTCTGCCTGCGAATGAACCACCCTTGCTACGCTGTTTTTTCTTCGGTATTTGGACAAGAATAAAACGCTGGACGGCGATTTTGCGTGCCTCCTTTTTCAGTGCCTCGATCGCACCGGTTTTTGTGGGTGCTGCCGTCGCTTATAACCGACAATCAGAAATCCATTGGGGACGACTCCTGTTGACACTTCTGGGGGCTGTATCTGTCCATGCCGCCGCAAATGTCATCAACGATTATTATGATCATCGTTCCGGAAACGATGCTGGCAACCGCTATCCGACGGCTTTTTCCGGCGGAAGTCGCATGATTCAGGAAAAAATCATAACACCGGCAACCGGATTTTTTATCGCCCTGTTTCTTTTTGCTGTAACTATGGCAATCGGTCTGTATTTAAACAGTATTACCGCCGGAAATAACATTTTGTACATTGGGATTATCGGAATTCTTTTAGCATTTTTCTATTCGGCAGCACCGCTGAAGCTGGCTTACCGCGGAATCGGCGAATTGGCTATTGTCAGCGCCTTCGGACCGATAATTGTCATGGGAACCTACTATGTTCAGGTGCAATCGCTGGATTTAGTACCTCTGCTGGTTTCCATTCCTGCCGGAGTTCTGGTCGGACTCATTCTGTTCATCAACGAATTTCAGGATATGATCGCCGATAAAAAGGTTCAGAAAAATACCCTTGTTGTCAGAGCCAGATCGAAGAAAAGGGCTGTTTATATTTATGGGGGATTGCTGATTTTCGTCTATTTATGGTTGGCTGGATGTGCGATTTTGGGCATGGTGCCAATCTGGACATTGCTGGTTTTTATCACAATCCCCATGGTTTACCGGGCGGTTCGGATTGTATCGAACCATTATGATCAGATAGAGGAGTTATTACCAGCCAATGCACTGACAATTGGAATTCACCTGCTGGTTTCACTGTTGGTTGCCATCGGATTTATCCTGGATGCCATTTGCTGAAAGACGAGTGGTAGACCTTGACCTTTGACGGACGGTATCGTAAATTAGCACGCTTTTTCACAAATGGGGTGTCGTCCAACGGCAGGACACATGACTCTGGATCATGGTATCGGGGTTCGAATCCCTGCACCCCAGCACCAAGGCAGGGGTTGTCTGTTATTTCAAAATTGACTTTGTAGCGGATTACCATGATTCTCATGGTATCGGGGTTCTCCCAAGGGAATCCCGACAAATCGGTAGAATCCCTGCACCCCAGCAAAGAGCTCTTTGAAAAGTGCTAATAAGTGTTTTAAAGTACTTTTAAGTCCAATTAAATTTTCTTTTGCATATACTTATGAATGCTTATCAGCAGTTACCAGTACTTATTGTGTATAATGGCGCATTCGTCTAGCGGTTAGGACGCCGGCCTCTCACGCCGGTAGCAGGGGTTCGATTCCCCTATGCGCTACAAAATAAATTAAAAGACTAAAGGTGCTTTCCCGGCTTTGCGGCGGATCGCATTGATAACCGGTAATACTTTCGGATGGCATACCAGTCGTCGTTCGAGTTTCCGTTTGCCGGGAAAATTCAGCAGCAGAATCCCGATGAACATTGTCAGCAAGCCCTGACCGGGAATGAAGAGCATGATCAAACCGGCGATCAGAAATACAATGCCGAGGATGTTTTTGATCAGTAAAAATATTCCTCACGCAACCGGATGTTTGCGCAGACGGATTGGTGTTCGTTGTGGTTTAACAAAATAGTCGGCTGACATCCGGATCAGGATAACTGGAATCAGCAGGATTGTACCGAAAAAGGTCAGAATCGAAACCGAGGCGAGCCAGATAAGCAGAGTGTGATGTTGCTGAATGAAGTCCGAGATCATTTAAGGAGTAATATACATGCGAAAAGTAATTGAAAAAATAAAATAAAGACATTAGCGCGATTTCATTTTTATCTTGAATTCAGATTCTAAACACTATAATTTAAAATTATAGAAATAATTGCGGTATGGTTTCAGGGAATTTATTATGACATTATATAACAAAAATCAACCGTTTTTTAAATCTTCATTTCGCCCGTCAAAGGAGGTGATATTATGAGGAGAAAGATTTTAATACTTCTGATGATGTTCATAAATATAGCATTTGCACAGATTGATACATCGGAATATCTGCGATATTTACCGCTGGACACTGGCAACCGCTGGTACTATCTTCGGGCTAATCTGAATACAAGCGGCTGGGATACCAGTTACGTCGTGAAAAGGGTGGTTGGAGATACGACTATGATCAATGGGAAGAGATACCGGAATTTACAGCCTTCGGGACCATATATGAGAATTGATACCAGCACATTATTGGTATATCAGTTTGGTGACATGTCCTGGGCGGGTTGCTCCGATTCAGAGTCGGTGCTTTTTGATTTATCCTTAGTGATTTCCGGAATTGATACCTTTGTACGCTGTGATGATATTGTGGTACAAATGGATAGATATAACGGTAACGCCGGATTTATCGCCGGGGATTTTGAAAATATCTGCTATTCCTGGTATTCCGCCGTTGGAGAAGGCTATACCTTATCGAAAGATATCGGGATATCATCTTTCGGGATGGAGGAAATATTTGTTCATTCGGAGAAACTGTTGGGTGCCGAGATCAATGGAGTGAAATACGGGACATTCGCCGCAATTGATACGCAAAAATGCCTGTCGTTTTTACCGCTGCAGATCGGAAATCAATGGGAATATGAAGGAATTTCATATCCTCCATTTATTGCTGAAAGCGATACCGAATATATTTTCGAACAAGTCACCGGCATTGTGACGAAAGAGAATAAAAACCGATATTATAAAATCGCCGGTCAGTATGATAGATATCTGCGGATTGACACAACCAGTTTACTGGTTTATCAGTATGGCGATTTCGGCTGTCAGGATTCCGAATCTGTTCTGTTTGACCTGAGTCTGGTCTTTTCCGAACAGGATAGCTTTATGCGCTGTGACAGTATCGTTGTATTTACTGAAACGTACAAAGGCAATGCAGGAAAAATAAAGGGTGATTATCTCAATATCAGCTACGGCTGGTTTGATGGTGTATCTACAGGTTATACACTCTCAGAGGGACTTGGCATCTCAAGCTACAGCTTTTTTGAAATCGGAGGTGGCAACAAAAACCTGATCGGTGCGGTGATTGAAGGACAAAAATACGGTTCCTTTGCAGCCCGAGACACACTGGAGTATCTGTCCTACTACCCGCTGCATATCGGTGATAAATGGCAATATAAGTATTCAATATATTACAGCGCCTCCGACTATCAAATCTGGTATTCAACCACCGAAATCATCGGGGATACGGTTTTACCGAACGGAAAGCGCTATTTCCAGTTTTCCAATCCCGGTCTGGAATATTCCCAGTTCGAACGAATTGACACAACAAACCTTTGTGTATTTGAATATTTTCCCAATGCCTGTTCAAATGATGAAAAGGAAAAATTGTATCTCTTTTACAGCTCTGATTCAACCCGTTCTCTCTATAATTGTTTTGAAGAATATTTTATTATTTCAAAAACCGACAGCATTCATCTGAGTATAGATTATTCATATTTGACGACTAAATATTACAATTTATTGCGGGGAATCGGAATTGTCTCATTTGGAGAGCAGGAGGGTGGTCCCGGTGTGAATGCGATGCTGATTGCGGCGAATATCAACGGTGTGCAATACGGAAAATTTCTGGGTGTTGATGAAAGTTTGGATTTAGCCGGGGAGTTTCGATTATACAGCAACTACCCAAATCCGTTCAATCCGGCGACCCATATCCGATTTAGTATCCCAAAATCCGGATATGTGGAATTGGCAATTTATAACCTGCGGGGCGGACGGGTTCGCACACTGATTGCCGAAAATCTGCAAGCCGGCGAATATGGAAAAATTTGGGACGGAAAAAATGAATTCGGGATAGATCTGGCAAGCGGCATATACTTTTCGGTCCTGAAATTCGAAGGACAGATCAGCCGCAGAAATAAAATGCTAAAGCTGAAATAAAAAAGCCGTGATTGCATTTGACTACGGCTGAATAAAACCGGATTAAACGGAAGCAACCGGTTCAGTAATTCTGGTGTGAACCTGAAACTTCGGCGGGTTTTCAAGATGCTTTTTGACGGCGCACTGGTTAGCTGAACGGACCAATGCGTCATGATATTTTTGCGGGAAATCCGGAGGTACCTGAATCTCCAGCGTAATATTGATGATCATGCCGCTGAAGGGGTTACTCTCCATCTTTTGAATGATGCGAATATCGTCGGTGGATAGTCCGCGCTGCCGGCAAAAGCTCAGCACATAAATCCCGGCGCAGGTACCGATGGAAGCCAGAAAAAGTGCAAATGGTGCTGGCGCCGAACCGCCCCCGCCGGCAGGTACCGATTGGTCTGTTGAGATTGTCCAGTGACCGAGATGAGCATCAACCCTTAAATCTTTTGGGAAATCTACTGTCATATCCATAGATAATCTCCTGATAAATAATTTTTCCCCTGTTTGATACCCGGCGATAAGGTCAGTTACATTAAATTTTGTCAATATTTAATTGAAAAATTCGGAAACCTGATTATTTTAGAGAGTGATTAAAATTATGTAAAATGATAAGGAGTTATGGCATGACAAGAAGAATGTTTGTGCTGCTGGTTTGTCTGTTGATCGGAAGCAACCTGCTTTTTAGTCAGCAGGACAAAGCCAAGTGGATTCCGAAACTCAAGTATCCGGTTCTCGATGAGCTGAAAGCCGAACTGGAGGCTGAACAAGCCCGGCAGGATTCCATCACCGCAGAAATCCGCAAGCGGCAAAAGGAAGACAAGGAAAAGCGGGATGAGGCTGAAAAGAAGTTCGTCGCCGATTTTTCCAATGTCCAGAAACCGGAGTCGCCTGATGTTTTTAAAAGGGCTTTTGCCTTTCCACCGGTTGCTCAATATCAATCGGGGATGTGCTGGTGCTTTTCGGCAACCTCCTTTCTCGAATCGGAAATCTATCGGGAATATAAAAAAGAGATCAAATTGTCGGAATTATACACGGTTTACTGGGAATATGTGGAAAAAGCCCGGCGTTACATCCGTGAACGCGGCGATTCAGAATTCGGGGAAGGTTCCGAGAGCAATGCCGTATTCCGAATCATGAAACAGTATGGAGCGGTTCCGGCGGAGGCTTATACGGGATTGATAAACGGTGCAACCCGCCATAATCATACAGCTCTGTTCGATGAGATGGAAGCGTATCTGCAGTACTGCCAGGAGAATAATTTCTGGGACGAAGAACTGGCAATCGAATCGATCAAATTGATTCTGAACAAACATATCGGAGCTCCACCAACGGTTTTTACATACAACCAAAAAGAGTACACACCGGAAACATTTTTGAAAAAGGTAGTCAAACTTAATCTGGATGATTATGTGGAAGTAATGTCTACTTCGTCAATTCCGTTCTACACGAAAGGTGTATTCGATGTGCCGGACAACTGGTGGCGCGACAGCAGCTATCATAATGTGCCTTTGGATGAATGGTGCGCGGTTATTCAGAAAGCCATGGAAAAGGGCTATACCCTATGTATCGGCGGTGATGTTTCGGAACCGGGCTATTTCGGTCCGGAAGATGCCGCTTTTGTTCCTGCCTTTGATATTCCGGTAGAATATATTAATCAGGATGCCCGGGAATACCGTATCCAAAATCGCAGCACGCAGGACGATCACGGCGTGCATATGATCGGCTATACAAAAATTGGCGATTATCACTGGTATCTGATCAAGGATTCAGCCCGGGGAGCCCGGCAAGGTAAATATAAAGGTTATTATATGTACCGCGAAGATTATCCGCGCCTGAAGATGCTGACTTACACCGTACATAAAGATATCGCTAAGGATATTTTGAAAAAGTGTAAATAGAAAAAATATGCGGAGAGACCGGGATTTCCCGCTTCCAGCGGGACATTTCCCTCAACAGAG
>JBNGDF010000009.1:74394-99244 GCA_049975265.1 Fidelibacterota bacterium
ATATGCGGAGAGACCGGGATTTCCCGCTTCCAGCGGGACATTTCCCTCAACAGAGAGGCGAACCAAGAGGTTGCGTAAACGAATTTATTGATTGCCGTGATATGCGGAGAGACCGGGATTCGAACCCGGGGTGGGCGTAAACCCACACACGCTTTCCAAGCGTGCTCCTTCAGCCACTCGGACACCTCTCCAAAAAGCGCCATAGTTTAATTTATTTACCCTGAATATCCAAGGATTAAGAAGTCGCTGAAAGGCACCGGTTTTTGATATATATTTTGAAGTCAATATACAAAATATGACCGGATTAACCGGGGACTTTTTAAGGAACCCGGAATGGAATCATCCAGAGATGTGCGTTGTACTGTCCGGTGCGGGTAAAAATCGTATTGTAATCAATGGCATCGATGAATAACCGATATATCTTGTCACCATGTGAATTTACAGAGATACTGCCCTGATAGTAACCGTCATTGTCAGTATCGTGTAGTGCCGTCCTGATTTTGTACACATTAACCGCGTACCCGAAATGCGCCATAACCAGCGCACCAGGAGCCGTAGGGTAGGGATTCTCATTTATTACTCTCGCCGCTGAAACTGTGAGGTTGCCCGGGTAACTCAGTGCGGGCAGCCCATCACGCTGAAAATATGTCTCAGGCAGCCCTGCGCCAGGCTGATCATATAAAGTAATACTTGAAGAATTACCAGACATTGAAAGTATTACTTCACTAATCTTGAAGGATTCATCGATTACGGTAAACAACATTGGTGTGATTTTATCCAGTTTCCAGTCTTTGGCAGCATCATCAGTATTTTGTGTGCGGATAAAAATCGCCCTTTGTTCCGTCTGATGTGTGAAATTTTTACTGATCGAATCCACCGCCGTGTAAACCGTCTGATAATCCCAGGTAATTACACTATCCAGCACAACAGTATTGGTGTCGACGATGTAGGTGGTATCGTATATCCAGACATCGGATTGTTCAAGATAGCTGGAATCGACCTCAAATCCGGTGGTATCATAGATATCTTCAGTTATATAGCGGACCGCGTCAATTGTGCTGTCGGTAAGATGGTCGTAGAGTACGATGTTGAAACTACCCCTAAAGTAAAACTTTACATTGACATCGGCTGAATCCCATTTTATATCGCAGATAATAAGAGTGTCAATCATCTGGGTTATTTTCCGTCCGATTTTAATATCGCTGATGTCATACTCGGCAGTGTCTGGGAAGGCAATTTTACCAAGCGTTGACGAGGAATAATCCGCAAAGCGGGCATTGATGTCATTCAGCCCGCCAATGGAAAAAACTCCATCGGTGCGAACAACATTGTGGATCGCGTCGATGATTTCGTCTCTTTCAGGCAGGAGATATACCTTTTCGATTTTGGTACATGACATCATCATTGACAGAAGAAGTACAGATACGGTAAGAAATCGGTTCGCCATGACATAAATATGGACTCTTTTAGGTTAAAATAAAAGGACTTTCCACTGCTAATATACTGATTGATAGTATTCGGGGAAAACACTGATCACGCCATTCAAGAGCGCATTGGGAAAACATGTAAAATTTTCTTTCAAATTTATTGCATAAAGCCGAATTCTGCTTTAAATTTCACCGCTTTTTGTGAATGCGAGAGTAGCTCAGCTGGTAGAGCCCCACGTTGCCAACGTGGTTGTCGCGGGTTCGAGTCCCGTCTCTCGCTCTTGTATTAAATCCCTGAAAACCAGGGATTTTTTTATTAAATAATGATCTGTCTGACGGAAATATCTTTCTTTTATAACGGGGAGTGCAATATTTTCAGATGGGCAATTGATTGAAAAATTGCCTGCCTCATTTACGTCGCATGCCGTTTTTAATTGAACCTGTCACAAAAGGTTTGTAATATACGTTACGATGTTTCAATTAAACGTATGAAAGGAGAAATGAAATGCCGGAATTTGGCTCACCCTTTTCTGGATTGGCAAGTGATCGCAAACTGACGGATGAGGAACTGATCAGAGCGATTCGCTTTATGATTGCCGCGGAATACGAAGCGATACAGCTCTATATGCAGCTTGCCGAATCGACTGATAATAAACTGGCGATTGAAGTCCTTAAAGATATCGCGGATGAGGAGCGGGTCCACGCCGGTGAGTTTCTGCGATTGCTCTATGAGCTTGCCCCGGATGAAGAAAAATACTATAACGAAGGGGCAGAGGAGGTTGAAGAAGAAATGGAGAAAATGAAATAGCGGCACAGTGCACGATACTAGTAATAAATAGCCGGAATTTGAACATCTGCAACCGCCATTAATTTACCATATAATCTGTCTGCAATATTGCCATTCTGCTTCCTGTACCCTCCGCTGAAAAATGGTCTGAATTATGTTGTTTGATTCGGAGTTTAAAGTAAATTGTCAAGGTTTTAACTGCATAATTGATAATTCACTTTAAACTTTTGATTTGAGTATATGTAAAATGTACATTTTAATAGCGTTTGAAAACTGTTTTGAAGGGATACAACGATGAGTGAATTGGTAATTCTCCTTATAATCGGCGGTTTCATTATTACCATACAAATTATTACGCTGCTGAAAATCTATAAAATCAGGGAGTCCGGTCTAAGCGATGAGATACAAGCCCTGAAGGATAAAATCACCGCTTTTGATTCAAAACTGGACCTTTTTCCCGATCTGCTGAAATCCAAGATTGCTGAATCCGTACAGGAACAGTTTACCAATTTTACTCAGAGAATCATGGCACAGATTCAGGAACTGATTGAGAAATTTGGTGGATTTAAAAACGACTTGACCAAATCGTTGGCAGAATCGAGTCAGAAAACCTCCGCCGATTTAAACACTTTCAAGGAAGTATTTCAGAAGAGCCTGTCCGGTGACTTCGACAAGCTGATCAGCAACGTGGAAAAAAAGCTGGATGCAATCAATAATAAAGTCCAGGAGAATTTGAGTGAGGGCTTTAAAAAAACCAATGAGACCTTCAACAATGTCATAGAGCGATTGACAAAAATCGATGAAGCCCAGAAAAAAATCGACAGTCTTTCAACGAACGTCGTCTCCCTGCAGGATATTTTAACCGATAAGAAGAGCCGGGGAATTTTCGGTGAAGTCCAGTTGAATCAGATTTTGCACGCCGTCTTCGGCGAGAAAAATGATAAAGTGTATCAAACTCAATATACTTTAAGCAATGGTAAAATGGTGGATGCCATTTTATTTGCACCCGAGCCCACTGGTAATATTGCCATTGACTCAAAATTTCCGCTGGAAAATTATAAGCGCATGTTGGATACTACGCTGCCGGACAGCGAGCGCAAACGGTTGGAGAAGTTATTTAAGGGAGATGTCAAAAAACAGATTGATGATATTGCCGATAAATATATCATACCGGGTGAAACCGCCGCCCATGCCGTGATGTTCTTACCGGCGGAGGCGATCTTTGCCGAACTGAATGCCTATCATTCCGATCTGGTACAGTATGCCCACCGACGCAAGGTGTGGATTACCTCACCGACGACCTTTGTGGCGGTACTCAGCACGCTGCAAAATGTCCTCAATGATATAGAACGCCGCAAATATGCCGATATTATTCAGCAGGAAATCATCAAGTTAGCCGAGGATTTCAGTCGTTATCGCGTACGTTGGGATAAATTGTCAACTCATATCGACACAGTCCAGAAGGATGTGAAAGATATTCACACCTCTACCCGCAAAATCAGCAGCAAATTCGAAAAGATTGCCAGTGTTGATCTCGAAAAAGAGACCAATCTTAAAAAACCGATTGAGAAACCGCTGCTCGATATATCCGATGAGGAATAGCCATTGGACCTCTTTGTTCTGATTATGATTGCCGTGGGGCTCGCCATGGATGCCTTTGCCGTATCGATTGGTTGCGGTTTGACCGTGCCGCCGCCGAAGCGCCGAAACGGGCTGAAGATTGCCTTCTTCTTTAGCGCTTTTCAGGCGGTAATGCCGATTATTGGATGGGGATTCGGTCGATTTTTTGCCGCCAATATTGAGAAAATCGATCACTGGATTGCCTTTGGATTGCTCTGTCTGATTGGCAGCCGGATGATTTATAATGCGTTGACTTCAGGCGAATGCGAAAGGGACAGCAATCCGGCGAATGTAAAAACTCTGCTGATGCTCTCCATTGCCACCAGCATTGATGCGCTGATCATCGGAGTCACATTTGCCTTTTTACAGATTCATATCATTACCCCTGTGATTATTATCGGCGTTATAACGTTCGTTATCTCTTCGGTCGGGCTGCTGATCGGACACAAACTGGGCTGCTATCTTGAAAAACGGGCGGAAATATTCGGCGGTATAGTATTGATTGGAATCGGGATAAAAATTCTCATCGAACATCTCTTTTTCGGAGTCTGAAGTTGCCGGTTGTTATTGAAAAGAAGGAACTCCTGAACGGTGCAATCCATCTCTATGAATGCGATCCAATCCTGCTCAACCGGAACTTCGGAATTATCAAATATGTATTGCCAAAACCGCAACCTGTTGCCAGCCTTTTATTACCTAAAAATACCGTGACTCTGGCATTTTACTGGCGTGATCGACCGTATACCCTGTATCGCTGGTATTATCAGCAACGTAATCTCGGCAATTATTTCAACATTGCCGACAGGATTGTTCTGAAGGAGACCGAATTTCAGTGGCGGGACCTGGTGGTGGATATATTAATTGATGAAAATCAGACAGTCGAGATTCTGGACCGTAACGAGCTGCCGGTCGGACTTTCCGCATCACTACAGCGCTATATTGACTCCGCCACCGAGCATATCACCACCAACTACATGGCGATTTTTCAGGAAACCGACCGGATTCTGCACGAGCAGATGCTGTTACCGTCCATCTGAAATGAAAAAATATCAAACTTTCGGTTTATTAATTCCCATTAATTAGCTATATTTCCACTTAGCTTTTTGCTTTGGAATAATTCAATAATTGAAGGGAATTATGAAAAGTAGTGGATTTATTAATGGGCAGCTGTATCTCCCTGACAGATATCAATCCTACCTGGACCTCCGGGAAACGGAAGAAGCCATTAAGTATATCAAAGACGTTTTCCAGGATAAATTTGCCGCCGAGATGAATCTGCACCGTGTATCGGCGCCCATATTTGTACTCCAAAGCAGCGGTATAAATGATTATCTGTCCGGCACCGAGCAACCGGTGCAGTTTACCATCCGCAGTATGAACAGCACGGCGGAAGTTGTCCAGTCGCTGGCGAAGTGGAAACGGCAGGCGCTGAAGGATTACGGCTTTATCAGCGGGGAGGGGCTCTACACCGATATGAATGCCATTCGTCCCGATGAGGCGGTGCTTGACAACCTGCATTCAATCTATGTGGACCAGTGGGACTGGGAACGAATCATTGCCGAAAATGAGCGCCGCCTGGATGTCCTGAAATACATAGTCAAAAAAATCTACCGGGTATTTAAAAAAGTGGAACAGGCTGTCTGTCGCAGATATTCACAGTTGCCAACGGAAATTTTGCCCGAAACGATTTATTTCATTCATAGTGAAGAGCTGGAAAAAATGTATCCCGATCTGCCACCCCGGGAGAGAGAAAACCGGATTTGTGAAAAGTATGGGGCGGTCTTCATTATCGGTATCGGCGCCGCTTTGAAAAGTGGTGAACCGCACGATGCCCGGGCGGCGGACTACGACGACTGGATCACCGAGACTGTCAACGGCTACCGCGGTCTGAATGGCGATATTCTCATCTGGTATCCGCCGCTGAACAGTGCCATGGAATTATCCTCGATGGGAATTCGGGTTGACCGGACGGCACTGCTCAAACAACTGGCGATTAAAAATGAGGAGTACAAGCAGGATTTACCGTTTCATAAAGGCATTTTAAATAACAGTTTACCGTTGTCGATTGGTGGTGGTATCGGACAGTCCCGGCTGTGTATGTTTTTTCTCCGGAAATGTCATATTGGCGAAATACACGCCAGCGTCTGGCCCGCGGAGATGGTTGATCTCTGCCGTCAAAAAAATATCAAATTGCTATAACGGATAGAAGATTGTGGTTATGAAAAATATCAATGTTTTATTGCTGGAAAATATTCATGCCAATGCCGCAGCGATCTACCGGAATCAGGGGATTCCGGTGCGAATGATCGACGCAAGTCTGGATGAAGAGGAACTATGTCAGCAGATCAAAGGTGTTTCGATCCTTGGAATCCGTTCGAAAACCCGGATTACCCGAAAGGTACTCGACTGCGCTGATCAGCTATTGGCAATCGGCGCTTATTGCATCGGAACACAGCAGATTGATATCAAAGCATGTACAGAACGTGGTATCGTCATTTTCAATGCGCCTTATAGCAATACCCGCAGCGTTGTGGAGCTGGTACTTGGTGAGATCATCATGCTGATCCGAGGCATTTTTGACAAGAGCGCCAAATTGCATCAGGGCATTTGGGATAAAAGCGCGAAAGGCACCTATGAAATCCGGGGTAAACGTCTTGGCATCGTCGGTTATGGCAATATCGGCGCCCAGTTGTCGGTTTTGGCAGAAGCGGTGGGTATGCAGGTTTACTATTATGATCTGGAGGAAAAATTAGCTTTGGGTAATGCCCGCAAGTGCGATTCTTTTGACGAACTGTTATCCATGGTCGATGTGGTTACGATTCATGTTGACGATCGTCCCGAAAACCGGCAATTGGTTGGCAGAAGGGAATTTGAACTGATGAAGGATGGCGTGGTTTTTCTGAACCTAAGTCGCGGTTTTGTCGTCGATATGAAGGCGCTGGTAGAATATATTAAAAAAGGCAAAATCCGGGGTGCCGCTGTTGATGTATTTCCGGAAGAACCGAAACGAAACAGTGAGCCTTTCCGAACGGAACTGCAGCAGCTGCCCAATGTTATCTTGACGCCCCATATCGGCGGCAGCACCGAAGAGGCACAGCAGAATATTGCCGATTTTGTAACCGGCAGGTTACTGGATTTCGTGTTTAACGGCGGAACGACGTTAAGTGTGAATTTCCCAAATCTCCAATTACCGGAAATCAAAGATGCCCATCGTCTGATTCATCTGCATCACAATGTCCCCGGAATTCTGGCGAAAATCAACAATATCCTGGCGGCGAACTCCATTAATATCGTCGGGCAGTATCTGAAAACCAACGAACTCATCGGATATGTGATCACCGATATAAGCCGGGAATACGGACCGGAAGTAATCACCGAAATCAGTAATATTCCGGGAACAATCCACGTCAGAATAGTATATTAGTGCCATGGCAGCGAACCGATTGTTGACAAACAGAAAAAGGTAATGTTTTATGGGATATCCATTCACGGAAATTGAACAGAAATGGCAGCGGCATTGGGAAAAGGAAAAAACATTCAGGGCGGTGGATTTTTCTGAAAAGCCTAAATATTATGTCCTGGACATGTTCCCTTATCCGTCGGGCGCCGGTCTGCATGTAGGGCATCCCGAAGGTTATATTGCAACCGATATCATCGCCCGCTTTAAACGAAAAAAAGGCTTTAATGTACTGCATCCCATGGGCTGGGATGCATTTGGGCTGCCGGCGGAAAATTACGCTCTGCAGACCGGAACCCACCCGAAAATTACTACGGAAAAAAATATTGAAACCTTTCGAAAACAGATCAAATCTTTCGGTTTTTCTTACGATTGGGATCGGGAGGTCAATACCACCGATCCTAAATATTATCGCTGGACACAGTGGATTTTCCTGCAGCTGTATAAAAAAGGGCTTGTGTATCAGGCAGAAGTGCCGGTCAACTGGTGCCCTGCCTTGAAAACTGTTTTAGCCAACGAAGAGGTTATTGATGGTAAATCGGAGCGGGGGGGACATTCGGTAATTCGTAAACCTATGCGGCAGTGGATCCTGAAAATTACGGCTTATGCCGACCGGCTGCTTGACGATTTGGTGCTGGTGGATTTTCCGGAAAGTATCAAAGAGATGCAGCGGAATTGGATCGGACGCTCCGAAGGAGCCGATGTCTATTTTAAAATAGCCGGTTTCGATAAGACCCTGACAGTATTCACGACACGACCGGATACTCTTTACGGTGCGACGTATATGGTGGTTGCACCGGAACACCCCATCCTGGATGAACTGGTTTCAGTGCCCCATAAACATAAAGTTGCCGAATATCAGCAGCTGGTGAGTCAAAAAAGTGACCTTGATCGAACCGAACTGGTCAAGGAAAAGACCGGTGTCTTTACGGGATTGTATGCCATTAATCCGGTCAATAACAGGAAAATTCCCATCTGGACTTCTGAGTATGTTCTGATGACCTACGGAACCGGGGCGATCATGGCGGTACCCGGTCACGATCAGCGGGACTGGGAATTTGCGAAAAAATTCGGTCTGGATATCATTGAGGTGATTACCGGCGGTGATATCAGCAAAGCAGCCTGGACTGGTGATGGCATCCTCGTCAACTCCGGAATATTAAACGGACTGAATGTCGCGGCTGCCATTAAAAAAATGACAGCCTGGCTGACGGAGCATCATCTGGGGAAAGCGTCAGTGCAATATAAACTGCGGGATTGGGTCTTTTCGAGGCAACGCTATTGGGGCGAACCCTTTCCGCTGAAGTTTAACAGCAGGGGCGAAGTCATTTTGCTGAAAGAAGAAGAGCTGCCACTGGAGCTGCCGGAAGTCGAAAAATATGAACCCAGTGGCACAGGTGAATCACCGTTAGCCAATCTTAAGGACTGGGTTGAGTTCCGGGATGCGAAAACAGGAGAGACCTTCTCTTATGAAACAAATACCATGCCGCAGTGGGCTGGTTCCTGCTGGTACTATCTGCGCTATATTGATCCCCACAATGATGAAAAAGCCTGGGAACCGAAAAAGGAAAAATACTGGATGCCCGTCGATCTTTATATCGGTGGCGCCGAGCACGCCGTGCTGCACCTGTTGTATGCACGCTTCTGGCATAAGGTACTCTACGATATGGGTTTCGTGAGTACACCGGAACCCTTCATGAAACTCGTCAACCAGGGAATGATCCTCGGTGAAGACGGTGAAAAAATGAGCAAATCCAGGGGAAATGTCATCAATCCAGATGATGTTATCGCCAGATATGGCGCCGATACATTCCGGATGTATGAGATGTTTATGGGTCCTTTAACCCGCACGAAACCCTGGAGCACCTCGAGTATCGAGGGAATTCATCGTTTCTTAAACCGTACCTGGAATCTTTTCTGCGATGATGCCGGATGTCTGAATGAGGATATTAAGGATATTAGACCTGATTCTGAAACGTTAGTATTATTAAATAAAACAATAAAAAAGGTCACAGAAGATACTGAAAATTTAAGATTTAATACCGCGATTTCGCAATTCATGATTTTTATTAATGAGATTGGCAAACTGGATATCAAGCCAAAATCGGTATTGGAATCTTTTATTCAAATTTTGAATCCCTATGCGCCGCATATTACCGAAGAAATCTGGACATTGCTCGGTCATACCGATGAACTTGTGTATCTCGATTATCCATCCTGGGACGATTCGTACATAAAAGAAGATAAGGTCAATATCGCCGTACAGGTGAATGGTAAAGTTCGCGGCACCTTCGAAATTGAAAACGACAGCACCGATGAAGAATGTATCGCGGCTGCGATGGAGGTTGATAATGTCAGCCGTTTTCTGGAAGGTCGGCAAATTGTCAAACAGTTTGTTGTTAAAAACAGAATCGTCAGTTTTGTTGTTAAATAGGGCAGTTAATACTGATAGGTAAATAGGTAAGAGTGATAGAATAAAAGATATAAAATTATTTCTAATTGTTTACATAATATATCTTATGCGTAATTACTTTCCGCCTCTTTTTTAAGCATTTTCCCTGGTTAATACTCTCTTTTACGGTTATACTTTTTACTATAACCCATGTCTGCTTCTTATTATTTCAGTTACTTTACGCGCCAATTCAGGATAGATCTGAACCGCGCGCTCCTCTTCGATCGGTAAGAAACAGGCTACGATGTAGCAAATTTGTCCATCATCAACAATGCCCACATCATGCGTCCAGTAAGAAAACCAGCCTGTCTTGTGGTAATACATTATGTTTCTCAATAATCCTTGCGCAAATTTGCTCTTGTCCAACTGCCTTCCCAGCAAAACCTTCATCTGCATGCTTACCCATGGATTAATCAGCTGATTCGTCTGTATCCGGTATAAAAAATCGGCTGCGTGCAACGCACAGGTCTCGGTTCCGCGGATTTCTGCATAGCCCGGATCTTCATATTTGCGACTTAAAAATTTGCGGGTAACTTCACTACCGTACCAGCCATAGGATTGCAACATAGTATTAATTCTTGGGCGTTTCGCAATGTCTATCAGGCAGTTAGCGGCGGAATTATCACTGCGGGTAATCATCAGGTCCAGCAAATAATTGACGGTAACTGTGTCGCCATGCTGCAGCAACGGACGGGGATCATGGGAAATCTCCTTCGTCTTATCCACAATATTCGGAAATGTGACTACAATCGTTGAGTCCAGAGCGATTTCACCTAGTGAAATCTGATGCAATATTTCCGCCGCAACATACATTTTATAGACGGAAGCCGGATAAATGAAATTATCTGCATGCACACCGGCGAATTGCGGCGGACCGGACGTCAGATCTACAACTGCCAGCGAAATCTGCTCGATTCCGTCCGCTCCAACGTCAAAATTTCCGTCAAGCTCAAGGCTATGTACGATATTCAGCAGCTCTCTATTGAGCTGTTTATTCGGGTGAAAATACGGAGGCGGAACCGGCGATTGAGCAAACACAGAAAAAAACGAAATCACCAATGAAAACAGCAGACAATCCTGTTTCATACGGCTTCCTCACTGTTTAAAAATAATGCTGTCAACATCATAAAAATCAGGGATATATCGGTAGTTGTGCAATGCCGTGATAGTATCATTGGAAATTTCTTTGATCAGACTCGAAATGGACCTCATCCGGGTCGGTTCAACAGCCGTTTTACTGATTATCTGAATCGATTTTGGATGTTGGGTCTTTTCTTCCGATACCGGAATCAGTGATTTGAGATATTCCAGAAGATCAAGATTGGGATTGATGATATCTGTCTTGACAGACAGGTGGTTGAATGCATTTCGAAATAGATGCTCAACGTATGGAAAATGGGTACATGCCAAAATCAGGGCAGCGGCTGAGTAGTCAGCACGCTGCAATTCATCGGTCATCTGACGGATACATTTATATACGAGATATTTGGTGAATTCGCTGGTGCTATCGTCCTCGATCGCTGTAATTAATTCGGTATTTGCAATTGGTAAAACGGTTTTAAAAAACGCCGGATAATTCCTGAAAAATTCAACGTGGATTCCGGAAGAAATGGTGGTCTCGGAGCCGGTAATCGCCAGCAGAATATCGGATTTTGCCTGGTAGCGCTCCAGAACCGTTATGGTGCCAAATTTGAGAATATCAATAGTTTTTGAAACGATACTTTTGTAAATATCTGTTTTATCGAATAATACACTTAGAGTATTGCATGTGATGACAATGAAATCGGGCTGCAATCTGTTTTCAATGTTTTGGAGAAGACTTCCGAAAGTATTAACCTTATCCTGAATCTTTGGGATAGAATTATATCCATAGTACTCGTGAGGCAGTCCGTTGACGTATATAATTTCAACCGGTTCGGCTGGAAATATATTGTCAAGATATTCATATAGTTTCGCAGCGATCCCTAAACCGCCAAATCCGGAATCAGTCAGTGCAATTTTCATTTTAAATTGAATTTAATGCGTATTTAACGTAACCAATCAGAAAATCCAGCGCCGGCTCAAGCAGTTCATCAGACAGTTGGAAATCTTTGCTGTGCGAGCTGCCGCTCCCTTCCGCACCGATTTGAAAATACAACGAGGGAACAACCCGTGAATAGTAGGCGAAATCGTCGGCACCCATGGAGGGTTCTTCCATTTTTACGATGCGGTCGCTGTAACCCTTTTTCCCGGCGAAATCCAACAGCCGGGCAACCATTGAGGCATCGTTTACTATTGCCGGTGTACTGTTTGGAATGTCCACCTGGATAGACAGTTTGTAAAGGACAGCAAAATTCCGGCTGAATTCTCTAATTCCTGCCAGTAAGACCTCCAGAACACGGTTGTCAAAGTTCCGCAGAGTTCCGCTTAATTCCATATCCGAAGGAATGATGTTGTGCTGGTTGCCGCCATGGATACTGCCGAAAACCAGCGTGAAATTCTGACGACTGTCGATTTGGGATTTGAGATATCCGTGTAACTCGCTGATATACAGAGCAGTAATGCGGATTAGGTCAACGGTTTCATGCGGTCTTGAAGTGTGTCCGCCGGGTCCGCTGAGGTGGATTTTCAGCAGCGTGGATGAAGCGCAGGCAGTTCCCGCTTTGATGGCAATTTGCCCCGGTTGAAAGCGGAGGTCCACATGCACGGCGAAAAGCCCAATCATATCATCGAAAATAGGCTCCTTGTGGATGGTTGAGGCGCCGTCGGGAACCGTCTCCTCTGCCGGTTGAAACAGAATGCGCAGTTTTCCGTGTATCTCATCGGGATTCATACAGAAGTACTGCGCCAATCCCAGACCAAGAGCGGTATGAAAATCATGGCCACAGGCATGCATAACCCCTTTGTTTATCGACCTGATTTGATGGTGACTGTTTTCCTCGATCGGCAGCGCGTCAATATCCGCCCGAAATCCCAGTACCGGTCCCTCCTGCTGACCGACATCCACGTAGCCACCGGTGCCGACGGACCGAAATGGTTTCAGTTCAAGCTGAATTTCCTGCAATCTTTCACTGAGATAGCGGGTCGTGGCAAACTCTTTATATGAAAGTTCAGGATGCTCATGCAGCCAGTGGCGCATCTGAATGATATTATCGATTATTTGTGGTATCTGCATGGCTGATTTCAGAGTGTAATTTTCATCATGTCCGGGATTGCACTTCGATAGGCATCAATCAGATCGTCGAGAGAAATCCTGATGGAATCGTTCATTTTGAGACGATTGTTGTCTTTCACACGTCCGATAGTAAAACAGGGCACGATATTTTTTGCGGCGATTCGCTCGATATCCAGCAGCGAATTTTCAGAAATAGAGAGAATAATAACCGATTGGGTTTCTCCGAAGAAAAGTTCATCGTCACGCAGTTTCCGCGAAATGTAGATCGACGCACCCATCGGTTTGTCGGGATTGCCGATACAGGATTCGGCAATCGTCACCGCCAGACCGCCATCGGATATATCGGTGGCAGAGTTGACGATTCCACTGCGGATAGCTTCCAGACAGGCGCGGTGAACCCGTTTTTCGAAGGTCAGATCGATAGTCGGTGCATCTCCGGCTACTTTGTTGTGGATGACTTTCAGATATTCACTGCCTCCCAGTTCACCTTTCAGGGTTCCCAGCATGACGATGAAGTCCCCGTCATTTTTAAAATAGGATGTGGTGATGTGTTCGAGATTATCGATCAGTCCGACCATTCCAATCACCGGTGTGGGATAGATGGCGCCGTCGGGCGACTCATTATAAAAGCTGACATTGCCCCCGGTAACAGGAGTATTGAGAACACGGCAGGCGTCGCCCATGCCGGTGACCGCCTGTTTGAACTGATAGTAAATTTCCGGATCGTAGGGATTTCCAAAATTCAGGCAGTTGGTGATGGCGATGGGTTTGGCGCCGGTACAGACTACATTGCGGGCGGATTCTGCGACAGCAATTGCACCGCCTCGGTAGGGATTCAGATAGGTATAGCGACCGTTTCCGTCGGTTTTGGTGGCAATCGCTTTTTTGGTTTTTTTAATTCTCAAAACTGCTGCCGATGCACCGGGGGTAAGGATTGTATTGGTTCGAACCGTATGATCGTACTGCCGGTAAATCCAGGATTTATCGGCGATGGAATGGGACGCCATCAGTTTTAACAGGGCGGTGTTATAATCCCGCGGTTCCGGAATTTCCTTCAAATCCACATCATGCAGGGTTTGCAGATAATCGGGCTCTTTGGTCTGACGCTGATAGACTGGTGCTCCGCCGCCCAGTACGAGATGCCAGGCGGGCACAGATCCTGCCTTTTTTCGATTCATGTAAAGGTCCAGGTTACCGGTGTCTGTGACTGTACCGATTTCCACACAATTCAGGTCCCATTTTTCGAAAATCTCTTTTACCTCTTTTTCAAAGCCGCGCCGGATAACCACAAGCATTCGTTCCTGGGATTCCGAGAGCATAATTTCGTATGGGGTCATATCGGATTCCCGCATCGGCACCTGTTCCAGGTTTAGATGCATTCCGCTTTTCCCTTTGGCGGACATTTCGGAAGTGGAGCAGGCGATGCCGGCGGCACCCATATCCTGAATACCGATGAGGTAGTTTTTCCGCGCCAGTTCCAGGGTTGCTTCGAGCAGTAATTTTTCAGTAAAGGGATCACCCACCTGTACCGAAGACCGCTTTTCCTCGGATTCGTCACTGAGCTCCACGGAGGCAAAAGTTGCCCCGTGAATTCCGTCCCGTCCCGTGGAGGATCCCACAATCATTACGGTATTGCCGTTTCCCCTAGCTATGGCACTGACGACCCGCTCGTGCTTGACAAGTCCGATGGTCATGGCATTGACCAGCGGATTTCCGGTATAGCATTCATCAAAATAGACCTCGCCACCAACGGTGGGAACGCCCATGCAATTACCATAATGGGCAATCCCCTTTACGACTTCATCGAAAAGGTAGCGGTTTCGGGGAATGGTTAGCGGTCCAAAACGAAGTGAGTTCAGCGAGGCAATCGGTCGGGCACCCATGGTGAATATATCACGCAGAATGCCACCGACGCCGGTTGCCGCTCCCTGAAAGGGTTCGATGGCAGAGGGATGGTTGTGGCTTTCAATCTTAAATGCCAGTGCCAGCCCGTCACCAATATCCACTAACCCCGCATTCTCTTCGCCGGCGCCGACCAGCAGACGCCTGCCTGTGCGTGGCAGAGTTTTGAGTAGGGCGATGGAGTTTTTATAGCTGCAATGCTCACTCCACATTACTGAAAATATTCCCAGTTCAGTATAATTGGGTGTCCGACCGAGAATCTCCAGAATCCTGTTCCACTCCTCTTCATTCAAACCGTGTTCCAGCGCTAATTTCAGCGTCACCTTCGGTTCCCGCAATTTATCCATCAAAACTCCTCGAAATTGTTATTCCGGCAGATGCTCGATTTTCGACGGCTAATTTCCGAATCTTTTGGCATAAATACAGCAATTAAATGAAATTTTTATACTAGCCGTGATGCATGAAATCCCAGATGGACTGTGCCAGTTTGGGACCTATGCCATTCACCTGACACAACTGCTCCACTGAAGCCGACCGGACTTTTTTGACCGACGTAAAATATTCCAGCAGATTTTTTTGCTTTTGCGGTCCCAAGCCGGGTATTTCGTTCAGAATCGAGCGGATTTCGCCTTTCTGGCGCAGACGACGATGATAGCGGATTGCGAAACGATGTGCCTCGTCGCGTATCCGCTGAAGGAGAATCAGAGAAACGCTATCCCGCGCCAGGATAACGGGCTCCGGTTGATCCGGTCGAAATACCTCCTCCAGTCGTTTTGCCAGACCGATAACCGGGATATGGGCAAGTCCGAGATGCTCCAGTTCCCGTTTTGCGCCAGCCAGCTGCCCCTTACCTCCATCGATTACCACCAAATCAGGCAGTGGTTTGTGCTCTTTCAAAACACGGATATAGCGTCGCTGTACCACTTCCCGCAGCATCGCCACATCGTCGATCCCTTGCACTGTTTTAATCCGATAGCGCCGGTATTCGCTTTTCAGCAGAGTGGCATTCCGGAAAGTCACCATTGAAGCGACGGCATATTTGCCCTGAATATTGGAGATATCGAAGGCTTCGATCAATCTGGGAAGTTTCTCCATCTGAAGATCTTCCTGCAGGCGCTTCAGCGACTTGGGGACATATTCCGCGGTGTTTGATTTTTTCAGGAGCTGTTCCGCCAGCTGTGCCCGGGCATTTTTTTCCGCCAATTGCATCAGACGCAATTTTTCTTCCCTGACCGGGCGAGTGATCCGAACGACCCGACCGCGCATATCGGTAAGCCACTGCTCCAGCACGCTCTGGTCGTGTGGGTAGACGTTGAGATTGATTTCCAACGGGATGAGTTGCGAGCGGTCATAATAACGCTGGATAAATGTCTGCATGATTTCCGCCGGATCGGTTTTCGCCACCCGCTCGAAGAAAAAGGTATCCCGGCTGAGCAGTTTCCCCTGACGAAGGCGTAGAACAATCACGACGGCGGTGTCATCTTCCGCAACGAAGTTGATAAAATCCCGGTCTTTGAAATCTCTCAACTCAACCGCCTGGCGATAAAAATATCGCTTCAGCAATTTGATATTATCCCGGTAGCGGGCTGCGATTTCAAAACGCAACTGATTTGCCGCGGCTTCCATTTTCTGGTGCAAATATTCAACAACTTCCGTGCTATTCCCCTTCAGAAAAGCGCCTACCTGAGCGATCATCCGGTTGTAGTCCGCTTCCGATATCAGTTGCTGGCAGGGACCTTCGCAGTTGTGGATATGATACTGCAGACAGAGTTTTACTTTTTTCGCTGCAACCGTCGCTGCGTCCAGACGGTAGTGGCAGTTTCGGACTGTAAATACCTTTTTGATGATGCGGAGTGTCTCCCGGATGGCACGGGCGTCGGTATAGGGACCAAAGTATTGTGAACCGTCGTCAGCCAACTTGCGGGTAAGAAACACCCGTGGAAAAGCTTCATTGGTGATGCGCACATAGGGAAAGGTTTTATCGTCTTTGAGAAAGATATTGTAGTGCGGTCGGTGCTCCTTTATCAGGGTGTTTTCGAGAATCAATGCCTCGATTTCGGAATGAGTGATGATAAATTCGACATCCCGGATATGTTTCAGCATGCTTTGGGTCTTAGCATCTCTTGAGCGGTCTTCAGTACCAAAATAGGTTCTGACGCGGTTACGCAGCTGCTTGGCTTTGCCGACGTAGATAATTGTGTCCTGCGTATCTTTGAACAGATAGCAGCCGGGATCAACCGGTGCGTTCTTGACTTTTTGCAGCAGCTCTTTGGGAAATTGTGACATTAGAGATTCAAATTATAGAGCAGTGTCACGATCTGATCCTGCATGTTGTTCACCACACTGGTGGGCATCGGATAGTGATTGACCAGAATCGAGAAAAGGTATTCACGCCCGTTCAGAGCCTCTACAGCGCCCGAAAGTGCCCGGACCCTGCCCACGTACCCTGTTTTCGCAAAAACGTGTCCTGCGGCGTTTGAACCCTCAAACCGGTTCTCCAGTGTGCCATCTACTCCGCCAATGGGTAGCGAATCGTAAAAAACCCGGTAGTTGGGATTGTTGCGGATACCGCGCAGAATCGTGACAATCTGATAAGCGGTGACCAGATTATGGCGTGACAAACCGGAACCGTCAACAATGAAAATATCTTCAGGTCGCAATCCGATTCGGGCAAACCACTCTTTTTCCGCTTCAATGCCCTTTTTTGAACTTCCCTCTTCAAATATCTCAACACCGAGGGTTTTCTGCAGCTGCTCGGCATAAAAATTCTGGCTCACTTTGTTGATGGTGCGGATAATATCCGCCAGCGGGATTGATTGATGATTAAGGAGTAACCGGCAATGCTCATAGTCGGGTCGCTGGAGCGGTAATTCGTCTATATCGCTGATAATATGGGCGGTTATGCCGTTTTGATTAAGTGTATATTGAAATGCAGCAAGGGTGTATTTAGTGGGATTGTCCACCGTAATCCACTCTTCGATGGTATCGGCATTGGCTTTGATCGTACCGAAAATCACCGCGGATTCGGTACCGGGCGTGCGGAAAAAGTCGATCTTTGTGGCCGAATCGGCAGACACAGTAATTACTTCATTTCGAAGCGTCAGATAGTGCATATCCGGTTTAATAAATATTGTAGCGTTGGCGCCGATGGAATCGCCCGGGGTGATGAACAGATCCACACAGTTGTCATTAAAGGAAAGTGCGCCGATAGGGGCGGCATAATAGTATGACAAATCGTCCCAGGCCCAGCTGTACCCCAGACCGGTATCATCAAAGAGATTATCATCACCAATAATGGCTCCATCGATTTCCCGGATACCGAGCGCCTGCAGCGAATCCGTCCATCTCTGGAAAACTTCCAGATGATTGCCCTCGTAGTGCCGACCGGAAATGGTGGGATCCCCCGAACCTCTGACAATCAGATTACCGTGCAAAACGCTGTCCTCAATCACACCATCAGTAAACAGGGATGTTGTATAGCGGTAATTCGGTCCCAGCTGTGCCAGCGCGGCGGTAGTGGTAAAGAGTTTCATATTGCTGGCGGGCATCAACAGCGTGTGGGCATTCAGAGAATATATAATTCGACCGGTTTGATAATCTTCGATGTGAATGCCGACAATGGCGTTTTGAAAATGCGGTGCACTGATGATACTGTTGACTTGTGACCGAAAGTCCCGCACCGCCGCTTCCGAACAATATTTCGGGGAAGTGCCCTGAATATTTTTATCTACGATTTCAAGATAGTACAGCGAGCTGCAACTCATTGCAAACAAAAGAGAGAGACTCAAACCTATTTTCCAAAATTTACTCATTGTTTTACTCCAGCGTTAATGTGAATGTCGTTGTTTCTCCGGTCCAAAATAGACGCCCCAAAACTCATCCAACGTTGTCTGCAGTTGGTGAATTATATCATTATCAGTGCTCTGCTTGGCTTTCATGGCGAGTAACAGCAGCTGGTGGCACAATTCCAGTTGTTGGCGGTAGATTGACAGCCTGGCAGGATCATCAGGACCCGCCGGCTTAACCCGTTGCGTCAGGAAATACTGACTTACAATTTCCTGCAGGTAATTGGCGTGGAGTTCTTTGTTATTTACCCAGCGGATGAGCTGATTGTAATCTATCATTTGTTGAGTGGATAATGTCCTGATCATGGTCATGGATTTTTCAATGGTGGCAATGTGTTCGCTTATCAGGTCAAAGCGCATCTCGTCGCCATAAATGCCACAGGGTATTTCACAATGTGCGCTGCTGAAAACCGGCATAAACAGCCCGATTAAAAATGTGATTACTACTGTTCTTTTCATCTCTGCCTCCCGATTTTTCTTAACAATATAAAGGATATTGGATATAAATAGTAGCAATTTATTGACGATGTTTCACCATTTTATTTCTTTCGAATGGAGAAAAATATTCGCAAATTATGGTATCAAACGTGAGGTTCATTTATGAGTCTGATCTGCCTGCACGATGCCACTGTCTATACCGGCATCACGGTTTTGCCCAAGAATACCGTGCTCATTTCCGATGGCAAAATTGAGGATGTCCTTTCCAATGAACGCTTTAAAAAACGTCCGTTACCCAGCGATGCTCAGGTATTTTATTTAAACGGTGCGAATGTCGCCGCCGGTTTTATCGATACTCACATTCATGGGCTCAACGGCTACGATACCGCCGATGCAAATCCCGAATCAATTCTGGAAATGTCGAAAGCACTGGTGGAATACGGTGTCACCGGCTTTTGCCCTACCCTCTATCCCCAACCGGAAGAAAATTTCCTGAACGCAATTCGTGCGGTTGTCTCCGCCATTGGAAAAGAGGAGGGTGCAAAAATTCTCGGAATGCATCTGGAAGGCCCCTTTGTCTCGCCGGAAAAACCGGGTGTCCTGACCGGAAAATATATGCATCCGGTGGATATCGATCTCATGCACACATTCCTAGAGGCGGCTGAGGGCAATATTGCCATCATGACAGTGGCTCCGGAGCTTAAGAATATGCACGAATTGGCGATTATGGCGGAAAAGAGTGGTATTGTCGTTTCGGCGGGGCATTCCAACGCCACCTACGAAAACATGCTGGAGGGGTTTCAGGCGGGTATCCTGCACTCCACCCATTTTTTCAACGCCATGCGCCGAATCCACCACCGAGATCCGGGGGTGGTTGGTGCCATTATGATCCATTCCAATGTCTCGTGTGAGGTAATTGCCGACGGTTATCATGTCCACAAAGCCGTTCTGGAACTTCTTCTGCGGGTCAAACCCATTCATAAAATCGTTCTGGTCACCGACGCACTGAAGCCCACTGGTCAAAAGAGCGGTCCTTTGATTGCAAATGGTGAAGAGGTTATCCTGGAAAGCGGTCTTTTCAAGCGCAAATCCGATGGAACCATTGCCGGCTCCGCTTTGACAATGATTAAAGGGGTTCAGAATATGTTTGAGATGGGTATACCGCTGCACGATGCGATTCGGATGGCGAGCATCAATCCGGCAAATGTGCTGAACCGACAGGGAAAAATCGGCTCTCTGATTCCCGGCAAAGATGCCGACGTGGTTGTGTTTGATAAAGAATTCAACGTTATGATGACTTTTATCAAAGGCGTGCTGAAAAAATTTTCCTGAAAAATAAAAAGCCTTCCGAACAAACATCCGGAAGGCTTACTGACTATTCCAACGGAACCGTTAGCGAATTCTAGAGATATCGAAATGGTCCGGTCGCCCGATGGGTTTCATTTCGATTTTATGTTTGCGCATGGCGCGCTTTAACGCTAACTGTTCGAAAAACAGATAAATAATCGGGATCAAAATGAGTGTCAGGATTGTTGCCAGGGTCAGCCCGCCGATGACGGCGCGCGCCATGGGAACCCACATTTCAGAGCCCGAACCCAATTTCAACGCCAGGGGAATCATCGAAAAGATGGTGGTCAATGCCGTCATTAAAATCGGGCGCATTCGGCGCTTGCCGCCGATCAGAATGGCAACCCAGAGGTCATGCCCCTGTTTTTCACGCAGCTGATTGATATAATCCACCAGCACAATCCCGTTGTTTACCACAATACCAACGAGCAGGATCATGCCGATTAAAGCTGTTACACTCATGGTGGTTCCGGTGATAAAGAGCATCCAGACGGCGCCCATCAGCGCCAGCGGCACCGTAAAAATGATGATAAAGGGATCGAGCAGGGACTCAAATTGAGATGCCATGACCATGTATACCAATACAACGGCAGCCATCATCGCCAGCCCCAGCCACATAAAGGATTCCTGCAAATCTTCGGCGGTTCCGCCAATAACCCAGCGAAAACCTTCGGGAAAATTAATGTTTTCCATAGTTTTTTGAATATCGCGGGACACGCTCTGAAGGTCGCGCCCAAAAGTATTACAGGATATTGTGACAACCCGCTCCTGGTTTTCCCGGGTGATACTCTCCGCCGCTTCCCCGACGACGATCCTGGCGACATTCTTCAGTGGTACAGGGTGACCGGTCATCGACATGATATAAATATTTTCCAGGTCCTTCTTATCCTGCCGATAATCTTCATCGAGTCGGACAACGACGTCATATTCGTTGCCACCCTCCCGGAAAAGAGTTGCCGTTTTGCCCTTGACATTGGTTTCGATTGCCGACGAAACCTGGTAAACCGTCAATCCCAGTGCGGAAATCCGATCCCGGTCGAGCAGAATCTGCATCTCGGGTTTGGGGTAGCTGTAACTCTTCGTGATATCGACAACTCCTTCGATTTCTTTGATTTCTGCTTCGACCTCGTCGCCGAGAGTTGTAGCTGTTTTCCGGTCATAACCGAATATTTTAATCTCGATTTCACCGGTGCCACCCATTTCCATGCCGGCACTGCCAAAAGTGATTTTGGCGCCGGGAATATCTTTAAACCGTTCGCGTAAAGCATCCTGAATTTCGAAAGTACTCCGTTTGCGGTCTTTTACATCGGGCAGTTTAATCCGGATATCACCCTCATTCGAACCGCCGCCAAATATAGCCGTAAAACCTTCCGACGTGCCAAATCCGACTTGAACATTGGTTGCTTCCGGTACCTCTTCCTTAATAATTTCTTCTAATTGCAGAAATGTCCGGTTTGTTGCAGTGAGGGAAGCGCCGGTTTCCCGCTCAACGACAATCTGAATAGCAGACTGGTCGGTACGGCTGATGAATTCACCTCCGACATAACGGAAAATGAAAATGGTTGATATAAATAGAAGGACTATTGCAATTAAAAACAGTTTCTTATGTCCCAGAAAATAGTCCAGGATTTTTACATAGCGACTCTCCAAATATTCAATCCAGATACCGATTTTATTACTAAAATTCCTGATGAATTTGATATCGCTCCTTCGCTTCTCTTTTCCCAGAAAACGGGATGACAACAACGGAATCAGCGTTAGAGCAATCAATAAAGACATAGTTAATGAAAAAACGATCGTGATCACCATATCCTTAAACATCACACCGGCGATACCCGGTACAAATAGAATCGGTAAAAAAATCGCAATCGTCGTCAGCGTGGAAGCAATGATGGCAACACCGACTTCGCTGGTACCGTCATCGGCAGCCAGACGAATCTCTTTTCCCATCTCCTTATGACGGAAAATGTTCTCTAACACTACAATAGAATTGTCGATGAGCATCCCGATCGCCAGGGCTAAACCCGCCATGGAGATGATGTTCAGTGTCAAACCGGCTTGGTTCATCACGAAAAATGTTACGATGATTGAAACGGGAATTGAAATTGCCGCAATAAGCGAGCTGCGGAAATGGCGCAGAAAAAAGAACAGTACGAAAAATGCCAGAAAAAATGCCTGGTATGCCGTCGTCGTAAGATTATTAATAGAGTTTTCGATGAATTCAGCCTGGTTCATAATGGTATCGAATTCCAGACTCGGTTCGATACGCTCTACTATTTTGGGTAGTTCTTTTTGGATATCACGGGCGACCTGTACCGTATTGGCATCGGACTGCTTCATAACCGTAAGGATCATCGCATCCTGTCCGTTATTTCGGATAATTTCGGTCATGTCTTTATAGCCGTCGACGACCCGGGCAACCTGTTTCAAATAGATCGGAGTTCCGTTTTTATTGCCCACAACGGTGTTTGCAATCTGATCCACGCTGGTGTATTCCCCATAGGTTTTTACCGAATATTCTTTATATTCATCGTCAATAACACCACCGGGAATCTGCAGGTTTTCCATGCCCAGGGTCTGCTGTATCGTCTGTACAGAAATTCCATAGGCGGCAAGTTGCTGCGGATTTACCAGGACTTTGATTTGGCGTTTTAGTCCGCCGGATGTTTTCGCCGAGGCAACTCCGGCAATCTGCTCGACATTGGGTTCCACCTGCTTCTCCATCAGTTCGCGCATCTCCGCCATACCCAATTTGTCAGAGGATACCGACATGATCATTACCGGCATCATGGAGGGGTCGAAAGCAAAGGTCATGGGGTCTGTCGCCTCATCGGGCAGATAATCACGAATTAAATCCAGGCTTTTTCGTACATCGATCTCAGCCTGGTCCATATCCGTACCCCAGGTAAATTCCATGATAATGACCGATGTCCCAGTAGTGGAAACAGAGGTGATATTTTTAACATTTTCAACGGAGACGACCGATTCTTCCAGGGTTCGGGTCAATGTATTTTCGATATCTTCCGGTCCGACGCCGGGATACTGGGTAATGACACCAATAACCGGAAAGGTAATATCCGGATATAGATCGAGCTTCAGTGAGCCTAATCCATAAATTCCAAAACCGATGGCAATGAGATAGACCATCGCAAAGGTGACACCGCGATTTATGGCTAATTTTGCTAATTTCATGATTCAATTTCCTTACTCACAATGCGCACTTTGGCGGAGTCTGTCAGACCATACTGCCCCAATGTCACCAGAACATCTTTTTCATTGAGCCCGGAAAGTATCTCAATAGTCCCGTCATCTTCAATTCCGGTCTCTACCAATCGGCGTAACGCAACTCCGTCTTTGATGATAAAAACATTTTTTTCGGATGTGATTCGCGTATTGGATATTTCACCCCCCAGATATTCGAGATTAGTCTTTTCAATAATGGCGTACGACGGGATCAGTAAGACATCCTGTTTTTCCTGGGTAATTATCTCAACCGTGGCATACATTCCGGCTTTCAGGCGGTAATCATTATTGTCAATGACAATTTCAACCCGTGAGGAGCGGGTCAGGGGATTCAGGATTGGATAGACTTTACCGACCTGCCCCGGAAATACATCGTCGGGATAGGCGGCAACCTTAATGAGGACATTTTGCCCTTCCCTGACTTTGGATATTTCACTTTCAATGACATCAAGATCGATTTTGACTTTACTGATATCTATGATCGTAAACGCCGGCATCTGTGGTGATGTCTGATCACCCAATTCATAGTTACGTGCTGCAATAATGCCGGAAATCGGTGCCTTGATTTTTGTGTTTTCCAGCTGCTCTTTCGCACTTTCCAGGGCTGCCGCCGCCTGTTTAACACCGGATTCCGCGGATTCTTTCTGGGCTTTGACGGCATCGTATTGCGATTTACTCACGGCGGATTCTTTATATAATTTCTGAATCCGCTCCCACTCTGTCCTGACATTGTTGTACTGGGCACGGGCTGCCTCTAAAGCCGCTTCCGCCTGGAGTACCCCCTGCTGCACCGAGACATCTCTGACTGTTGCCAATATATCACCTTTTGCGACGACATCGTTGATATCGGTATACAGGGCGGTTATCTTCTCCGGAATGGTGGCATATACCTGTACTTCCTGAAAGGCTTTGATATTTCCTAAAAGTCGGATTTTATTTTTAATCGGACCGCGTACGACCCGGGTTACTTCGACAGGAACAATTCTCTCTTCCTGATCGGTACGCGCCTCCGGCGATTTTCCGCAACCGATTAAGATCAAAATTCCGGATATTAAAATCGTCAGTCTTGTGTTCATCCTCATTTTCATTCCGAACTCCTGAATCTAAAGTTGATTGATTGCTTTTTTAAGATTGGACAATGCGATATTGTATTCCAATAAAGATTGCTGGTAATTCAT
>JBNGDF010000010.1:0-44879 GCA_049975265.1 Fidelibacterota bacterium
AGGAAGCCCTAATTAAGCAGCATCCGAAATTGACCGACCACCGGATTCCATGCCCGCCATCGCTCAATCATCGCTATCTGACTGAAAATATACCCTTTGCGCTGATCCCCTTTCTGGTGCTGGCGGCTGAACTGCAAATTCCAACCCCGCACATCCGGTCTGTCATTGACGGAGCTTCCCAAAAACTACAGCGTGATTTTTATGCCACCGGTGCCGGGAAACGGGAACTGGGCATTGAAAATGTTCATCTTGGCGAATGGCTTAGCCGAATCAAATAAAAGGAGAAAAGCCGTGTCCACACCAAAAACCGAAGCATCCGGGACCAGACGAATCAGCCATCTGTTTATAACTCTCTGAAATGTCACCAAGGAGGGTATCATCGCCCAAAAGAAATTGCTGATTTCCAGCTTTATTCTCACCGCCTGCTCCTCAGCCGTCGTTCTGTTGGGACCTTACCTGATTAAACAGATCATTGACAAGGTCCTGCCGGCGAAAGATATTCGGCTGCTCGGTCGCTATGTTATCGCTCTGGTAGGTTCCTATTCGGTGGCTTTTCTAATCTGGTGTCTCCAGACGCGGTTCTCCGTCAAAGCCTCGGAAAATATATTCTGCAAACTACGGGTGAAGCTGATTGACTCCATTATGCATAAGCCGGTGAAATTCTTTAACGAATATGCTTCCGGCGACCTGGTGACGCGCTTTGCAAACGACCTGGAATATATTTCCACATTCTTCTATGAAAACCTGATCCGCTCACTGGCATTCGGTCTGTTCTCGTCAATCCTGATCATTGTACTGCTTGCCTGGAACTGGCAATTGGGGATCTTATCGCTGATCACCATTCCGCTTTTGTTAATTTACATCTCCAAAACTCACAATCCCATTGCCGAACGCTCCGGCTTTGCCCGGCGCAAATTAGCGGAGCAAAACGATTCATTGCTCGACATTCTCGCCGGGTACAAGGAAATTCGCTTTTTTAAACAGGAAAAACGACTGCTCGCCCCCTTCAAAAAGACCGCCGACAATTATACCGATGCAGCCATCCGGGCAAACACTTTCACGGAGTTTACCCGCATCGGGATTGACATTCTGGGCATGTTGATCTCTTTTCTGCCCTTTATTATCGGCGGGCTGCTGGTGTGCCTCGGCAACAACAAAATCACCGCTGGCTTGCTGATCGCCTATTATCAAATCCTGACCATTCTGACCGGGCAGGTTCTGTTTAGTTTTATGGGCATTACCAAACTTGCCCAGGTGCTACCGGTGCTGGAGCGTATCAGGGAGATTACCGATTATCCCGTCGAATCGGAAACCGGGGAAATGGGGATCAGCGATATTCCGGAGTCCAGTGAGATTATATTTCAAAATGTCGGGTTTGCCTACCCGTCGGGGAAAAATGTATTCATGGATTTTAACCTGACTGTCAAGCCGGCGGAGAAAATCGCCATCATGGGAACGAGCGGCTCAGGGAAAAGCACTCTTTCACTTCTGCTTCTGAGATTTTTGAATCCCACAAGCGGCAGAATTTTTTTCGGTGGCAAAGATATCCGGGATTATGCTCTCTCCTTCTATCTGTCCTTTTTTTCCTTTATGAGTCAGGATACTTTTCTGTTTAAACAGTCACTGGTTGAAAATATTTCCCTTGGCTGGTACAACGTCCCCATGGAATACATTCAAGCCATTGCCAAAATGGTCCGCATGGACAAAATCATTGAAAGCCTGCCGGATCAATACCAGTCGATCGTCGGACAGAACGGATTGAGTTTTTCCGGCGGTCAAAAACAACGTCTGGCATTGGCACGGGCGCTGATCCGTGACCCTGAAATATTGGTACTGGATGAATTCACCTCAGCCCTGGATCGCGACGTTGAGCAGGAAATCCTGACCGACCTGCTGAACGTCTTTCAAAATCAGACCATTATCTGTATCACACATTCACTGACGGTCGCCGAAAAGTTCGATCGCATTGTACGTTTGTAAAACGACATCGCTGATTCTAACTTCAAAACCGATAGCAAAATACTTTTTATCCGAATAATTGTTTCAGCAAAGGTATAAATTTATGATTCGCCTTCGGGAAGGGAAACCGGTCTAATTCTTCAATTCCGACCCAGCGGAAATCTACGGGACCTTTCAGCTGTACTTCGCCCCGGATATAATCGCAAATGAAGACATCTACTTCGATTTTGAAATGACTGTAGGCATGCCGCACCTGCGTTAAAAACCGTTCGATTTTAACGGTCAAGCCGGTCTCCTCAAGAACTTCCCGCCGGCAGGCGCTTTCGGCACTCTCTCCATCTTTCATCTTACCACCGGGAAATTCCCATAATCCGCCCAGCAGACCGGTCTCTTCTCTCTGGGTAATCAATAGTTTCCCGTTTTTGTGAATGACACCCACGGCAATGTGGTACGTTGGTACCTCCTTTTTTGAAATTCGCCGTGGATAGTCTTCCACTCTGCCGCTCTGATGAGCACAACAGCAATTTCCAACCGGGCATTCACCACAAACCGGATTGGTCGGTCGACAAATAATTGCACCCAGTTCCATCAGCGCCTGATTATGATTGCCGGGATTTCTCCCGTCCAGCATATTTCCGGCAAGTGTTTGATAATGCCTCTGTGAAGTGGGATCGTTGGTCGCCTTATCAACACAATACAGACGTGACAAGACCCGTTTAACATTGCCGTCAAGAACAGCAAAGGGCTGTGAAAATGCAATACTGGCAATCGCCGCTGCGATATATTCCCCGACACCGGGCAGCGCCACGATATCAGCAAAGTCCTTCGGAAATTCCCCTTTATATCTATCAGTAATGAAGCGGGCAGCCTGATGCAGATGGTGCACCCGGCGGTAATACCCCAGTCCCTCCCACATTTTCAGAACGTCCTGCCGATCGGCAGCCGCCAGAGAATTTATATCGGGAAATCGCTGTATGAAACGCCGATAATACGGAATAATCGTCCCAACCCGAGTCTGCTGTGCCATGACTTCGGAAACCCAGATATGGTACGGATTGTTCGTCCGGCGCCAGGGTAATTCCCGGTGATTACACTGATACCAATCAAGTAGCGCTTTTTGGATGACCTTTTTTCCCACATTTTTCATCTGAAAACTTTTTGAAATTTACCAAATAAAAAAGCCCCACGCCGTGACATGAGGCTTTTCTGATTTATTTCACCATTGATCAGGCTTCTCTGACGCCGATGCCCGGATTGTCGTTGACAACTACATGACCATCGACGAGTGTCGCACCCACATAGGGATCATTGCTGATCAACAGGTTACCGTCCAGATCGGCGTAATCAATCAGCGAGCAGAGCTGGGCGGCTGCCGTAATTGCCACCGAACTTTCGATCATGCACCCGATCATGATTTTCATCCCCAGGGATTTCGCCAGCCAGATCATCCGCAGAGCCTCCTGTAGTCCCCCGGATTTCATCAGTTTAATATTAATTCCGTCATAGGCTTCCGCCAGGGTTGGAATGTCACGCGCCGATTTGACGGCTTCGTCGGCGATGATCGGCACGGGCGAGCGATCCCGCAACCAGGCTGTCTCCTCCAGCATATATGACGGCATCGGTTGCTCAATAAACTCCACACCGTTTTCCACCAGCCATTCGATTTTACGGATTGCCACATCTTTATCGGTCCAGCCCTCATTGGCATCTACCCGGATTGGTTTGTAGGGTGCCACCGAACGTACCGCTTTAATGAACTCTTCATCATTCGGTTTGCCAACCTTGACCTTCAGAATTTTATAGGGCTCAGCCTCTTTCGTCTTTTGAGCCATCACGTCGGGTGTATCAATTCCGATGGAAAAAGAGGTCAGCGGTGATTTCTCCGGATCGAGTCCCCAGAGTTTGTAAAGCGGCTGCCGCAGGGCTTTCCCGACCCAGTCCATCAGCGCAATGTCGAGGGCACACTTCCCGGCAGTCTGACCTTCGCAAAGTTTCTGGATGGCATAGCCCAATTCCACAAATGTAAATGGATCGGCACCGGCAAACAGTGGAATTGCTTTTTTCAGCAGCTCTATCGTGGACTCAGGCGTCTCATCGTAACGGACATTGGGAGCGGCTTCGCCGATACCGATAATGCCGTCCTTTTCCAGTTTTACAAATACATTCTGCTTGAAATCGCTGGAATTTCTGGCGATCGTCCAGGTGTGTCTCAGATTCAACTGCTTGATTTCGTAGCTCAGCTTCATACCGCTTCCTTTCGTAAATTTGTGCTTCGAGCAGGCAATTCCTCCAAAACCCGATGTTATCCCCGTTGCCATTGCCGCCGCACCGACTGTCTTTAAAAAATCCCTTCGCTCCATGGCATCTCCTCACTATTTCAGATACTGTTAGTTTTGTAAATTTACATTCTCCGATGCATTAACACAAGAAATCTTTGATTCCTTGCCCGGTTTCCTTTTATCCGTTAAATTCCGGCAACATTATGAAACATCTGGATCATATAGAGAAGTCGCTGTGAAACTGACCACTATCAAAGCCCCAAACACCTATTTGCTGATTTTCAGTATAATTATCATCACCGCCGGACTGACCTGGTTGATTCCCAGCGGTGAATACAACCGTACTGAGATGGATGGGCGCAGTGTCGTGGTGCCCGGTTCCTACCAGCCGGTTGAGAGCAATCCGCAGGGAATTTGGGCAATTCTGAAAGCGCCGATCCGCGGTTTCACCGACAAAAGCGCCGCATTGATTGTGGGATTCGTTTTGATTGTGGGCGGTGTCTTTGCCGTCCTTGAAAAGACCAAAGCGATTGACGCAGCTATCAAGGCGATCGTCAATGCCCATACACGTTCACCACTCATCGAAATCCTGTTTATTCCCATCTTTATGGTCATCTTTTCCATCGGCGGTGGCAGCTTCGGCATGGGCGAAGAGGTTATTCCCTTCATTTTGATCTTTGTACCGTTATCCCTGGCGCTGGGCTACGATTCCATTGTAGGTGTCGCAATTCCTTTCGTGGGCGCCGGTTCCGGTTTTGCGGGTGCCTTTCTGAATCCTTTTACCATCGGCATAGCACAGCAGATCGCCGAGCTGCCGCTTTTTTCGGGAATCGTTTACAGACTTATCTGCTGGCTCATCTGCACGGCGGTAGCAATTGCCTTTGTCATGCTGTATGCCTTAAAAATCAGGAAATCGCCGCAGAAGAGCGTCACGTTCGAAATGGATAAGCGAAAACGAAAAAATCTGCATCTGGGCGATATGGAGTACTTTCAGGGTGTCGAAAGGCACCATAAACTGGCGCTCTGGGTCTTTGCTATCGGTATGCTCGGCATGATTTTCGGCGTGCTGAAATATCAGTGGTATATCGAAGAAATCTGCGCCGTATTTTTTCTGACAGGCATTATCATCGGAATCGTCGGAAGACTGTCTGTCAGGGAATTCAGCGACGCCTTTGTCGCCGGTGCCAAAGATATGGTCGCTACGGCGTTGATTATCGTACTGGCACGGGGTATTCTGATCATTGCGGAAGACGGGCGGATCATCGATACGATGCTGAGCGGGCTGGCGGGTTCGATTCAGAATCTGCACCCTGTTGTATCATCGCAGGCTATGTTCGTGATTCATTCGATAATCAATTTCTTCGTGCCGTCAGGCAGTGCCAAAGCCGCCCTGACGATGCCGATCATGGTGCCGCTCGCCGACCTGGTGGGGGTCACCCGGCAAACGGCTGTTTTGGCGTTTCAATTCGGTGACGGATTCAGCAATATGATTATTCCCACTTCCGGCATCACCATGGGCGTGCTGAGCCTCTCGGGTATTTCCTGGGAAAAATGGGCAAAATGGCTGCTGCCGCTGGAGGTGGTTTTTCTGATTGTCGGATTCCTGCTGTTGATTCCACCCTACTTCACAGGATGGTAATGCATGTATAAATCAAAGAGGATAAAGCCAGAGGAATTTGTTTGATGACGAAATACTGTGATCTCAGCTGCCAATATGCCCGTTTCCCGGATAAACTGTCCGACGGGTCGCTTACCTGCCGGACATTTATCGGATTGTATTGTGAAAAATTACAACGAATTGTACCGAAAAACGCACCATGCCAGGCGGAAATTGAATCATTGGACAACCGCGACTCAGAATCCCCTGAGAAATAGAAGCGTTATCAACGGATCGTACAATTCAGCTTACAGTTTTACCGATAACGAAACAAAGGCGTTCCGCGTGGCACCGGGCCAGTAATACGCCCAATACCCTTCCCATTCATATCCGTAACCGTAGGTAGAATAGAGAACGTCGAAGATGTTGTTGACCTTCGCGCTGATTTCCAGATGCTTGAAATCGATCCGGACTCCCCCGTCGAAAATCAGATAGTCGGAATTCTTGCCGATATTCTCATCATCGATATACTGTTTTCCGACATAACGGGTTGTGATATACATACTCAGAAAATTGAGTGGTTTCACCGTCACAATGCCATTAAAGAGCAGATTCGGAACATTGGGGATGCGATTACCCTGCAGCTCTCCGCTGCTGAAAATGTGGTTGCCGAGACTGCCGTTGAGACTGATGCTCCAGCGCGGATGAGCCTGCAGACCCAGCGCCACCTCCAGTCCCTGATGCAACGTCCGGTCCGCCTGATAATACTCGTACTCGCCTTCCTGCTCCACGTCAATATTTTTCAATTGCTCATTATCAAAGTCAATCCGGAAGGCATTCGCCTTGATTGACAGACGCTGGCTCCTGAACTGAAAACCGCATTCATGATCGTCAATCGCCTCCGCCGCCGCCATTACCGGCTCGCTGGTCACGTCATCGGCATTTATGATCTGATCATCCGCCGGTTCTTTGTGGGCTTTGCCGTAATTGGCAAATACAGATAGCTGCTCATTCACCCGGTACATGGCACCGAAACGAGGGTTGATAAAATTCCAGTCGGCAGAGAGTTGATGTCCGGCGGCATGACCGATTTTATGTTGGTCCAATTGCCATTGATGCCGCTGATACTGCAAATCAGCCATCAGAGTCAGAGCATCTGTGACGTAAATAGCAGCATGCAGGAAAGCGGTAGCGGAAAGTTTTTCTCCAATGTAATTGTAATATTGATACCAATCCGACCCAATGGTACTGAGCAACTCATCCTCGGAGAAATTTTTCACCCTCCCGTAGTGATCACCGACAAAAGACCGTAATTCCATCCCTGCATCAATCCGGGACCGTCCCCGCAGAAAGGTAACGCCCGGCGTGATCCCAAAATAGCGGTTCTCAACCCATTTCCGCCTCAGCAGGTCCGTCTCCAACGTCCATTCGACGGAATCGGGATATTGGTCTGTCACATCGAGA
The DNA here is from genome assembly GCA_049975265.1 of Fidelibacterota bacterium. Taxonomy (GTDB): domain Bacteria; phylum Fidelibacterota; class UBA2242; order UBA2242; family UBA2242; genus B118-G9. Next base: position 7,300 of record JBNGDF010000010.1, read on the forward strand.
TTATATTTATAGTAATTCTCGCCCGATTTTACCACCTCGTAGTAGCCGCTGCCCATTACCAGATAAGCCACATTCCGAAAAACCAGACCGGAATGGATTTGATACAGGGTGTTCAAAGAGTAAATCTGCTGCAGAAAATCATCGGTGTAAGCCTTGTAACCCTGACGTCGGGTCTTTCGGTTTTTAATATCCACCGCCGGAACACCGTCCCAGGCGAGATTGGCATTTTCGTAGCCGATCAATACCCGCAGCTGATTTTTCATCGCCCTGTGACGATGTTCAATCCCCGCCGCAAAGGCTTTCTGGCGGCTGTCATGATATTCCCGGTATCCATCGGAGCTGATTGCCGAAAAACGGGCATAGACGCTGAGATTTTCGCCCATTTTTTCACCGGAATTCGCCTGCAGACTGATCTTCTGGGTATTATAAGTCCCATAACCGGTGGTCAGCGCCAATTCAGGTTCTGGCTGAGCAATCCGGGTCTGGACATTGATAGAGCCGCCAAACGCCGCTGCACCGTAGAGGCTGTTACCAATCCCCCGTTGAATCTGGATATCGTGTGCATCGGCGAGAATATCGGCGTGATCCACCCAGTAGACCTGATGGCTTTCGTTGTCGTTGAGCGGAACATTATCCAGCATTACAGCAATGCGGCTCTGGTCAAATCCCCGAATCTGAACATAGGAATAGCCAGTGCCGTTACCACTTTCACTGTAGGAATAGACACCCGGCTCCAATGCCAGAATCATGGGCACATCTTCAACGGTATATCGCATTTCGATCTCTTCGGCAGAGACATTGGAAAATGCCACCGGAGTGACTCCCTCAATAGCACGAGTCACCGTTACCAGGACATCCCGCCCGGGAAGAACGGTCGGCATTAACCGGATTATCCCGAGATTTTTCGAATGAATGATAAGAGTGGTGTCCCGGAAAGCGATGTGGGAAATCGTGATTTTCCCTCCAATACCCGCGGCACTCAGCAGAAATTTTCCCGCCCTGTCGGTAATGGTCCCACTCTCATCTTCCAGGATTACATTGGCATAGGCAACCGGTTCACCACTGTCTGCCGCGATTACCTTACCGCTGATGGTTATATCGCCGGCATACAGAGATGCCATCATGCTGATGCAGAGGCATGTGATCAAAAAAACTTGGGTGTTTCGTTGGATAATCATATTTCCTCCCTTCGCTGGTATTATCCAGATCAGGTTCATAGGGTATTTTCTCAGCTGAGCGTCAAACCGGCTCAGCACCCCTGGACCGTCAATTATAAAATATCTTTTTATTAATAGAAATCAAACAGATATAAATTTCTATAAATTATTACTTTGTATATAAACTTGAACTGCAGCTCCATTTTCCGGCAGTTGAGTGAATATTGACATGCTTTTTTTTCACAAAAGGAGCAATTTCTTTCATAATTTTTTGGAAATTCTCATTAGAGTTCGAAAATCCCTTCCTATCAGTTATATTTTTAATTTTCTTGGTATTTTTATTATTTTCCATATTATCCTCCCTTTATCCCAACAATAAATGAATTATTTTTATTTTCAACACATTTTGATACACTAGTTGATACAAAGTTATTCGTTCTAATATATAATTCATGAATTAGTTCCCATTTTTTATCATGAATATCAATTTTTTTTATCACCAACCCACACTTTTCTGCGTCATCTCTATATATTGGCCGTCCATGTGTTTTAGTAGCTCTTGGACTTAAAAATATTCCAATCCTTCTTTTAATAATTTTTTCATCAATTGATTTTAACATCCCAGATGCTAAGGTTCTAATTGCAATATCCTCGGACAAAGACAAAGAAGCTTTATATTCCTTAATTTCTCTTGCATCATAATGAGATAACTGTTGAAGGTATGGTTCTAAATTTCCTTTCGATTTTACCGCATCTCGAAATAAACTATCATAGCTTTTTACAATATTATAAATAGAAAATCTTCTAATTTGACCATTTTCAGTTATTGCAAGTTAAGGATCAATAGGTCCTAATTCTGACGTAGCACCCATATAAATCTCATTAGCACCAAAACAAATCATTGTTGCAGCAGATTTTGCTTTTCCAGGAACAATCACTCTGTATCCTTTTTCTCCACTATAACTTCTACAAACATTAATAATTCTCTCTGCTGCTAGACCATCACCTCCCGGCGAATTAATAATTAATACTAACCCATTAGTACAATCCATAGTACGTAGTATACCCTCAATCATATCTGCATCGTCATTTTCTATCATCACCGGAAATCGAAAACTCGTGAAAAATGATATTACTGGCCTTTCAAATATTTTCTCCAAACTGATAAAAATATCTCGTCTTGTTTCATGTCCCTGATTTTGTTCAGTGAGTACTCTTTTAATAACAGGATCTGATATTATTTTTTCTCTCATTGATTCAACCTCTACTAAAATTTAATTACTTTCAGCAGATTATCAATATATTATTTTAGCGGGAACGCCTGGGAGTCGAACCCAGCTTCCCGATTGTCTCGGGAACAGCGATTTTGAAGACCGTGGCACCCACCGGGGTTGCATTCATTCCCATGAATTCTTTTTAATTACAATAAAATCAATGTTATGCAATGCCTTTAACCGTTCACCGGCGCGGCTGGCTTCCTCTTGAGACCCGTAATCGCCAACCCGTATCGCCAGCAAGTCGCCACTCCTACCCCTTATCTTTTGCACATAGGGCTGATAGCCATAAGTGCTCAAACAGTTTTTCAGCGCCAGCGCATTTTGAGGATTCCTAAAGGCGCCCACCTGAAGTGCCCACCTTTCAGCTGACGTTTTTGGTTCGGGAACAGATGGAATTGCCGGACGGGTGGCGACTGCCCCCGGCATATCACCGGTGATATGGGTTGACACCACCTGATAATCGGAAAATGGCAACTCCAGATTGGGATAGCGACCCAGATAATATGAATAATAGTAATCCACCGAATCCTTTTTATTCATGACATTGAAGCTACACAACATCAGATAAACACAATTGCCGACATTTTTACTCTCTGGATATTTGGCAATCAGCTGTTTTGAATAGGCAATCGTTTTATTATACAGCCCCTTAGTGTAAAGGTATTCGATAATTTTGGTCAGGGCATCGTCCGCCCGCTCACTGTTGGGATACTGGCTGAGGACATCTTTGTAAATCAGCAGCGCCTTATCGGCGTCGGTTTCAACCAGAGCCGACAGATACAGTACATCGGGATTGCGGGGATACCTTCGGATTAATTCGGGTATCGCCTGCCGGACCTGCGCCACCTTATCCTCTTCCAGATACTTAAAAAACTGCTCCAGTCTTTGAGCAAAACTAGAAACGCTGATAAACAGCAAAAATAACGGCAATAAACGTCTCATAATCAATTCAGAAAAGTATCTACCACTCCACATTCAGGACAAATCCACAGCGGCTGATTAGCCAGGTGACCGCAGTAGGAACAACGCACCTCCCGAATCGTATCGAGATGATTCAGGATGTCAGCCAGGATATCTCCGGCTTCCCGGTTCCGCTCCATGGCAATCAGGATTTTACTATAGGCGATTTTGGCGATCAATGAGTCCGGCTGGGTCACCATCAGATCGCTGACCAGGTCCGATGCCTTCGACAGGTTCCCTTTGCGTTCGTAAAAACTGGACATTTCAGTAATCGTTCTGGCATCGTGCGGTACTTTTTTGAGGATTTTCAGATAAAATTCCTCGATTTTGCCGAAATTCCCGTAATTAAACAGCACTTTTTGCAGCTGCGGGTAGATCAACCAGGCTTTTTTCGGCGCTACGTCGGCGAACTTTTCCCACCACTCCACGGCTTCGGCGTCCCGCTTCTCTTTCAAATAGGATTCCGCCATATAGTAGTAACCGGCTTCACAGAGGGGGTCTAACTTCATGGCTTTCCGAAACAGCAGCCGCGCCTCGTGATAATTCCCGGCGCTAAATTTTTCCAGTCCCTCCTGAACCTTGTAAATCGACATGGCGCGTTTATTGACCTCTTTCCGAATTTGGAACACCTTTTCCATGTATTCCAGCGCTTTATTCCATTTCTTCAGATCACGATACAGATGCCAGATTTTTTCCAGCGCCCAAATGTTTTTCTTATCCACATCGAGTATATTCAGCGCCACGGACAGCGCAAGTCCTTTTTCACCCATTTCTATGTAATCCAGGACCAGATTACGCATGATTTCCAGCTTTTGCAGTTTGTCGATATCCTGACGGTACAGGAGCGCCTGATGCACCTTCACCGCCGGTTTGATCTGACCGGTCCTGCGTAGTACATATCCTAATTTTATATAGGCGTCGATGTGGTTGGTGTCCTTTTCAATAATCGCCTTCAATTCGCGGATCGCCTTGTTATCCTCTTTTTGTAAAATGTGATTCAGCGCCTGAGTGTAGAGGATCGATTTCGGTGGTGTTTCGGATTTTCTGCGTCCGATGAGTGTGGCGCCGATGGCGATTACTATAAGTCCAAAAATAACGGCTAAAATGATCTCAAGTGTGGTCATGGATATTTCCTTTTATTGATCACTCCTTTATTTCGACGTCTTCGAGTTCCCGGTTACGCAGCAGGTCGATCTCCTTTTTCAGCTTTTTATACTCGTTATTCAGGATGCGGTTAACCTTTTTCTGCTCCAAAATCTGAAATCCGGCAATCAGATAACCCGCTAAAAATCCAATCACCAGCGCAATCAGCAAGACAATAATCATTTCCGTGGTAAACATATAGCTGCTGCTGAAGAATTTCAATGTGATTTTCTGCCCCACATTCTGCACCACGAATACCAGCAGCAGAAGTACGACCAGTACCAAAAGGAGTAATTTTACGTATTTCATATCACCCTCTTTTTTGAGTAATTTTGCCAAAAAGACTTACTCCGGCAGTGCCGCTAATCAGGGCATCCACCATATCACCGATTTCCGCCCTGCCTTCTTTCAAAATTACCAGTTTATTTGAATCCGTCCTACCAATTTTTTCTGTCGGATCTTTTTTGCTGACTCCTTCAACCAATACGCTTTGAATGGTGCCGACAGCCTGGCGGTAGCGGAAAGATGTATGCTTTTTCTGTTTTGCTATAATACGGTTTAAGCGCTCGGCTTTTTCTGCCTCGGGAACGTCATCAGCCATCTTCGCAGCTGCCGTGCCCGGTCGGGGCGAATATTTGAACATATAGGCGCTGTCAAAAACTACCTCATCCATCACCTGAAGCGTCTCTTCAAAATCGCTGCGCGATTCGCTGGGAAAGCCGACAATAATATCGGTAGTCAGTCCACAGTCGGGCAGATAGTTGCGAATATTCTCCACCAATCCTAAAAAATCGGTCTGCGTATAGGTACGTTTCATTCTGGATAAAATCCGACTCGAGCCGGATTGCAGTGGCAGATGGATATGCTTACAGATATTGTCATACTCCCGCATTACCGCCAGCATCTCAACGGTAACATCCGCGGGGTGGGGCGATGTAAAACGAATGCGTTGAAGACCGGGCACCAGTGCCACTTTTTTCAATAAGTCGGGAAACATGTAACCGTTACTGCTATAAGAATTGACATTTTGCCCCAGCAGAGTTACCTCCCGGAAACCATCCCCCACTGCCCGATTGACCTCTTCGAGAATACTATCAACCGAGCGGCTTCGCTCCCTGCCTCTTGTAAACGGAACAATGCAGTAGGCGCAAAATTTGTCGCACCCGCGCATGATCGATATCCAGGCGTTGACAATACTCCTGCGATGCGGCACCAATCCGGAATAAACCTCATGTTTCGACAGATGTACATCTATCACAGGGCAGGTTTGGCTATCCAGCAGATCAGGAATCCGGCGATAGGCATCCGGTCCTAACACGAAATCGATGTAGGGTCGTTCAGTAACAATCCGCCCGCGGTCCCGCTGAGCGACACAGCCAACAAAGCCAATTAATAAATGTGGATTCTTTTTTTTCATCGATTTAAACTGAGCTAACCTCGCCAAAGCGCGGTTTTCCGCACCCTGTCGTACGCTGCAGGTATTGACGAAAATGATATCCGCCTCCCCGGGCTCTTCAGCGGCAACATAGTGATTCTGCTGAAGGATTCCGGCAATGATCTCCGAATCCGCTTCGTTCATCTGACATCCGTAGGTTTCGATATAATATTTTCCGGCGCTCATGGTGAACAAAACTTAATAAAAATCAGCCGATTATTAAAGCTGATTTACAGGTGGTCTTACTAACTGGTAATATTGCAATTACCGTACGTAGCCGGTAAAGAAATAATCGAGTGGGTCTTTGTTGATCCGGAACTGGCGAATCTCATAGTGCAGATGAGATGCCGTACTGCGTCCCGTGCAACCGACCTCGGCGATCTTCTGCCCCCGCTTGACCACATCACCCGGTTTCACCAGCATTTTCGAGAGATGCGCATAAAAGGTGGAATAACCGTAACCATGGTCGATTTTTATGATTTTCCCATACGTTCCGCTAAAGTTGGTGCTGCGAACCACGCCGTCCGCAGTGGCATAGACCGGTGTCCCGGTGGGAGCCGATATGTCAACACCATAGTGGAATTGCCGTTCGCCGGTAAAAGGATCACGCCGATAGCCAAACCCATCCGAAATATAGCCGGTATTGACCGGTCGAATCGAAGGCGTGGATTTGATCTGGGGAGAACGATGCTGAATAGCGTTATAGATTTCCTCGTAACTGATTCGCTCCAGCTTAATCTCCCGGCTCAAATGGTCTAAATCCACAGCCAGGTCGGAAATTTTTATGTCATCAGGAATCAGATTATCCAGCTCCTCCCCCTGAAAACTGTACTTGCCTCCAACACCCAGCTTGCGGACATCCCGATCGATGACGGGGATATCAATATAGGTTCGGATTGCCCGGTCTTTTTCAGCCAGCACATGTAATTCCGACTCAACCTGCTGAATGCGGTTTTTCAGGTCATAAAGAGTACCTACCAGTCGGCTGTTGTTCTTCTGCAGTCGAACCACTTTGGCATTGTAGATGGAATTGGAAAAGATGTTAATACCGACGACAACAGCCCCGATAAAAATGATAAATACGAAACAGAATAACAGGATCAGATGCTTTTTCGAAAGGGCAAAGCTCCTGTGCTTCTTGGTCGGGTTCCAGACGAGAACAATCTTCGATTGCTTCTGCATATCTCCTTTTGAACCGTTATTCTTTATATATTTCGATATTGGTTTTCATTGACAATTCAGTTTAACAATTCCGAAACAATTTGTCAATATTTTTTATTGCCCCAGATAGCCTCTCAGATTAAGTGCCCGGGAGGTGTGCCTCAGTTTTCGCAGCGCCTTCTCTTTAATCTGCCGGACCCGTTCCCGGGTCAGATGAAGTTCATTGCCGATCTCTTCCAGCGTCATTGGCAGTTCCTGCCCGATTCCGAAATACATTCGGACGACTTTCGCTTCCCGCTCTTCAAGACTGCGCAGAGCATGTCTGATTTCGATGCGGAATGACTCTTCCGTCAGGAGTTTGCCCGGTTCATTATCATTCTGACCGGAGAGAATATCCTGCAGTGTTCCGTTTTTATCCTTGCCAACGGGTGTGTCGATGCTGAGCGTCCCCTCTGTCAACTGTCGGGCTATATCGATATCAATCTTTTCCTGGGACAATATCTCCTCAATCTCCTCCGATGTCGGCTCCCGTTCGTATTCCTGCTCAAAATCGGAGGTTATTTTGGTAATTTTATTCAGATTACCGACAACATTCAGCGGCAATCTGACCAATCGTGAATACTCCGAGATAGCCTGTAAGATCGTCTGCCGAATCCACCACACGGCATAGGAGATAAATTTAAATCCCCGGGTCTCATCAAATCGTCGGGCGGCTTTGATCAGTCCGATATTGCCTTCGTTAATCAGGTCCTCCAGCGACAGACCGTGATGCTGGTACTTTTTCGCCACGGACACAACGAACTTCAAATTTGCCCGCAGCAATTTGTCCAGCGCCTGTGTATCTCCCGCCCTGACCCTGGCAGCCAGTTCAATCTCCTCTTCCGGCGTCAAGGGGTCTTCCTGACTGATTTCTTCAAAATAGCGTCGAAGGATAGGACTCCGTGACTGGGGATATCGATTTATCTGCCCGCCCTGATTCATGCTCTATTTATAATTTATTAACGCTTTTTGGATGACTTGGGGACTTTCGGTTCGTCTGTCTTTGGTTTTTCTGCCTGCCCCGATTCCTGAATCGACTTATATTGCTTTTCCTTCTCTCTCAGCTTCTTTTCCAAATCCTTGATAACAGTAGTGCAAGCCTTTATATTTTCATTTTTTTCAAGGTCTTTCAATTTTTTATCCTGGATCAATTGATACAGCGTACCACCCATTTCGGCAAACTGCTTCTCCATGTCTCGCTTAATCTGAAAAATATCGAGTTTTACCTTGCCCAGCTTGGTCACTTCTTCGGCTTTATCGGCGGCTTCGCGGGTAATCTCTCCGGCTTTATCGGCGGCTTTGGTGACCCATTCACCCAGACTCTTTTTTATTTCGTTCCATACGTTTGCCATTGCTTCCTCCCAATTTTTTCATGCTCAATATATCTCTGTTTCGGCTTTAAATCAAGGTTAAATATTAGCGGTCAATATCGCCTCAAGAGATCCATATAGATTGTTTTTGACGTAGATTTCCGGGGCTGTTCACTTTGTTATTGACTTTATTTATTAGAAAATATATCATAATCAAAATAAAAAAATGGAGGGGATTTATGAAGAAGGCATTCGTTGTATGTTTGACGGTTTTGTTAGGGGTAAATTTTGTCACCGTCGCTCAGGTTCTTGAGAAAGATAATACTCAGGAATTGTCCAAGGACGCCCGCAAGGGTGAGCTGTTGACATTCAGCTATGATGAGGAGAGTCAGAACTGCCTGCTGATTTTCAAACGGGAAAAGAAAAAAGCAGACATCTACGAGATCTACCGGTTTGATCAGGATTTTAAATTACTGAAAAAAGAGGCGCTCGAATCAGACCAGGCAACCGAAAATTATGCGCATCTTCTCACATCCAAGCCGCCGGAAGATGTCTGGTCGGACCCGACTGTCGTACGCGTGGAACCAAATCTGGGAGGACAAATTATCCTGAAACAGGGTACCCTGACCCGTGAATGGACAAAATCGGTGGAAGATAAGGGCAGCTACCGCTATACCACCTGGTACTGGAAATACAATTTTAACGAAAGTCAGCGGGTAACACCGAAGTTTGAGGGATTAGTGGATATTCCCGAAGGTGCTCCCCAATTTGTGATTAACATGGCGCAAAAAGCCGGTGAGAAGGTATCGCTTCTCGCCTATGCTACCGATGAACCAACCGTTGAAATCACCACTGGCAAACAGAACTTTGTCTATGGAAGTCTCTGGGCACGTCAACGAGATTACGCCTCTGCCAGTGGCGATATTTTGATTGTCGGGCGCAGTGACCAGATGGATTATGACACGAAAGAACCCAAGCAGGTGTTTCTTTCAATGAAATATTCCGCAGAAGACCTGTCGCAAAAACATTACGAAACCTTCGAATTTGAACATCAGGTCAATCCTGTCTTTCACCAGGTGCTCAACGATGGTTCAATGGTGCTGGTATTCGCACCACTGGCGGGACCGGGTATTAAAAACAAGGATCCGAACCCGATCAACTGGCAGTATGTCAGGATCAGCAAAGACGCCGTCATTAGAGATAAATTCAATTTTGAATCAAAAGGCGGCTGGTGGTCAGTTCAGAATGCCGTTCTGACAGAAGGCGACGATGTGCTGCTTTATGGAATAGCGCTACAGAAAAAAAGCAGTAAATATATGCTGCCCGGAGTCGCTGTTACCGAGGGTGATAACATTCAGGTCCTGAAAGTCTCAAACGGTCAGATAGCCTATCTCAGCAATGCGGATTTGAAAACCGTCGCCACGAAAATGCAGACACCGAAAAATCAGAAAAAAGCCAAAGCCTGGGGCGGTAAGGATATGACGCTGTCACAGAACTACGCCCTCTCCTCTTCCGGGGATTTGCTGATTTCCGGCGAATCTGGTGATCATCAAACCGTCTATGCATTTCATTTTGGTTCCGGCGGAGAACTAAAAGCCCACTATGTGATCAATATGGATCTCCAGTCAAAAGACCACGGCGTAGATTACACTCTTTTTGAAAACCGGGATAAAAAATCCATTACGTTTTTCGTAGCAGAGCTGGAAAAGGTCGAAAACGGGCGAGCGCTGAAAATTCCGCGACTGGCTGTTATCGACATTGAAAAATCCACAATCTCGGATATAGAGACCTACGGTTACGGAAAAAAGGGTAAATATTACCTCGATGATATCTATCCTTACAGGTTTATCGATGATGGCAAGAAAGTCGTCTTTTTTAGTCGCGACGACAAAGACTCCGAAGTTTGGATGGGACGCGTCAAACTGGGTCTGTAATCCAATCCAATTTTCTCAAGGGCTGGTGAATTCATCAGCCCTTTCTTTTTATAGCAATTTTATAGCATTCGTTTAAATTATGGGCAAATGCAAAAACCCGGGAGTCCAATCGATGAAAACAGAAATTCTTTGTTTTGTTTTTTCCGGTCTGCTCATTTTTCTCGGCTGTTCGCGGAATGCAGGTGAATCCGTGACACTGGCGATTATCAATGCTCACATCTGGACTGCCGATTCCCACCAGCCGTGGGTCGAGGCAGTTGCCATCGCCGGTAATAAAATCGTCCAGACGGGAACAACCCGACAGATCCAAAAATCAACACCTGAAAATGCACGTATCATTGATGCAGACGGCATGTTCGTCTGCCCGGGATTTACCGATTCACACCTGCATCTGCTGGATGGTGGTTTTCGCCTCTCTTCGGTGCAATTGCGAGACGCCAAAACACCCGCAGAATTTAAACGCCGCATCGCTGAATTTGTTAAGAGCTGTGAAGCCGGGGACTGGATACTGGGCGGCGACTGGGATCACAGCGTGTGGGGAGGTGAGCTCCCACACCGTCAATGGATAGATGAAGTCACACCTGTTAATCCGCTGTGGATCAGTCGTTTAGACGGTCACATGGCACTGGCAAACAGCCTCGCTCTTCAGATTGCTGGCATTGATAACAACACAGTAGCGCCTCCCGGTGGAACCATTGTAAAAGATAAAACCGGCAATCTCACCGGCATTCTCAAAGACAATGCCATGGACCTGATCTCACCGTACATCAAAGAGCCCAGCGATTCTCTGAAATTCCGTGCTCTGGATGCCGCCATGCAGTACCTTCTCGAACAGGGCGTCACCTCGGTTCACCATATGGGCACCTGGGATGACGTGCGCATTTACCGGCATTATCAGGAGCAGGATAAACTCAGGATTCGGATTTCCGCAGCCGTCCCACTAACTACCTGGAAAAAACTGGAAAAAACATTACGGGAAGACAATTTCTGCGACGAATGGCTGCGAATTGGCAGCCTTAAATCCTACGTCGACGGCTCATTGGGTTCCCATACAGCGCTGTTTCATGAGCCCTACACCGACAAACCGGAAGATTACGGATTGCAGGTCGTGGACGAGTCGCAATTGCTAAACATGATCCTCAAAGCCGATCAAGCCGGTTTGCAATCCATCACCCACGCCATCGGGGATAAAGCCAATACCATTATTCTCAACATTTACGAAAAGGTTATCCGGCAAAACGGTGACCGTGACCGGCGTTTCAGGGTCGAGCATGCCCAGCATCTGTGTCCCTCCGATATTCCGCGCTTTGCAAAATTGAAGGTCATTCCCAGCATGCAACCCTACCATGCTATTGACGATGGACGCTGGGCGGAGCCGCTGATCGGGGATCGCATTCAGACCACCCACGCCTACCGCAGCCTGCTGGATGCCGATGCACATCTGGTCTTCGGAAGTGACTGGTATGTTGCCCCACCTTCACCGCTTTGGGGAATTTATGGTGCCGTCACCCGCCAGACCCTAGATGGAAAGAATCCGGACGGCTGGGTTCCGGAACAGAAAATCAGCGTTGCAGAAGCCCTAAAAGCCTATACGGTGTCTCCCCCTTATGCCATTTTCGAAGAGTCTCTCAAAGGTTCAATAACTCCCGGAAAACTGGCTGACATGGTCATCATTGATCAGAATTTATTTGAGATTGCCCCGGAAAAAATTAAAGATGCCCGCATCATGATGACGATTGTCGACGGGAAAGTTGCCTATTTTGCCGATTAGGTTTAACATAAAGAGATAAGGAGAATACCGATGAAACATTTGAATCGTCGTAATTTCCTGAAATCCGCCGCCGGTCTCGGTGGCTACGTAATACTCTCACCGGAGAGGTCTCTGGAGACGGTTTCACCGGTAGAAAAGAAGATCAAACCGGTGTATCGGACGCTCGGCAAAACCGGTCTGAAGCTGCCGGTCATCAGTATGGGCGTTATGAATTCCGATAATCCGAATCTGGTAAAAGCCGCTCTGGATGCCGGCATTGTCCACCTGGATACCGCGCATGGCTACCAGCAAGGTCGCAACGAAAAAATTATCGGCTCGGTGATCAGGAATTACCCCCGCGACTCTTACGTCATTGCCACCAAAATTTACGACAATGCCCGTGATCGCGAAAAGGGTACATTTACTGAAAGGGCTACGGAAAAGGGTTTTTTGCAAAAATTCGACGAAAGCCTTGCCCGGCTCGATCTCGATTATGTGGATATTCTATATCTGCACAGCGCCTACACCCGGGCAATGACGCTCTATAAACCCTTCATGAATGCGATGGCGCAATTGAAAAAAGACGGGCGCATCCGCTTTGCCGGAGTATCCACCCACTGGAACGAACCGGAAATCATCCAGGCGGCGATAGACAGCCAGTTTTACGATGTCGTTCTGACCTCCTATAATTTTAAACAGGATCACCTGGCGCAGATGAATGATGCGATTGCAAAGGCGGCGGCTGCCGGTCTGGGAATCATCGGTATGAAGACTCTTGCCGGCGGCTATCTGGATGAAGCCCGGACGAAACCGGTCGATCCGCAAGCCGCTATTCGGTTTGCCCTGAAAAATCCCAATATCCACACCATTATTCCGGGCTTTACCACGTTTGACCAGATGAATACTGACATTGCTGTGATGGAAAACCTGAAATTTACAGAAAGAGATTCCGATATCCTCGAAATCGGGCAGAGTTCACCCAGCGGTGGCGTTTATTGTCAGGGATGCCGGATCTGTCTCGATCAGTGCCCTCACAAACTACCGATTCCCGACCTGATGCGGGCGCATATGTACGCCGCAGCATATAAAAATTACGGGGCTGCCAGGGATCTGCTCGCCTCTCTGGAATCAAGTACAAATTGGTGTCATGACTGCCACACCTGCAGCGTCCAATGCTCCAAAGGATTCGACATTAAACACAAAATCACAGAAATTTGTACTTTGAACAACGTACCCTACCAATTTTTTATTTAGGATCGACCATGCCAGAAAACAGCCGCTTTCCACACCTGATATTTTGCGCAATACTGTTTATCACAATCACCACGGGCATTATTTATCCCAATAAGGCTTACTGTGTCGAACAACGTAAGTACCCCAAAATCGGTAAATGGAAACCACTCAGGGATATCGAGATATATACACCGGAAAATCTTTTTGACTATATCAACGGCGCCGCCGAGCTCTATCTGAGCTACGATTTGAAGCAGCTCGATGTGGTGTATTACAGAAACAGGCAAAAGCAGGAAATCACCCTGGAAGTATATACCCACATCTCCCCACTCCACGCATTTGGCATTTACAGTCAGGAGCGCCCTGCTGACGGGCAGTATTTTGATATCGGAGCAGAAAGTTACATTACCGGTTCCGGGGTGTACATTCTAACCGGACGTCATTACGTAAAAATCCATACCTATGATCTGCCCGATCATCAAAATGAAATTCTGACCGAATTCGCCCGCCGGATTGTGGATTTTCTTGGAAATAATACGACTCTTCCTGAAACAATCACAGTATTTCCCGAGAAAAATTTGCGTCCCAAATCGGTCCAGTTCGTCGCCGAAAATCTGCTGGGCTATTCCTTTTTCGGTGAAGGTTTTCAGGCGTATTACGATATGGGCGACGAATCCTGTCGGCTTTTCATTATTAAAAAAAATTCCATCAAAGAAGCCAACGATCTGTTTGATAAATATATCTTCCATATTCGCCATGCTCCCCGGATTCCGGGCAGTGATCACTACATCGTTAAAGACCCCTTTCACGGTCCCGGTATCCTTCGTAAATGCCACCATTTTGTATACGGCGCTTTTGGTCTTTCCAATACGGAGCAATTGGCGAAACTGCTGAATCAGATTACGGAAAACATTTGTAAATAGTCCGGCCTATTAAGAATTTCACAGATATGAAATCCGTAGCTGTTCAGCCGGAATAATTCATCTGCACAATCGAATCTCTCCGAATTCCGATGTATGGTGAAGCCCCCCTGATTTCGCTACTCCCAGTCCATATTTCTTCCGGGTGATTACACACAATGTGATGCGGGAGCATCGTGACGGGTAAAAATAAATCCGCCTACCCCTTCACCACTCCCACAGGTGTGAAGCGGGCGATCTTCTTTGTGATTCCCGCCTGATGCATCGTATTGACAACTTCGGTGACATCTTTGTAAGCGTCGGGCATCTCCTCTGCCATCGTAGTTTTCCCCTCAGCCATTACAAAAATACCCGCTTCTGCCAATTCACCATAAAGGTTTCTGCCGCGGCTCTTTTTCTTCGCCTGAGTCCTCGAAAGAACTCTTCCGGCGCCGTGACAGGAACTGCCAAACGTTTCGAGCATCGCTTGCGATGTTCCGACACACAAATAGGACTCGGTGCCCATATCTCCGGGTATCAGCACCGGTTGCCCGGTCTCCCGGTACTCCGGCGGTAATTCTCTCCGACCGGGACCGAATGCCCGGGTAGCACCTTTGCGATGCACGCAAAGTTGTCGCTCCTGACCATCCACATCATGGTCTTCGATTTTGGCAATATTGTGGGCAATATCCCAGATCAGTCGGAATCCAAGATCGGCGGGACTGATATTCAAAACCTTCAAAAGTGCCTCTTCAATCAATGCCGATATGACCTGTCGATTGGCAAAGGCAAAATTCGCCGCTCCCCGCATAGCACCGAGATAATCACGCCCCTCCGGACTGTCCAGCGGTGCACAGGCTAGCTGTCGGTCGGGGACATGAATATCGTATTTGCGGGTCGCCGCCAGAGTGACTTTAATGAAATCGTCACAAACCTGATATCCCAGTCCCCTCGAGCCGGTATGAATAAAAACAGCAATATTTCCAGGAATCAGACCCAGTTTTTCCGCAATCTCGGATTCGAAAATATCGCTGATCCGCGAGATTTCAATAAAATGATTCCCGGAGCCAAGAGTACCGAGCTGCGGCATGCCCCGCTGATAAGCGCGTTCCGAAATTACGTCGGGATCGGCACCAGCCAGTTGACCATTATCTTCGATAAAATTCAGAACCGACGAGTTTCCAAACCCATTTTCCACCGCCCAGCCGGCTCCCTTCAACAACACCTCGCGAACATCCTTGCGCTTCAATTTCCGGATGGCACCATGCGAGCCCAAGCCGCTGGGAACGGCATTAAACAGCGCCGTAACGAGATTTTTAATGCGCGAACGAATATCATCGGCGTTGAGGTCTGTTCTGAGCAGACGAACCCCGCAGTTGATGTCATAACCCACTCCACCCGGCGAAATGACACCTGAGCGGGCATCGGTTGCCGCAACGCCACCAATGGGGAAACCGTAACCCCAGTGAATATCCGGCATAGCCAGTGAATATTTTACAATTCCCGGCAGGCACGCCACATTGCGAACCTGTTTCAGACTCTCATCCTGCTGAATCTGACGCATCAGTTTTTCCGAGGCGTAAATCCTTCCCGGAACCCGCATATCGCCGGTTTGGTGAATTTCCCAGAGACAGGGCGTCAGCCGTATAATCGGTTCCATTGCTATATATCCATTATAAAGCGGGCTTTGAATCCACCGCTCTTTTCTTCAATTTTCAACTGATGAAATGTGACGCTCTTGATCTCCCGCTTCACAGGATGTCGGTTTAGATCCAGGTAATCTCCCAAAAGCAGCACCGACAGTTCAGCATCCTGAAAACCACCGATTTCAACCTTTGCCGGGAGAAATTTATGCACATGAAAACAGTACAGGACTTCCGCTAAAAATTCCCTCAGCAGGAGTTCCCGGTCATCGGCATGAACCTGTATTTTTTTTCGCACATTCGGCGCAATGGAGGAAATACCGGCAATCAAATCGGTCAGACAAAGGGCGGCGTTGGCAAACAGTTCCCTCAAATCCTTACCACGAACCTCCACACCGAGATCGGAAGTATGATCAAACTGACGGTAAAACCGATTCATTTATAAAGCGGTAGATCGCAAATTTGTTTTAGTACATAATTGCGGATTGCATTGTCTGTCGGTAATTTGGCAACCGGTTTGCCCTTTTCCAGATAACTTCTGCTAATCAGGCGCGTTCTGGGCGGTTTCGTTGAGGCTAAAACCGCAATATACTCAAATGGCTGTCGCCCTTTCAAGACGACCTTATGCCCCGATTTTTTACCCCGTTTCGCGACCGGTTTCCCGTTGATTTCGACGATATCCATGGAAAAATCGAGGACCGGCGCATTGGAAATGGCATTGCCGATTCCGTAGGCATCCACCACTTCGTTTAGTGTGATGATGTCATCCACCTTTAAACCGCCGGAAGCAAAAATTTTCACCCCTTTGAAGCCACGGATATCCAACTCCCAGCGCACCTCCTTCAGGAGCTGTAAAAAATTCCCCCGGCGGGAAGCGGGTGTATCGAGGCGAATCCCGTAGAGTTTTCCTTTTAACGATTTAGCCACATTGACCGCTTCAAACTGCTCATCATGAAATGTATCAATCAGGACGATCCGGGGCACCTTTTTCTCAATAACTTTATCAAAGGCTTTGACGGCTTCCACGGTATCGCCCATTAATAATACCAGAGCATGAGGAATCGTCCCGGAGGCAGGAATCCTGAGGATTTCACTCGACAACTTCGTTGAGAGCCCGTTGCAGCCACCAATGTAAGCATTGCGGTCGATAACGGGCGCGATCGCCGGGTGTATCCGCCGGGTGCCAAAAGAGAGCACCGTGCGACCTTCAGCCGCCCTGACTACCCGGGCAGCCTGGGTTGCGATTCCGGAAGCGTGGCAGATCAATCCCAGGATTGTTGTCTCAAAAACACCAAAATCAAGGTACTTTCCGGAAATCGTCATAACCGGCAATTCAGGTGTAAACACCGTACCTTCGGGGATTGCCTCGATATCCACCGGTTTATCAGCCAGCAGGTCGACTACATCAGATAAGCCACTGAAAACCGCCCAGGGAATATTCCCCGGGAATGCATTCACTGTGAATTCGGCTCTGACGGTTCGGTTGATCTTTTTGGCTTTGAGAATCTGTTCGGCTCGTTCAAAATAGATATCCGTGACCTTCCCCTGTCGGATTTCCTCTTCGCTGGCTGTTCTTAACATTAATTCTCCCTTTGTTTGGTGAAAATTACGTCAGGTTACCGGTAAAATCAAGAAGTGGTATCAATCCCTGATATAGACATGTCTCTTCCGTCTGTCCAAATATTCAATGATTTTCGATGTTCAACGACTTCAGTATCAATTTACATGCATTTTTTGGAAAATTGGCGTAATTTTGGCCGGGGCTCAAGTGTTCTTTCAAATCAAAATTCTCAATATCCAATTGGTCCGGCTGCCGGAACCATCCGAACTATTTTGGCGATATGGCAACGTTTCGTGTGCCTGATCATCTAATGATACCAAAACCTGTTTGGTATCATTCAGTAGAAAATGTTTATATAATTCATGTAAATGCACCTGGAGGAAAATCGCTTATGAAATCTATGGCAAAAACCTTATTTGTTCTGTGCGTGGGTTGCCTGTTACTGACTATTGCCCTTTATGCCGATTTTGAAGTCGGTAATTACTATTACGGCTTCAATTTGCTGGAAAAACGATTTGTCAAAGAGGTCAACGCCGAGTGTCTTTACTTCGAACATGAAAAAAGCGGCGCTCATCTGTTTAAAATTCCTAACGATGATGAAAATAAAACCTTTTCTATCGCGTTTAAAACAATTCCCGATTCCGACGCCGGTACTCCCCACGTAATGGAACACGGTGTTCTGAACGGCTCAAAGAATTTTCCCGTCAAGAGTCCGTTTGATGTTCTCTCCAAGGGTTCACTGAATACATTTTTAAATGCCATGACCGGCAGCGATGTAACCATATACCCTGTTGCCAGCATGAACGACAAAGATTTTTTCAACCTGATGCATGTCTATCTAGACGCTGTTTTTAATCCCCTGATCTACGAAGATCCGCGGATTCTCAAGCAGGAAGGCTGGCATTATGAACTGACCGACCGGGAGGCACCGATTGAAATTCGCGGGATCGTTTACAATGAAATGAAAGGTGCTTTCTCAAGTCCTACCCGGGAGCTGTATTACCAGATCAACAAAGCACTGTTTCCGGATAACGGCTATTCACTCAGCTCCGGCGGCTATCCAAGCGCTATTCCGACTCTGACCTATGATCAGTACCTGAATTATCACCGCACCTATTATCACCCGTCAAACGCCCTTATTTTTCTCTACGGTAATGGCGATATTCACAGCGAACTGCAGTTTATCGACTCGGCATATCTCTCGAAATATTCCCGCTCGGAAGTTCAAATTTCCATGCCGCTTCAGGAGCCATTTCCCCAAATGAAAACAATCACCGCCTATTATTCCGTGCCTGAAGGAAGTGACACACAGAATCAAAGTTATTTGGCACTGAGTTATGTGGCGGGTACGAATACCGACCGAAAGTTGGCGATGGCGCTTGGTATTCTGGCAGAGGTGCTGGTCAATCAGGAATCCGCCCCCATTCGACTGGCATTGCAGGAAGCCGGGATCGGTCGTGATGTCAGTGCCAGTTTGAATGATATGAAGCAAAATGTCTTTCAGATTACTGTCCAAAATACTAATCCTGCCGATGCCGACTCCTTTCATGCAATTGTCCACCGCACAATCAGTGAGGTGTTGAAAAGCGGCGTCGATCGGGAGGCGGTCGAAGCGACCTTGAACCGCTATGAATTTCGCTTGCGCGAAGGTGATGACGCCCAGAAAGGGCTGACCTATCACTTTACGCAATTGAACGGCTGGCTCTATGCCGATGATCCGTTTTTATCACTGGAATGGGAAAAACCGCTGGCTGAATTGAAATCCGGCATCCAGACCGGTTACCTGGAGACCATTCTTGACAAATTCATTATCCGGAATCACCACGCCGTTCTTCTGACATTATGTCCGAAACCGGGAATGGAAAAAGAAATCAATACGAAACTCGCGGCGGAACTGGCTGACTATAAAGCCCGCCTCTCGGAAGCAGAAATCGACCAATTAATTGAAGAAACGAAAAATTTAATTGCCTACCAGCAACAGGAGGACTCTCCGGAGGCACTTGCAACTATCCCACTTCTTGATCTGAGCGATATCAATCCCCAGGCAAACTATTTTCAAATCCGCAAACGAAGCGTTAAAAACGCCCCTGTTTTATGCTACAACACCTTTACGAACGATGTCATCTACGTGCGACTTCTATACGATCTCCGGGTTATTCCGGTGGAGCTTTTGCCCTATGCAAAACTGCTGACCGTGGTCCTGGGAAGTCTGAACACGGAAAACTACTCGTTCGGCGAGCTGGATAACGCCCTGAAGATGCATACCGGCGGATTCAATGTTTTTCTTGGCTCCTATCTGGGCGATCAGAGTGACGACCAGCTGCTGCCGAAATTATTTATAAACACAAAAGCAATGCATACCAAAATCGAAAAACTGTTCGAATTAACCGATGAAGTTGTAAACAATTCGATTCTCGATGATCCTGTGCGATTGAAAGAAATTCTCGTCCGGCATCAGTCCCAGATGGAGGCGGCTGTCAAATCAAACGGCTATGCTTTCGCTTCGAAAAGAGCCAAATCTTACCATAGCAACGAGGGTATGTTTTCCGAATTGATCAGCGGCATCGAGTACTATTGGTTTTTGACAGAATTGACAACCGGTTTTGATGAAAATACTGATGAAATCATCCAAAAGCTCCAGGATATTTCGGATATCGTATTTAGTAAAAGCAATCTGACGGTAACGGTGACCTGCGAAAAAGAGGATTACAGATTATTTAAAAAGGGATTCAAAAACTATTTGAATGATCAGCCCAACCAGAAGGTGATGTATCATTCATGGAAATTTAATCCCGAGCCGAAAAATGAAGGCTTAATGTCCGCATCAAAAGTCCAGTATGTCATCAAATGTTCCAATTTTATAAACTTGGGACAGAAATGGAATGGAAAAATCAGAGTCCTTAACCAGATTCTGTCGAGTGACTACCTGTACAATAATATTCGTGTCATCGGCGGTGCCTATGGCGGCTGGTGTGGCTTTTCGCCCGACGGTAATGCCTATTTTGCTTCCTATCGGGACCCTAACCTTAAAAATACGATCAAAATATTTGATGAAACTCCTGACTATCTCGAAACATTTGAGGCGGACAACACTGAAATGACCCGCTACATTATCGGCACTATCTCCGATCTGGACCAGCCGAAGACCGCATCCCAACAAGGCAACACCGCAGTGCGCTACTATTTTGAAAATGTCACCCGTGATCAGCTCCAACAGGACCGCGACGACATTCTGAAAACCACCGTGCAGGATATTCGTAATTTCAAAACATTCGTCAGCCGGATTCTCGATCAGAACACCTTCTGTGTCTACGGCAATGAAGAGACACTCCGGCAGCAGAGCGACCTTTTCAAATCCCTGGTAAATATCTTACACTAACACCGCTCACAATAGTAAAAAACGCCTCGGGATCGACGATGCCGGGGCGTTTTTACCGGCTATTCGGCGTAACGAAAGTCGGGAACCTGTCTCAAATACAAAGTATTAGAATACAAAAAGTAGGTCCATGATGAAACGTAATATAGGAAAAACGGATAAAATCGGGCGCTGGATCGTCGGGTTGACGCTGGTCGGTCTCGGTGTTTTTTACAACAGATGGTGGGGTGCCATCGGATTGATCCCCATCGTTACTGCTCTGTTTCGATTCTGTCCGTTCTATTCAATTATCGGGCTTTCAACCTGCGAAGAAAGTCAATTTAAAAAAGAGTAATATCAACACTGCCAGGTTTTGAAATCCTCCGCTGTTTCGACAATACAATCCGGGGGAATTGCAATTTGCCCAATCACTGCAGTCTGTTCGGTCTCCGGTGTGAAATGAGATAGAATTGTCCGTTTTGGGCGACATCTTTCCAGTAAAAGGGAAATCTTAGCAGGAGACAGATGACCAGGCTTTGGGTCTTCATCCACACCGGAAAATTCCGTTAGGAGGAGATCAACCCCAGCCGCGGCTTCAAACAGCACATCAGAGAGCTCTGTGTCACCGGTATAGAGTAGTGATTTCCCTTTCGCATCTTCGAAACGGTACATCAGACTCTGCTCGGTATGTACAGCCTGATACACTTTCAATATAAAATGCTCAAATGTAAATTGTCCCGGACGCAGCGATTGAAACCGATACGGATGGTTTTCATTCAAAATCCATTTACCAAACAATTCTTCGTACCCGGTAATAATCTTATGTAAGTCCTGGTGAGCGTAGATCGACAGCTCCACATTTTTCTGTTCCGGCTGCGAATATTTTCGAACGAATAGTATGGGCAGCAGATCCGCAAGATGATCAATATGGAGGTGGCTGTAAAAAATTTTTGAAACATCCCAAACCGAATAGCCGGTTTTAATCAGCTGCCGCAGAATCCCGGAACCGGTGTCCAGCAGTAGATTCTCAGCCGCTATCTGCAAAAAATAGCCTGAATTGTTACGCTGTTTCATCGGAATAAAATATCCGGACCCCAAAATTGTTAATTTCATAAAAACTCCTTACGTGAATCTCAAAATGACCTGTTTTCTCATTATATCACATTATATCACATTGAAATAGAGGCTGATACTATCAGCATGTCAGGTGAAAGCCGGCGGCGACTTTTTTGGATGACATGAGTTGATTAAAGAGATGCACTGCCTGGGCGGTCTTTTCAATAAATACTTCTATTCCCCGGTCCGCTAACAGGTCTGTCAATTTTTTGTCAATTCTCATCATTCCAAATTTCCCGGTACCAATAATCAGCGACTCAATCTCCTCGAACGGAACCTCGTTCAGGTCAGCAAGCGTCAGAAAATGTCCCTCCTTTCGCCACCAATTCGGAATAATTCTGCCCGGCACGATGATCAAATCACGGGTATATTTTTCTCCGTCAACTACCAATTCGCCAAAGGAATACTTAACAATTTTCATGGTTTTACTCTTCCACACGATAATTGTAGTTTTCATTTTTCTTGAAGCATGTTACATTGCCGGCTTCATCCATTTCAAAGACTACTTTCGGACCATGTCCTTTCTTATCGGCAATCCGGAAAGTATGCACCCCGATGGGTGTCAGCTCCGACAGATTGTATTTTGGATTATCTTCCGGCGGATAATCGTAGGTATAGATCATCAACTTACCGTCGAGAATCATTACATCGGAATCCCAGTGCCAGGGATCACGGTATTTGCCCACATATTTCTGCCAGAGAGGGTCGGGCAACGGTTTAGCTTCGGTTACCTCTTCTTCAGTCCGATAGGCTTCTACGAGTGCCGGCGAAATCAACTCAAACGCCTTATGAATATAGTCCGCCGGAGCAGCATCATCGGCATTGAACATGATGATAAAGGCGGTTTTTTCCTCAGGGCAAAACGATATCTGGGTACGGTAACCTGCCACCCAGCCGGCATGACCTATAATTGTCCGATTATCAATTTTACGTACACCCCAGCCCAGTCCCCAGCCGCTCTCCCAATCCGGCTGAAGCCAATGCACACGCTGCATTTCTCGCAGCGTCGCGGATTTTAGCAGCTGAGTCCCATCGGCGGCTTTTCCATGGAACTGAAAGGATGCCCATTTGGCTAAGTCTACAACCGTAGAAGACATATTCGCTGCCGGCGTCAGCCCTTTCGAATCTGTAAAAGGCATTAATTCACGGCTTCCATCGGGCAAATGGCGTCCGTATGCCGTTGCCAGATTTTTCATTATTTTCTTATTCTTTGAAATATCCACGCAGGTGTTATGCATATTCAGCGGTATTAATATATTGTTTTCAATATATTTGTCATAGAATTGCCCACTTACATTTTCAATAATAAATCCCAGAAGGGTCATGGCTAAATTCGAATAGTGCCATTTTGTCCCTGTTGGATAGAGCATCTCCTGTTTAGGCAGCGCTGCGATAATCTTTTCCTTTGTTGGAAATTTGTGATCGGTCCAGTATGGAAAAGCGGCTTCTCCGGGCAATCCTGAAGTATGTGTAAGCAGATGCCAGACTGTTATTTCCGGCTCACTCTCAAATTCTGATTGAATCTCAAACCATGGCAGATGTTCTCGAACGGGATCGTCCAGACGTATTTTCTCATCATCCCGGAGTTGCATGATTGCCGTACTGGTGAAGGTTTTGGTAATGGAAGCAATTCTGTAAACTGTGATAGCAGTGGCAGGTATCTTTTCTTTCAAGTTGGAGTAACCGTACCCGTTGCCATATACCAACTCCCGATCATAAACAACAGCAAAGGAACAGCCCGGAATCCCCTGATATTCCATTTTTGCTTTAAGCCACGTTTCGAATAATAAAATAGAAGATTTTAAGGACTCATCTTCGGGCAGGGTTTTGGAAAACAACATTCGGACCACCAAAGTCAGCAGCAAAAGTATCAGTCTTTTTTGCATGTGAATTCCTTTCATTCCATGGTCATATTATTTACCTGAAAAATAGGAGATTTAAGAGCTTTTATCAATATTTTTAATTGATAAAAAAATGAAACCAATGTATATTAACCCGCTTTTTAAAAGCGATGCGCCCATAGCCCAATTGGATAGAGCGTCTGGCTACGGACCAGAAGGTTGGGGGTTCGAGTCCTCCTGGGCGTACCAATCAATACTCCGCAAAATGCGGAGTTTTTTTTATTGAATGTCAGGCTGATCAACAATTCGGGACAGGCTGTCCGGAATTATGCTCTACCAACCGGCGATTGAGATCACCTGTCTGACCAATGTAATAGCGATCCTTACTTGGACTGTACAGTATATATACCGTCGTTGGCATGTTTGGTCGGGGTGAGTCCCGATTGGATCGGGATGAACCTCCGACCTTCCCGACCCGTCGGGACGCGCTAACCGGATTTGATCAATTCCTCAATGAAACGTCGACTTTTCATCCGTTTCAAATAGGATTCATAGTGCACCGCAGCACGACGATTATCAAACTGACACCGGTATACCAGCTGCCACGGTATTCCCGCCCTTGTCGATTTGGATTGTCCGGAATTATGCTCTACCAACCGGCGATTGAGATCACCTGTCTGACCAATGTAATAGCGATCCTTACTTGGACTGTACAGTATATATACCGTCGTTGGCATGTTTGGTCGGGGTGAGAGGATTTGAACCTCCGACCTCTTCGTCCCGAACGAAGCGCGCTAACCGGACTGCGCTACACCCCGAAAAAATATCTACTTTTAAAAGAACCGTTACAATTAATGCCTGAAAAAGCCTCCGCCCTTCCCGACCCGTCGGGACGCGATAACCGAATCCCGATCTATTATGATATTCTCTCTTTATAAAAAACTTTTAAATTTAGAATATGAAAGGATTTTTACAAAATAAATTTCTCAGATCTCTTTTATGAACAGGTGCGATAACCCGGAACCTGTCAAGCAGATAGCAGTAACCAGTATCCCGGCAATAATCACCCCAATTATGTTTGCAATCATGAATTTTTTAAAATTCAGACCAATAAGAAAGGAGGCTACTGCCCCAGTATAGACTCCCGAACCCGGCAGCGGAATTCCGATAAAAACCGCCACCGCCCATTCACCATACTTTTCCACCCCCCGGGAAATGCGATCCTGAGTACGTTCAATATATCTGTTCCATAATACCTCTACAGGTCTAAAAAAGCACATTAACCGGATGATCCATTCCA
Source organism: Fidelibacterota bacterium (assembly GCA_049975265.1). Taxonomy (GTDB): domain Bacteria; phylum Fidelibacterota; class UBA2242; order UBA2242; family UBA2242; genus B118-G9. Next base: position 32,414 of record JBNGDF010000010.1, read on the forward strand.
GAAATACATAGATGATAATCCCAATAATAATGTTGGCTATTACGCATATGGTGAATACGGAAAGCCAGTGAAATTCCGTACCGAAAATCCCGTAGGGAATCGAAGCTCTTAATTCCAGTGTGGGAATAAATGTAATTGCAACCATTTTTAAAATATCTGTCATCTGCTACTCCAAATTCTAAAACCATCCGTAACTGGTTAAAAACATTCTAATAAAACCAAAAGTATCGCAAATATTACTAATGGAGGAAAAGCTGGATCGGTGATAAATTGTGGGTACCGCCAGTTCATAATAGGCAGAGCCGGTATAAATACTTTTCACTAAAAATTCACTTTCAAACTGAAATCCCTGGTAACGGCATTGGTCAAAAGCGGGAATTGTCAGGTCGACCAATCGGTAGCCGCACTGACTGTCATGAATCCGCTTACCAACCCGTATTGAGATTAAAAATGAGGTAATACTATTTGACAATATTCTATGAAACGGCATACCGGTTTTATAAAACGATCTGACCCCTAAAACCATATCGGTGCGGTTCATCTCTCTACACTCAATAAATTCATGAATCAGGGCGGGATCGTGCTGCATATCTGCATCCAAAAAAAGCCCGTATTGAAACCCTTTTTGTCTGGCACATCGAACACCGGATTTGATGGCGGCACCTTTCCCCTTATTCATCGGGTGTGTATCAATAAACATTGATTGTTCTGCTTCTATACTCGAAATTGCGCCATCTGTTGAACCATCATCAATCACAATTATCTGGATATATCGATCCACTGCCCGGATAGCGTTAATCACTCTCAGTATATTTTTACCGGGATTGTATGCCGGGATAATAACGCAGTATTTTTTATAATCTATGACTTCCTTCATCGGACTGAAAGTTAGATTTATTTTATTTTTATATCAACCAGAGTTTTTGTATACCTTTGATTTATGCGCCTTATATTTTTCATGCCTTCATGCCCCTGTCAGATTCGAAGAAGCATTTATTGCCTTAATGTCATAATAGGGAGATATTCTCAAACGTTATATGACGAAATGTCTGTAGATGCAACTGGCATAGCCTTTGTAAGAGACCCAGTGTTTTTTCAAGTGTGTGACTGAATAGATCAAGCAAGAACTACGATAGCCAATATTAAAAATTCAAAACTGAAAGGAGAATTTGATATGGCACTTAAACCTTTAGCAGACCGCGTGGTGGTCAAGCCATCTGAAGCGGAAGAAAAAACATCCGGCGGAATTATCCTTCCGGACACTGCAAAGGAAAAACCGCAAGAAGGTACTGTCGTTGCTGTTGGTCCTGGCAAAGTCAGTGAAAACGGGACTAAAGTCGCTATGGAGGTAAAAGTCGGGGACAAGGTTCTTTACGGAAAATATTCCGGAACTGAAATCACAATTGACGGAGTTGAACATCTTATCATGAGAGAAAGTGACATTTTAGCGATCGTTAGCTAAAATTGAAAGGAGCAATAACAATGGCAAAACAAATTGAATATGATGTGAAAGCAAGATCGGCTCTTAAAGAAGGAGTTGACAAATTAGCCAATGCTGTCAAAGTAACTCTCGGACCAAAAGGTCGCAACGTTGTAATCGAAAAGAAATTCGGTTCTCCAACGATTACAAAAGACGGCGTTACTGTTGCGAAAGAAATTGAGCTGGAAGACAAAATGGAGAACATCGGTGCCCAGATGGTCAAAGAGGTCGCCTCGAAAACCTCCGATATCGCCGGTGACGGTACCACCACTGCCACCGTTTTGGCGCAGGAAATTATCTCCGAGGGGCTGAAAAATGTGACCGCCGGTGCCGATCCCATGGAGATCAAAAGAGGAATCGATTTGGCGTCAAAAGAGGTCGTTGAAGGTCTCAGGGAAATCAGCAAAGAGGTTACTGGAAGTAAAGAAAAAATCGCCCAGGTGGGTGCAATCTCCGCCAATAATGACCCCTTTATCGGTCAACTCATTTCCGACGCCATGGAAAAGGTTGGCAAAGACGGTGTTATTACCGTGGAAGAATCCAAATCCACCGAAACCGGTTTAAAGGTCGTCGAAGGAATGCAATTCGACCGCGGTTATCTTTCAGCCTATTTCGTTACCAATGCCGATGCCATGGAAGCGGTTCTGGAAGACCCCTATATTCTGATTCATGACAAAAAAATCAGTGCCATGAAAGATCTTCTGCCAATCCTTGAAAAAGTATCCCAGATGGGCAAACCGCTTCTGATCATTGCGGAGGATGTGGAAGGTGAAGCTCTGGCAACGCTGGTAGTCAATAAATTACGGGGAACACTGCGGGTTGCAGCCGTCAAGGCACCCGGATTCGGTGACCGTCGCAAAGCTATGCTGGAAGACATCGCTGTCCTGACCGGTGGTACGGTTATCTCGGAAGAACAGGGATTCAAACTGGAAAATGCCACTGTATCTTACCTGGGTCAGGCAAAACGGATTACCATCGACAAAGACAACACCACCATCGTTGAAGGTGCCGGTAAATCCGAGGACATTAAAGCCCGCATCAAACAGATCAAGGCTCAGATCGAAAGTTCAACTTCTGATTACGACAAAGAAAAACTCCAGGAACGACTGGCTAAGCTCTCCGGTGGTGTCGCCGTTCTTGAAGTAGGTGCCGCTACCGAAGTGGAGATGAAAGAAAAGAAGGCTCGCGTTGAGGACGCATTACATGCGACCCGTGCCGCCGTTGAAGAGGGGATTGTCCCGGGCGGCGGCGTTGCTTTACTACGGGTTCTGAACAAACTTGATAAAATCAAAGCAGCTGGAGATCAGGCAGTAGGTGTCAAGATCGTTAAAAAGGCGATTGAAGAACCGATTCGTCAGATCGCCAAAAACGCCGGACATGAACCCTCCATCGTAGTTCAAAAAGTAAAAGAGGGTAAAGATGACTTCGGTTTCGACGCATATAAAGAAGAATACGTCAATCTTTATGAGGCTGGTATTATCGACCCCACAAAGGTCGTTCGCATTGCCATTGAAAATGCAGCCAGTATCGCCGGATTGATGTTGACTACCGAAGCGCTCGTTTCCGAAATCCCGGAAGAAGAACCACCACAGCAGCCGGCGATGCCACCTGGCGGCGGAATGTATTAATCCGTAATTAATTATCAATAAGAAAAGGGCTATTTCTGAAAAGAAGTAGCCCTTTTTCATCAGCAAATTCTCAAGGCGAAATGTTTTTTGTACCCCCAACAGGACTCGAACCTGTGCTTCCGGCTCCGGAGGCCGGCGCTCTATCCGCTGAGCTATGGGGGCGTCAATGAACTGGCTAAAATTACACCTTTCCTGACTAAGTCACAAAAACTTTATGAAACTTTTTCAATTCCAGTCAGTAGTGCATAATGTGCTATGAATTCTGAACAGATATTTCTATCTTACGACGTTTTAATAAACCCTGAGGAGTGATCATGAAGAAAATTGCCATTTTGATGCTGGGACTCCTGATTATAGTGACGTCCTGCAGCAAGAAAGAACCCAGCGTGTCCCTGGAAAAAGGCACCCCGGCATATGAGCTTGCCAAATCGCTGTCAGAAAAAGTACCCTATTATAATCCGGATCAGAATAATGTTTTAATCTCCACCAAATACTTCGATATCACAACCGGCGATATAATCGATATCATGCAAACCAACTTCGGCAAACGCGCCCAACAGCTGACCAATTTTGAGGCCGATCGGATTAAAACCATCATCGACCAGAATGCCCTGCAAATGGCTGAGGTCAAGCTGCTCCTGAATGAAGCCAAAGCAAATAACATTCAGGTGACCGATGCAGAAATCGACAGCGTCATAGATGCCCGCTACATCCGCGGCGGCTCCCGCGAACAGTTTATGTCCTGGCTGGAAAACAATAACATCGAATTCGAAGCCGTTCGCAGCGACACCCGTGATGGGATCATGATTGAAAAATATATCGAAACAGTTCTCGCCAGTGAAATTAACGTCTCTGACGAAGAACTGGCTGATATCTATCAGCAAGACAAATACGCCACTGTTCGTCATATTCTGCTGAAAACCCAGGGACTCGACGATTCCATGAAAGTTAAAAAATACAAAGAGATGGAAGCGATTTTGGAACGGGCTGAAGCCGGCGAGGATTTTGCCGAACTAGCCAGGCAGTACTCCGAAGACCCCGGCTCTGCCAAAAACGGTGGTCTTTATGAAAATTTTACCCGCGGGCGGATGGTTAAACCCTTTGAAGATGCCTCCTTTAATGTGCCAATCGGGGAAATCAGCGATATTGTCGAAACCAGCTACGGATACCACATTATTAAAGTCCTCGAACGCAAACCGGAAGAACAACCTTTCGAGGAGGTCAGGGATAAAATGAGAGCCGAACTGGAAGAGCAGAAACGCAATAACGTTTATGACGAACACCTGGAAACGCATAAAAAGAAAGCCAAATTTAAGATTATCGAATATTAACAAGTCTCAGTACTTTAATAAAAACGTCCGGATCTTGCCGGACGTTTTTTTATTAATTCCCTCTTCCTGACCGCACGAAATCAGCCCACCCCGGTGATTGGATGAGTTTACCATCAGAGCGGACAATCAGCACCTCCGTGGAAGGCATTTTTTGAACTATTTTCAATCCCTTTTGCGGCCCCGCAACGAATATCCCGGTCGCCAGGGCATCGGCTTTTTCGGTTGTGGATGCTATTACCGTGACCGACTGACAAGAGTCCGCCGGATAACCGGTTTTCGGATTGAGAATATGATGATAGCGTTTTCCATCGATCATAAAAAACTTCTGATAATCCCCCGAAGTCACCACGGCACCACTGTCCAGCTCGACAATCATCAACAATTCATTGGGATTCCGCGGATTCTGGATGCCAACCCGCCATTTTTTCTTATCTCCTCTGGGCAAGACCCGTAAATCACCACCCGCATTGACCAGCGCTCCCTTAACCGATTGGCGGGCAAGGATTTCCATCGCCCGGTCGACAGCATAGCCTTTGGCAATCCCGCCGGTGGTGAGTTCTGTCTCCGGCGATTGGGCAATCAATAGTTGCCTCCCATGATCCACGGAAAGCCTGCGATAATCGACACAAGACAGCGCCGCTTTGATCTGATCTTCCGTCGGCAACTGTGGTCTTTCTGCCTTGAAATCCCACAATTCCAGCAACGCTCCCACCGTCATATCAAAACCACCGTCAGTGATTTCCGAAATCTCCAATCCACGTTGAATCAGGTCCAATACCTCAGGCGGCATCTCCACCCGATCACCCTTTCGCTGATTAAACCGGTAAAATGGGCTCTCCGGATTGCCTTCATAAAAGAGCGTACCGATCCGTTCGATTTCCGCCATAGCGGCGTCAATAGCAGCGTCAGCATGCGATTCAGAATCAGCCAGCACGGTAATCTCAATAACAGTGCCGAGGGCAAAATGAGTCGATTTATAAGATGTGAGTGTTGCTTCTGAATTACACCCCATCAGGGCAAGCATTACAGAAAGCAGAACGATCGCTGATATCCCTTTTTGCACGGCATTAATCCTGACGATTATTCTTTACATACTGACCGCATACGAAACACCGCAAAATCGGTCAGCGCTTTCCTGTTTGCCCAGCGGCGGGTCCCCAAACCGGCAAGCAATACGAAACATAACGCCACCAGAAATTGCCAGACCTCCTTGGGAATTCCCAGGAGAGACGCTTTTATAATCGACCCCGAAATGAGAATACCCAGAATAAATGCCAGCAGCGGCAAACCATATTGCATGCAAGCCAGTTGCAGCTGCTGTTTGTCCGATTGTTCGATAAAAATCCGGTCGCCTGGCTGGGCATTCAATCTGTTTTTTAATTTGATAATCCGTTTCCCCGATTCAGCAGGACGGCAGATTAGGCGGGCACCGCAATTGTGACAATGTTCGTTTTCCGAAAGTTCGACAGTAGCCACATCGCCTTCGAGATCAATCACAACACCCGTTTCAAATTCATCGTTCATCTATTTCTCATCGGCGTGCCCGACAATCACAATGCATTTCGTCGGGCATTTCTCCGTTGGTAAGACCAATTCCTTGGTGTACTTTTTATGATCGACTATAGCCAGATTATCGGTAACTTTAAAACCGACACCGTCCACCGCTTTCTCACAAATTTTACAGCCAATACAGGCAGCGCTGCAGACCGCCCGGGCATTTTTACCGCTGTCCTTATTGCGGCACAATACAAATACGTGATGGCTAATCAGATGAAGTTCAATCACGCCCCGCGGGCAGGCTTCAACGCATTTTCCGCAGCCGGTACACCTCTCCCTGTCTACGACGGGAATTCGCTTCTCGTTCATATGAATGGCATCAAAAGAGCATACCGCAACGCAGTCGCCATAACCGATACATCCGTAGCTGCAGGCTCTCTCACCGCCCCCTGCAAAAGTTGCCGCAATACAGGATTGGATACCTTCGTATCTGGCTTTTTGCTTGACGGTACCATCGCCTCCCTGACACATCACGACGGCGACTTTCCGTTCGCCGGACTCCACCTCGATTCCCAGGATCCGGGCAATCTTTTCGGCTGCTTCCGGACCGCATACCGGACAGCTGCTGAGCTGCGATTTTCCACCTACCAGATTTTCGGCAAAATTGGCACAGCCGGCATAGCCGCAGCTGCCGCAGTTGGCTCCAGGCAACAACTCGCAAACCTGCTCAACCCGGGGGTCCTCTTCGACATGAAGTTTCTTATTTGCCAATGTAATTAAAACCGCGAAAAAAAGTCCCAATCCACCCATACTCAGAACTGCGTATATCAGAGAACTGTCAATCATTCAATCTACTCCTGTTATATCAATCCGGAAAAACCCATAAACGCCAGCGCCAGGCAACCGGCGATTATCATGGTAATCGGTGCTCCTTTAAAATATTCGGGCACATCAGCCAGCTCCAGCTCCTCCCGAATCCCCGCCATGATGACAATTGCCAATGTAAATCCCACTCCGGCGCTGAATCCGAAAATAATACTCTCAACAAAATTGTATTCATTCAATACCAAAAAAAGCGCCACCCCGAGAATCGCACAATTGGTGGTGATCAGCGGCAGAAAAATACCCAGAGCATCGTACAGCGGCTTGCTGACCTTTTTGATGAACATTTCCACCAACTGTACCAGTGAGGCAATGACCAGAATAAACGATACTGTCTGTAAAAATTGCAGATTCAAACCTTCCAGAATGTAGCGGTTGATCAGCCAAGCAACGGCAGCGGTGAGGGTCATTACGAATGTCGTTGCCATACCCATGCTAACCGCCGGTCCCAGTCTCTTGGATACGCCGACAAAGGGACAGATACCTAAAAAATTGACGAGAACATAATTATTGACGATCACCGCCGACAGAAATATGATAAACAGATTCGTCATTATTTCGCCCTCCTCGCATTGATCCAGTTTCCAATCCCGATCAGCAGCCCCAATGTCAGAAACGCACCCGGCTGCAGAACCATAACCATCCAGGGTTCGAAGTTTTCTGGCATGATCTGGACAGCGAATATGGTACCGACACCCAGCAGCTCCCGAATCGAACCCAGAACCGTCAATGTGATGGTGAAACCGATACTCATTCCCAGTGCATCAACTACTGAACGTCCCACCGGATTTTTCGAAGAAAAAGCCTCCTGGCGACCGAGGATGATACAATTGACCACAATCAACGGCACAAAGGGTCCCAGGGCTTTGCTGATATCGGGGAAATAGGCTGCCAGCATTTTATCCGCAATCGTTACAAAAGTAGCGATAACAATGATAAATGTGGGAATGCGCACCTCTTTGGGAATGATATGGCGCGCCAGTGAAATGATGGTGCTTGACATTACCAGTGTGAAAATCACCGCCAACCCCATTGAGAAGCCGTTAATTGCTGAATTGGTTACTGCCAACGTCGGGCAGAGCCCCAGCAGCATCCGCAGCACCGGATTCTCATCCCAGAGCCCTTTTAAAAATTCCCCGGCATAACTCTTTTTCGTTGCCATAATTAATTCACCTTCTGATTTAGATATGCATCACGGTACTCTTTGAGTGCGTCATTCAAAATCCGGATAATCGCTTCCGAACTGACCGTCGCCCCCGAAATCGTCTGTACCGTCCCCTCCTGCCGATTGACGTTCGTGCCGATTCGGACCACTCCGTCCGCAACCGCCAAATCTCGAAACTGTTTCAGAAACCACCCGGCATCCGTTCGGGTTGTATCATCAATAATTCGGGTACCCCACCCCGGTGTTTCGTTTTGCTCAAGGATTTCGATACGTTTAATCCGGTTGAAACCGGGATTCATGCAAACCAATATCCTGATTCTACTCTGAAACCCCTCACCACTGGCAACAAACGCCACCTCGGAAACAGCATCGTTCGAATCATTTTTTAGTAGAAAAATCTTATTGTCAATCGTCGTCACTTCAGCACCCGGGAATAACAATTCCGGATTAAAATTTTCAGCCTTAATCGTTTCGCCATCCTCACAGTCAGCAATCTCAGGATCGGTTTGGGAACTCAATACCTTTCGGGTGTTTTGAATGCTTGCGTTAATGATATCAATAACCGCTTTCGACGAGATAGTGGCACCGGTGATCGCCATGATTTCACCCTCCGATTTATCCGGCTTCTGGTTTTTGATGTAGGTCAGCGGTTTCCGGGCATTCAGCCTGTCAAATTGAGCGGCGAACCATTGCGGATTTGTTTTATTGCCGGGATCGGTATCGATTTTGGTCCCCAACCCCGGCGTTTCCTTTTGTTCGAGGATTTGAATCTTTGTAATCGTGGTCAAAGCAGGGTCCATTCCCACCAGAATCCGTAATTTGCTTTGAAATCCGTTGCCTTCCGCCAAAAAGGCTACACCCCGGAGTTGCTGCTGTTCATCATACCCAAAGTAATATTGGCGATTACCAAATGTCTTCGCTTCGATCTGTACACCATTAGGTAATACACTGCTGAGAGCGTCGTTTAAAACCTGTTTTTGATGGGCTTCGATCAGCGGTAATGTGTGAATATTCAGAAACGACAGCAGCAATCCGGAAAGGATAGCCGTTGCCGTCAACACTATAATGAGTCGATTGGATTTGGTCATTTTGATGGCTCCCCGAATATTTTAGGTCTGGTATACCGATTGATCAACGGAACAAAGGCATTCATAAAGAGAATTGAATACATCACCCCTTCCGGTAAACCGCCGAACAATCGAATAATAATCAGCACGATTCCCATACCGATACCGTAAATCCAGGTCCCCAGCGGTGTCACCGGCGATGTAACCATATCCGTCGCCATAAAAAAAGCACCCAGCATCAGCCCGCCGGAAAAGAGATGAAAGACCGGATCGGGATACTGTTCCGGATTGACCAGCCAGAACAGTCCGCCGAGTATGAAAACGGTACCGAGATAACTGAGCGGAATCCGCCAGTCAGCATATTTTTTTATCAATAAATAAACTCCGCCGATAATAATCAGCAGAGCGCTGGTTTCGCCGATACAGCCTCCGATTTTCCCCATAAACAGATCAAAGTAGGGTGTCATCACCTTTTCAAATTTGAAAGAGCCAAGCGGTGTCGCCGTGGTGACGGCGTCCAGGCTGATCGGTGCTGTCCAGGTGGTCATTTTCACCGAAAAACTGGTTTGCAAAAACGCCCGCCCCAAAAGCGCCGGGTTGAAAATATTGTACCCCAGCCCCCCGAAAATCTGCTTACCGATGGCAATGGCAAAGACCGCACCGACCGCGGCATAGGCTCTGGGAAACGCCGGCGGCAGGGTCAGCGCCAACAAGAGTCCGGTCAAAACCGCACTGCCGTCACCAATAAACTCCCGACCGCGCATTTTGTGGATCACAATCTCGGTAGCCACGGCAGCAATCACCGAAGCCAATATGGTCAGCAAAACACCAAAACCAAAATTATAGACACCATACACCACCGCCGGTAATAAGGCGGCATTCACCGTCCACATGATTTGGGGAACACTATCGGTTTTTGCCAAGTGTGGCGAAGAGCGGAGCAAAAACATTGTTTCAGTCTTCTTTTCTTTGCTCACCGGTTTCTCTACAGTGGCTTTTTCTTCAGATCCAGGTTTTGTCTCTTCCATCTGAATAAATTCTTTCTGTTATGCGTTTATCGTTTTCCCTTTGTTTTTCAATTCATTGACTTTTAATTTGCCGATTCGGATGCGTTGCACGAGTGGAATATTAGAAGGACAGCTGTAGGCACAGGAACCGCATTCGATACAGTTTAGAATACCCAGGCTCTCCGCCGCTTCCCAGTCTTCGACCTGCGTAAAACGAGCCAGGCGGGTGGGCAGCAGATTCATGGGGCAAACGCTGATGCAATTACCGCATTGAATACAGGGATATTCCCTTTTTCTATAAACCGATGCATCCGCCAGACAGAGAATCCCGCTGGTCGCCTTAATAACCGGCACATTTTGCGTATGCTGCGCCACCCCCATCATGGGGCCCCCCATGACTATTTGCACCACATCGTCAGTCAGACCGCCGGAGAAATCGATCAAATTTTGAAATGGCGTACCTATTCTTGCGATTACGTTCTTCGGTTCCTTAACGCCATCCCCGGTAACCGTTACCACCCGCTCAATCAGCGGTTTGCGCCGGATAACCGCATCAGCAACGGCAATGGCGGTGCCTACATTATTGACTACAACACCCACATCCAGCGGTAAACCACCGGTGGGAACATTCCGATTAAGAACAGCGTTAATCAGCATTTTTTCGGCACCCTGCGGATATTTTATCTGCAGCGGTATTACATCAATATTATTATATGCTTTGGAAGCCTTTTCCAGTGCTGCGATTGCATCGGGTTTATTATTCTCAATGCCGATGATACCCCGCTCAACGTTCAGTGTTTTCATCAAAATGCGTACGCCTGACACGACCTCGTCCGGCTGCTCCACCATCATGTGGTGATCCGCCGTCAGATAGGGTTCGCATTCACAACCATTCAAAATAAAGGTGTCAATCGTACGACCTCGCGGTGGACTCAGTTTTACATGAGTCGGAAAAGCCGCGCCTCCCAGACCAACCACACCGGCTTTCTGGATTGATTCAACAATCTCGTCATTTGAGAGCTTTTCCCAGTCGGCATCGGCACTCTCTGATTCGATCCAATTATCTTCGCCGTCTCCGACGATTTGAATCATCTGACTGTTTATACCGAGAGGGTGCGGAAAATTATCAATGGTTTTAACCTTACCGGAAATTGTGGCATGGACCGGACTGGAGACAAATCCGCTGCTCTGACCAATGATCTCACCAGTCCGGACCTCCTGCCCTTTTTCAACTATAGGGCGGCAGGGCGCACCGATATGTTGATGGAGTGGAATAAAGACCTCTTCCGGCAGCGGCAAACGCTCCAGCGATTTCTGTGCTGATAAATATTTATACTCCGGCGGGTGTACTCCTTTTCGAAATGTCTTCAATTTCATCGAAATCTGACTCCTGTTTACTCTCGCTTTGCTGACAAAAAAAATGCCAGCCAAATTTATGAGTTTCACAAATAATATGCCCGTACTTTTTTCCGGGGAGATTTGGAAAAATGAGCCAAATGATCGACAATCTTCAAATCCGGTTTTGGTTTCAAGCAACCTGAAAAATTCCAGAATGCAAGAATTTACCGGGAACTTTTCCCGCTTTTGGTTTTTAGAAAAAATGGACGTAAGTTTGACTGCTTTTTGACGGGGGCGAATGGATTCGACGGGATTGAAGAAACGTTGAATTGCGTGTCGTGGTTTTCAGGAGGGCCACGTTAATAAACCTGAAACACCTCAAATGCCAATTCGTATGGCACCGTTGCTTACGCGTAGTTAAGCAACCGTTCTCATCAAATGTTGTCTGTTGGTTTGGTGAGAGCGTCGTTTTAACAGACTAGCCCGGCACATTGCCCGTGCATGCCGGGTGAAACTTTAGCGGGCTGGCTTTTTCGCTCGTTTGTTTGTTGTCGGCGAAAAGGCAAGACTTCACGACAAACTACACACGTAGTGGTTCAGCGCTTCTCTTTTTCGGACGGGAGTTCGATTCTCCCCGCCTCCACGCTTCGTCCCGATTTCATCGTGACTACGCATGGCACGCCACGCTGCCTGTTTTTCAGCATGAAATGTCAATGTCTTCTCAACGAAGCGTGTCCTGCGGAGTGACGATTGATCGACACAGAGCAGGACTGTCATGTTTTACACCTACATTATCCGCAGCAAATTCGACCCAATCCAGACCTATATCGGGTATTCTTCAAACCTTAGCCAGCGAGTTCAGTACCATAACTCGGGTAAATGCAAGCACACAGCAAAATATTTACCCTGGGAACTCATTTTCTATGCCGCCTTTAATACCAAGAAAAAGGCTATGGATTTCGAAAAATATCTGAAATCCCATTCTGGTAAAGCCTTCGCAAGTAAACGTCTGCTCTGATTTCATCGTGACTACGCATGGCACGCCACGCTGCCTGTTTTTCAGCATGAAAT
>JBNGDF010000010.1:44979-85483 GCA_049975265.1 Fidelibacterota bacterium
TCAATGTCTTCTCAACGAAGCGTGTCCTGCGGAGTGACGATTGATCGACACAGAGTAATTCGCAGTTAAAATTCTATTTAACCAATACCAACTTTGCTGTTGTAGGCGGTTGCCCGGTTTCTGTCTCCAAACTTACCAGATAGATTCCCGAAGGCGCCAGAAGTCCGTGCTGATTTCGCCCGTTCCAGATATATTCATAGGAACCGGCTGCCTGAAAATCCCGGACCAGTCTTGTCACTTCCCGACCGGACAGGTCATAAATGGTTTATCAATGCAACCTTCGGGAGGCTACGGCGAAATTACGGCTCGAAAATCGGCTTTAGGTAATCATGCCAATAGCTTTGCCAGTTGTATTGGCTGAAAACCCGTTTGAAAAGTTGATCACTATGAGACAGATTCTCTTTAAGGAATTTTTCCAGGCGGACGGCGTTATAATCGGGACTTTCGTCTAATGGCAGATAAAGTACCGCGTCCTCGGCAATTTCACGAAATACCGGGATTTTTGAAACCGCGATCGGCGTCCGGGCGGCGCCTGCTTCGAGAATTGGCATGCCGAATCCTTCGTCCAGACTTAGATAAAGTACCAGATGAGCTATGAAGTAGAGATCACGAACAACATCCCGGTTTTTGTATTGCGGGATATTAAGCTCTTCAAAAATTTCATCGAGAAACAACACCTGATCGGCAACGTCATAATCTGCTACCAGTTTTTTAAGCTCTTTGGAATAGGGTGACAGCTCATGGTTTGTTTTTTCGGATTGTCCGGTGATAATACCCCGAATATCGGGGAAAACCTCCTTGAGTTTAGCGATGATCTGGATACTCCGCGCTAGATTTTTACGGGGCAGTTGACGGGACGGCATTAAAATAAACGGATAGTGGTGATGCAGGGACAGCTGCGCAATGATACGGGTAGTCTCCTCATGAAAATTCAGGAATTCTTTATATTTGAGTATATTTGGAACGACGGCAATTTTTTTTCGGGGAAGTCCAAGCAATTCAGCCATTTGACGGCGACGATGTTCGGAAATTGTAATGTAATGAACGTGCGGCAGTGTTGACTTCAGCAGCAGCCAGGGACGCCGGTTGTATAGCATATCTTTATGATCGTCCATTAACCAGGCTAAATCGTGAGTCCAGATGAAAAAGCGTTTATGATGATGCTTTTCAATAAAATTCCAGAAAGCTTCGGACGCCGTGAGATTGAACGGCATTGTCATCATATTGTGAATGATGACAGTATCAATGTTGCCGATCCTGGTCTCGATTTGTTTTTCCAGATTGTGCAGTCGGTATTCGTAATCCTCAGGGAGCGACCCAAAATTCAGGATTCGCTGGATTTTTTGGATATGCGGATTGTAGGGACTAAAATCGGGCAGGGCACTCGTCTGAATATTGGTACCCTCGAATTTACCCTCGCCCGTCAACAGAGTTACCAAATAGCCCTGGTCTGCGAAGGCTTCTGCCTGGGGACCGATGATATTTTCCACTCCCCCGATAACCGGCGGCAAGGTATAGTGAGCAATAACGATCTGTTTTAATAACTTCATTCAGTTCACCAAGCAACTTTCGTAATATAGGAGAAATTTTTTGGAACGGAAATAGTAATTCCTCGCAGCACAGACAACGAATAGACCTGATTCTTCATCCAACGGTTAATTTTCGACACTATTTCAGATACTGCAACTTTTTTGTATATTTCAATGAGAACCAAATACAGACATTATGAAAAAAACACACCTATCAATATTACTGTTATCGGTCGTCCTGGCAAGCACCTGCAGCCGACCCAGATACCCCACCACCCGGTCGGAGGAGGCGCTGGAATTTTACAAAACCGCCGAGAAATACCGCCAGCAACTCTATTACCGCAAGGCGCTGGATAATTACTTGACGGCTTTTTCAACGGACAGCGGTTTTGCTATGGCTGCCATGAAAGCAGCCCAGATGTATTCCCTGTTTGGTCATTCCGACAGTGCCCAATTTTATCTGAAGGCTGCCCGGCAATTATCCAACCGGGTTTCCAATCTCGAACGCCTGACGATCGAATATTACTGGTCGGATTTCAATTCGGAGGAGACCCGCCGAACTCTCCTGGCGGATTCGCTGGTCATCCTTTACCCGCATCACTTCGATGTCCGAGTCATCAATGCCGATGAAAAATGGAGACGATTCCGTTATACCGAGGCACGCAAAGCCTATCAGACGCTCTTGCGCGATTACCCGAATTACATTATCGCATACAATCATATCGGCTATCTGTACGCCTATGAAGGTTATTTCAAAGAGGCGGTCGCCTATCTGGAAAAGTACAAACAGCGTGCTGCAAATCAGTTGAATCCATACGACAGCCTGGCGGAAATCTATATCGCCGTCGGTCGCTACCATGAAGCCATCCGGATGCTGGAATATATTATCCAAAACCAGCACGATGAGCTGGAAAAAAACGAATATATCGGCACCACGATCTACTACCGGATAGCGGTCGCCTACACCCGACTCGGTCAATATCAAAAAGCCCTGGACTATCTCGATACTGCGGAAAAATATTTCGCCTCAAACTTCGCCGTGAATCGCCTGTACCGCCAGCGGATCAGCATTTATCGTGAGTTGGAACAGCCGGACAAGGTGGGAAAAACTCTGATGGAATTGAAACAGCGTCTGCCGGGTGAAAAATTCCCCCTTCAGACCGCCTTGTGGCACATTATGAACCATGAAATTGACAAGGTTCTGGAGATTCTCGAACATTATCAATCCATCGAAAAATCGGACGAGCAACTGAAGCGCGCCTACCTGGTGGAACACGCAATTATTGAAGGCGAATTAAATTTCAAGACCGGTCTTTACTCGGAAGCTGCCGAAAAATTCAAACTCGCCGCCGATACATACAACGATTTTCTCAATTCAGCGCCTCTCCGGATCAGAGAATGTATTGCCATTGGTAAAGCCGGCGACTACTCCGCCGCACTGAGATGTCTGCACAAACAATCCCGAATCAATCCAAACTACCCGCAGACCCTGGTTGCAATCGCCGAATTCTATCAGAAATCCGGGAAAAAGACCGAAGCCCGAGCATATCTGCATCATTTTTTAAATTTATGGGAAAATGCCGATCCCGCTACGCCGCTGATGCAACAGGCTAACGCAATTCTTGAAGAGTTGAATCGCTAGGCGATTCGGGCAACTGCAGGGATATCTCACTCACGATTATACCGCTGCTATCATACTGGACAATATGCTGAACCGAATTGGCATAATTAAATTCAAAGTCGGTCAACTCAATCACCTTGTCATCGTGACTGCGAATCCAGATTTCCATTGTGAGGTCATTTCGGTCGTTATAGCGCAATTCCAAGCGCCCGACATCTTCTCCACTGGCGGATTTGACCTGGTACTTCACCGGATTTTGCAGCGAATCGAACCAACATACCGTATAATAGTCTTTCTGGGTGGGTAACCAGTCGCGACCATACATTTTTTCCAGCAATTGCGCCTGAATCTTGTCCGGCTGATAGGCTATTCTTGAGACAAGGACCGAGTCGGCTGTCAGTGAATCCCGAACCACCAGGTTACCGGAATGATCGTAATAGTATCGTGTCACCGCTGCGAGGCGACCGTCGGTCATTATAAAATCGAGCTGTTTTATCCGCTGCCCTTCTATCGTTGCCCGGTAAAAAGCCTGTCCGACAACTTCAACAGGACTCACATCCAGCTGCCGAATGAAATCAGCGTAACTCCGATAGTAGCGGAAAACGGTCTGAGCATTCAGTGTACTCAATATCAGATATATTATTACTGAAATACTCAACCAGGATTGCTTCATAGTCTATTTTAACCCGAAATCCCATATCTTTCAAGAGAACATTTATTTTTCACTGTAATTTCCCGATTGCTTGTAATTTCGGATTTCCTTATTTTTCAAACGCATGGGTTGAAACGGGTCAATGGTTTGAACATCAATGAATCGATTTAAAATCAAATCCTGTCTGGTGGGAGCGGTGCTATCGGTTGCTCTCCTTGCAATCGTGCCTCTTTTCGGACTAAACCAGCGGATCGAATTCGAAAATATTAAGCTGTATAAAGGGCAACAGCAAATTGATGTTCACGATATCGTTCAGGATTCTGTCGGCTACATCTGGTTTGCCTCCACCAAAGGTCTCTTCCGCTATGACGGCTACCAATTCAAACGGTTTACCCATGATGATCAAGACAGCACCAGCGTTCCGGCTGACAACATCTTTAAGTTGGCTATTGATCCCCAAGGGACACTCTGGATAGTCAGCTTAAATGTACTCAGTCGGTATAATCCCGTCAATGAATCCTTTGTCCATTATCCGATCAAGACTGAAAATATCAGAGGCTTTTTCTCTATTACAGCGGATCGGAAACATGTCTGGTTAGGCGGGTATCAGGGGGATTTGTACCGCTTCCATAAACAGTCCCGGCAGTACGACTGCATACAACTGGTTGATCGCCAGCGGTATCCGGGGATAACAATAATTATTCGAAATCTGGCTGTAGCCGATTCCCTGTTATGGATCACCTCTAATGTAGGTGTCTATACTCTTCACCTCAATACACTGCAGATTCGCCCATTCCATCAATATTTCCCGGAAATGGAACCAGGCTTTAATTCCCGTGTTCTGTTAATTAACAAAAACCGCGACATATTTTTTGGAGTCAATCAACTGATTCTTTACCAAATAACAAATCACGAGTTGAACCACTACTGCTTTCTGGATCACTCCCGTTCTGATAAAGATCCTGAAGATTTATTTTGTGAATGTATTAACTCCATCGACGAAGATAATCAGGGCAATCTATGGATGGCGGCCCCCTCAGAGGGTCTGATTTTTTTCAATATGAAAACAAAGCAGTTCAAAACATCCCGGTTGCACCCCCACATTTTATCCGGATTGCCATATTTAAACTATACTGTGGTTTTTGTTGATCGCTCGGGAACCATCTGGATCAACCATGCCGGTGAGGGTCTCTATCGGAGTAAAATCAATCCTTTTCGTATCCGGAATTATCAAACAATTGTCAATCCCCAGGACTCATGTACAAATGATTATATCACTAATATCGCGGAATTGTCGGACGGTCGCCTGGTCTTTACATTACATAAAAACGGTGTGATGATTTTTAATCCATTTTATGAAACCTTTGAGTTTATTAAAAATTTCTACAAAGACAGCCACTCTCAATACAATAATGATTTTAAAAAACTTCTTGTTGACAGGCACGATCATATCTGGTTAATTGCTGCAACCGGTCTGATCGAGTACGATATTGAAAATAAAAAGTTTTCTTTTTATCAAGATAACCTGTTTTCCAAACCGCAACCACATGGTAAGTGGTTGATTAGCTCTCTTCAAGTCAAAGATGATTCCACTCTATGGGTCGGTTGTATAGACGGCACCCTCTGTGAATTTAACACCGTCAGAAAAAAAGTCGTCGGCACCTATCGATCTGATTATCCGGTATCTGATCAAATGGGCATCAACGCCAAAGCCATCCTCTGTATTGAAAAGGATCAGGACGGCATCCTCTGGCTGGGAACACCAGTGGAGGGAATTTTCCTCTTTGCGCCAGAGAAAAAGAAATTCGTCCGGCGTTATCCCTTTCAATTGATCGATAACCGTGTAGCCCCCATCCTTGATATCATGAAAGGACGAGATGGAAAGATGTGGCTGGCTGCACTTCGTAACGGATTGGCTTATTATGATAACCAAATCGGTGATTTTTTTCTTTTTAAAGACCAGGAAGGGATGTTGTCTAACATCATCTGTACCGTTCTTGAGGACAGTCTGGGAAATATATGGGTGTGTAATCAGCAAGGTGTTTGCCTGTTTGACAAAGTTAATGGAATTTTTACCCCCTTCTGCGAAACGGAAAATCTTCTGTTCCATCTCATCCAAAAAAATGATGCTCAACAGATTGTGACAAAATTCAACCCGAATACGCAACAGCTGGATACGATTTACTGCCAGCCCTACCAGAATTCCCGGACAACTGCACATCTGTCCCGAAACGGTCTGCTTTACTTCGGAGGACCAAACGGATTCTCCGTCGTTGATCCCCGCTCTTTAACGGATATCAGTGCCCAAAATCTCAGTCTGACCGCCTTTAAAATTTT
Organism: Fidelibacterota bacterium; assembly: GCA_049975265.1. Lineage (GTDB taxonomy): Bacteria > Fidelibacterota > UBA2242 > UBA2242 > UBA2242 > B118-G9. The sequence continues at coordinate 51,119 of JBNGDF010000010.1, forward strand.
TAACAAAACGATTCGTTTCGACCAACCCATTTATGAAGTCAGAGATATCCAGTTAACGTACAAGGATTACATTTTCAGGTTCGAATTTATGCTTTCGGATTTCACCAATGTCGCCAACAATCACTTCGCCTTTTGGCTGCAGGGATTCGAAAAGGACTGGATTCACGTGGGAAACGTCAACAGCCGCGAATATTACAATATTCCTCCCGGTCGCTATACCTTTCTGGCGAAAGCCCGCAACAGCAGCGGAATCTGGACACCGGAGCCTGTGGCGATCCATCTAACCATTACACCGCCGTTCTGGAAAACCCCGTGGTTCTATCTTATTGTATTCGCCTCTCTGACAGCCGCCGTCGGCACCGGTATCCATCTTCGTTTCCGCTATCTGCAAAATCAACGCAAACTACTGGAGAGCCAGGTGCAGCAGCGTACCAGGGAATTATCCAAAACCAATCAGCAACTCTTAAAGGAGATTCAACACCGTCAAAAAGTCGAAGCGGAACTGCGCAAAAGCGAGGAGGAATACCGTGACCTGTTTGAAAACGCCTACGACGTTATCTGGATATCCGATATGGCAGGCAATATCCAGGCGGTCAACTCCTACTTCCAAAAATTAATGGGCTATTCCAGAGATGAGATTCTCGGCACCAATCTGCTGGATTATGTTAGCCCGGAACACCGCTTTCGGGCGATTCGGTACTACCTGATCTTCTGCCGGGACCATCTGATGGAGTGTGAACTGAATTTTAAAACAAAAAACAACGGCGTTCGCATCCTGTGGCTGAAAAGCCGCGGCATCTACGAAAACGGACAGATTGTCGGCGTTCACGTTATCGGTCGGGATTCCACAGCCCTGAAAAAAGCCCAGCACGAACTGCAAAGAGCAGAACAGGCGAAGCGCGACAGTATTAAACAGCTGATCCTGAAAATCGCCCATGAGATTAAGAATCCCCTCAGCAGTATCAGTAGTTCGGCACAACTGGTGGCATCTTCAAAAGATTATCACTACAGTGAAAAAATTCAGCGCCATATGAACATTATTAATAAAAATGTATTCTTCTGCAATCAGGTCATCCGTGATCTCTATCTGTTTACTCACCAGAAGGATTATATGTTTAAACCCTTCAGCATTAAAGAAATGATGAAAGCCCTGCAGGAATATGCCGAGAGTAAAATCGAAAGCGGCTCGCAAATTACCGTCAAAACTTACACCGCGGAATCGTTAGAGGATTTGATCGGCGATAAATTTCGCCTGGAGCAAGCCTTTATTAACATCATCAATAACGCCATTGAAGCGATGTCGGGCGAAGGCATCCTGAGCATCAGCGCCCTGGTTATTGAAAACCAAACCTGTATCGAAATTTCCGACACCGGCTGCGGAATTCCCGAAGAAGCCCAGATGGAGATTTACAAGCCCTTTTACACCTCGAAATCCGACGGCTTCGGACTGGGATTGTCGATTGTAAAGGATATTGTTGATGCTCACGATGGATTTATTGAGGTACTCAGCAAGCCCAACGCAGGCACAACGTTCAGAATCCGGTTTAAACAGCGTTTCGCCGCCGTATCACTTAATTAAGGGAGTTGCTTGTGGACTACACAATCTTAGTCGTTGACGATAACCAGGATACCCGGGAAAATATCCGGGAGCTGCTGGATGAAAACGGTTATCACACGCTCGGCGCACCAGATGGAAAAGTAGCGCTAAAAACAATCAGCGAAAGCCATCCTGACGGAATTATTCTCGATATGAATCTTCCTGAAATAAGCGGTTGGGAGCTGATTCAGGAAATCAGAGATCAAATCGCCAATGGTTTACTGGTCATCATCATCACCGCCTACGGCGATGTTCAGAACGCAGTGGATGCTATCAAGGTCGGCGTCTACGATTATTTTGAGAAACCGTTCAACAACGACAAACTCTTGCTCAGTTTGAGGAACGGTCTGGAAAAATTTGAGATTCAGAAAGAACTTAACACCCTGAAGGCAAAGGCTTACTCCGGAACCGTCTCTGCGGAAGATTTCGGGACAAGTCAGGTGATAAAAAACCTCCTGGGAGATGCCGAAAAGGTCGCCCAGACAAATTTTTCTGTCCTGATTGAGGGACCCACCGGCAGCGGAAAAAATCTGCTGGCCCGCTATATCCATCAGCACAGCCGCCGGAAAAGCGCTCCTTTTATTAATGTCGATTGTGGCACCATATCGGGCACTCTGATCGAGAGTGAACTGTTTGGTCATATCAAGGGCTCCTTCACCAGCGCTTTCAGCACCAAAGAGGGCAAGTTCGTAGCCGCCCATAAGGGCACTCTCGTGCTGGACGAGATCGGCAACATTCCGCCGGAACAGCAGGTAAAATTTCTGCGTGCCGTTGAGGAAAAAAAGATTTCACCCATAGGGTCTAACCGAGAATTTGCTGTGGACTTCCGTCTTATTGTTGCCACTCTTGAAAATCTGGAAAAACTGATCGCGGCAGGCAAATTCCGCCAGGATTTATACTACCGCATCGCCGAATATTCCATCAAGATGCCGGCTCTTGCCGACCGCCCGAACGACATCCCTCACCTTGCCCGGCGCTTCATCTGCGTCTCCAATCACAATCTTAACAAACAGGTCGCTGACGAACTGGATGATCCCGTCATCGATAAACTACTCTCGCACAACTGGCCGGGGAATGTCCGTGAACTCCAACATGTCATCAGTACAGCAGTATTGCTGGCTAAAAAAAGAATCTCCCCTACCGATATTATCTTTCGCAATCCGAATGACCGGATTACCGAATCTCCCGATTCTCCAAGTATTCCTTATCGGAAAGTAGATTCTCTGAAGAATGATATGATGATCAATATTGAAAATATTGAACGGCAATATCTTATGAAAGCCCTGGAGCTGGCTGATTATAATAAATCAAAAGCGGCGGATATTTTCGGAATCGCCCGGAAAAATTTCTATCAGAAATTAGCCAAATACAATCTAGGCTGAGACGCCACCAACACTATTCTTTCGGTGTGTCCCAGATTTCACGACCAAAAAAATCCCAGGGCAGACGTTTCTCATCACACTCCGTTGCGTCAGGACTGAACTTGCGGTCAACGAAATAGATGATGCGCGCCAACTGCGCCGAGGCATTTTTACAACCATGGGCAATGCCGGGTGGTATCAGCACCAGCCGCGAAATACAATCACCCATGATCAATTTCATCATCACTCCCGAAGTAGGCGAACCGTGACGTTGATCCACTAAAACCAGCACCAGTTTATCTGTCGGTGGTACGTACCAAACATCGGTCTGAAACTCATGAATGTGGAAAGCTTTGATCCCACCGGGTTCCAGCTCACTGAAGTTGATCTGCGCCAGAGTGAATGTCGCCACTCCATCCAGTTTTCCGTTCGTCAGACGGGCGAGTTCAGTCAAAGCGCCGGTCTCATCATTGAAGCGCCGTAAGGGCAGGATTTTAACTCCGTCTATGATCGGTTTAGATGAATAGTCCTGGACCAAAAGGGAACTCTGGGCGTCATCGTTTAATTTCATGGATCGTTCCTTATTTTTTCCGATAGATAACTTAATTCCATTCAAATAAAAACACAACAGATGGGTAATGTTTCCACCACAACTTGACATTCCTCGCTAATGCTGCTAAATTTTTCCTTTAAAAATTGAAAGTCATTATGAAGAATCCTCATACGGAAGCAACCAGGTCAGGGAGTATTCCCGCCCGACACGATGGATATCATCTGTTCTGGATAATATTCCAAGCCTACTGCCTGATTACCATTCTGATTCTGTTCCTGAGCGGCTATACCGTTGTTGCCGGCTCTTCTCCTCTGAAAATCCCGTTTATCATCTATGCGCTTGTCAATTCGGTGATCTACTACCGCCTTTTTTTTAGAAATCCAATCCTACGAAAACAAATTTCAAAAACCAACTAGCCCAAATGGTTCCGATTTGATCCACCGATACCCCCTGAAAATCAACGTTCGCCTTGCGGATCAGAAGACCTTCCTCCCAATCACTCTCCGGTGTTCCGGCAACCGCATTGTGGATATCGATTGTCATTTTGCCGATCGGCTCCGCAATATACAATTGGTCACCGATTGCGATCCCGAACAGGCTCTGTTTCCTTACCCCCATCGCTCCATAAAACTGGAATTGCTGGATCTGTATCTGGCACAGTGTCGCCTGATAGAATCCCATTTTCAATGGACCGTGCCCGCCTACGCTGGTTTGATTCGGTCGCTGCTTATGGAGTTGCACCGTTTACTGAATCACTATCACTTTTTCCTGGCGCTCGCCATGGCTACCGAATTCCCAAAACTTATCAGAAACGCTCTTTCCGGTCGTACAGCCGTTTATCGTCTGCTCCGGGAGATTCAGTCGCATGCGGTGACCAATGATTTTTTTATTCTCGGCGGGATTGCCCGCGATCTCCCCACCGGTTTTCTGGAAAAGGTTCTGCAGACGGTGACAGCAATGCAAATTCGCTTGAAGCCCATTGAAAACCAACTACGAAAAAGGACAATATTTTCCAACCAGTTGGAAAAAATCGGTATCATCTCCCGTGAAGAAACCACAATGTGGCAATTATCCGGACCGAACCGGCAGGCATGCGATCCACTTTTATCCGCGGGGCTACCAGCCTCCAACGCTGCAAATAGTCAAAAAAAAATCCGACTAATTCTCCATTCAAAGGGCGTTCCCGGTGATGCCTGGCACCGTACCTGGGTTCGTCTTCAGGAGATACGGCAATCGCTGTACACGACTCACAACCTGGTACAGGAAATCTTCAAAACCGAAATCGCTTTATCGACGCCCTTTCATATCGGTCGACAGCACATCGATATTACCACCGATTTCAGCAGCGCTGAGGGAACAGTAAAATGCCATATTACCCGAAACCCCGGCGAAAAGTCCTTTGCGGGAAGCTATCAATATCCCGCTGTGAATATTATCAGCCATCTTGGTCTGTTACTACGGGGACAGAGAATCTCCGACGCGGGAATAATTATAAGCAGCCTGAATCTTAATCCAATCAAACACCACATCGAATAATGCGACTATTTTTCACGGACAATTACAATTTCATATGCGGTGGTGGAACGATAGCCATCCTGGACAGCACTTTAAAAACTTTTTCCGGACATATCGCCAGCCTGGTATTCATCCTTTTACCCGTGCTGTGGATCATAACTGCACTACTCTCCCGTACAAACATACATACGGAGAGCCCGGACGGCAAATCATTTTTATCGCACTATAAGCAATTCTGGTTGGTAACCCGTAATCATATCCGAAATCTTTTCAGAATCGGGCAAAGCCATTTTCCACTCTTCAATTTACTCTTAGGCAGCGTCGCTTTACTAAACTTTTGCTTACTGATGTTGTTTCCGTTGAATGTACGTCCACCCGGGCTTCGATCGGATTACGGAGCCCCCATTATCATTGCAACGTTGCTGCTGAATGTCATCGTTTATGCCACCCGCCTTTTTTATATACCGGAAGATCGTGCCGATACCACCCTGCGCCTCAACCGCCAGTTGAGCACCGTAATTATTATGATTACCACGAGTCTGCTGTCCGTCTGTCTGGTAAACCGGACTTTCGACCTGGAGATGATCCTGTCGAAACAACAAAACCTGTTTGTCGGGATTCTGCCCGCCTGGAATGTTCTGCGCCATCCCATGCTATTTGGCAACGCTCTGTTTATCTTCGGTGGTTTTATTGTTATGCTTCAGATACTGAATCAGACGGTACTACATGCTCCTAATAAAACCGATTCGCTTCACCCCTATAGCCGTTCATCGATCGGAGATACTTACATCCAGTTATGGTCCCATAGTCTCATGCTCCTGATTACGTTCAGCTACATCTACTTTTTCTGGGGTGGTCAGTTTTTGCTACCGGGGATTGGCGGAATCTGGATCGGTCTGCTGATTAAAATCAGCCTTCTACTGTTTTTATCAAATTGGTTCTACCGTGCGATTCCGCAACTGATCGAAGAACAGCTCATCCGGATCAGCTATACGATTATTATCCCCGTTCAGGTGATTGCACTGGTAATAACGGTTCTGTTAAATAATCCATAAGGAGTGATTCTGCTGTGACTGCCTTCACCATTATCTTCCCATTACTAATGCTCGCACTGGGCACGGCATGGCTGTTCACAAAACGGAATCCAATGAAAAATCTCCTTTTTCTTCTCATGATTCTCCTCTTGGTCCCCCAGTTTATCAAAACCTCCGGTGTACTCTGCGCCGCTGTTTTCTTGTTGGCAGGACTGGTAATGTCACTGCTTCTTATGCAGCTGCTTCCCGGCAAAGCCGATTTCCTGAAATCCCTCAAAAAGATTTCGTGGCCTGTAAAAATCTGCTCGATGGTTTTCATCGTTATGACTGGATTGACGGTGATGCTGGTTCGGTCGGAATATCGTCACTTAAAGACGAGCCCGGCGCTACCCGACACAACTGGTAATTTTCCGGTAACTCTCTGGATTTTTCTCCTGATGGCGACACTTTTTTCGATTCAAATTTTCCTGCTGCTGAAGGACAAGGGAGAATGATGTAATGCTTTATACGACAACTTCTATCTTACTGATTGTATGCGGGATACTGGGATTCACCATGCACCGTTTAGCCCTTCTGAAAATTCAGTCCGGTTTTCTGGTGGTCTCCGGAATACTGATCGCTTTTCCCGGAGCCAATGAACCGGCTGCGAACTCCGCAGATTGGAGCTGTTTTGCCTCAATAATCATAGTTGTTTATTTACTGATATTTTTGGCGGCGGTAACCAAAATCTATTTTCATAAATCCGCTGACACTCAAAAGAAAGGGAGCGCCAAAGAGTCATGACCGTCACAACACTTATCGTATTTTTGCTAATGCTGCTTCCCGTTGCGGTGAATAATTTGATGCCAAATCGTCAGAGAGGTTCTATACTACTTGCTGCCGTCCCGGTATATCTGCTTGCGCTTCTTTTCTTCAGCTGGTTATTCTATCAGCTTCTTGCGACTGCACCTGATTTTGTCAAAGAAATTTCGCTTGGTCGAATGATCCTTGGGTATATGGATCTGCCGTTTCAGTTAATCATTAATCGACAGACACTGATCAGCGGTTCAGTCCTCCTGCTGATGTTCATTATTCTGCTGCAAACTGAAATCACGCCTTCACATTCTGCCATCGATCATGTTCATCGCTTCAATTCGCTTTATTTGCTGTTCATTGCGGCGCTGATTTTTCTGACTGCCGACAGCTTCCTGTTGTTGACCTGTGGAATGATTTTTGTCAGTGTTGTGATAATTTATCGCGATCTTGTATTCGGGAATGAGAACAGGTCAATATCGCTTTTCACCGAATTTGTCATCCTCGATTTGCTCTTTTTCAGTGCTGTATTAATTCTCAGCTGGAGAACATCGTGGGGTTCCCTCACGGAAATCAGCTCATCAGGAGAAGTCATTCCCATGTTGCCCGGATTGTGTTTGGTTGCACCGATTATCCTGAAAATGGTCAGGATTCCCTATTGCACATCTGGTATCAAATCACAAACCTCCACCGGAAGTGGTGTTTTTATGGTTGGGTCAGAGGGTACGTTGATGGTTTTCCTGCTCAGATTCTTCCATCTTCTGCACGACAGCTGTTTTACATGGCTGCTGGTAGGTGGACTGTTTCTGGCTCTTTCCGCCGCCTTATCGTCCATTATGAGTCACCGCTCCGAATCGGCGCTCCAGGCGCTGCAACCGGCACAAATGGGGCTTGTATTAATTGGTTTGGGACTTCGAAGACCGGTCATCTCTCTGCTTTTTACAATCATTTATATTTTTTCAAATACTCTGTTAATCCTCAGTCACTCGGTCGCGGATAGGGGAGCAGGCAACCGCGAACAATCGAAATCGTTGTACCGCTTGTTGAGTGTCTTGATTTTTCTCTTCGCTGCCACCGCCGTTGCCGGTCTCCTGCCATGTTCCGGTTTCACGATCAGATATTCTATGATGCTTTATTTCGCCGAAATGACACCTCTTGATTCAGCACACCGGGCACTGCTCGTTTTACTGTATTTGGCAATAATGTTGGTTGCCTTTGCTGCCTTTCGGTATTTTTTTATTACCCTGCAGAGCTGGCGCAATGCCGGTCATTCCCGATCAAACACTCTTTCCGATCAAAAATTATTCGCTGCCTTACTGATTTTACTGAATCTGTATCCGGTTTTGACTTTTCCCACCTTCAATCCCCTTAAGACGGACAGCTGGATATACCGGTTTGTAACGAAGCCGGAGACGCTTCCGCCAACTCTTCCGGCGGTTTCTAATCCCATATTCATTGCGATGATTGTTGTTCTGGCAGTAAGTTTTTTTCTGACCCTCATCATTTACCAGCTCAAACTGATGAATCTGTCCTTTCTATCGATATTTTATACTCCTTTTAAAAAATGCAACCAGGCAACCATCCGATTCTTTCATCATATAGATGAATTCTCGATAAAATTGATGCGCTTTCTCTCAAAAAGAGTCGGCATCCTTGAAAGCACGACGTTACCGGACACTGCTCAGAAAATTGCCTGCCGAACCCGTTCCGGATTTTCGAAAATCGTCGATTTTTCTCAAAAATCGCCGAATTGTCTGCGGTTTCATCAATTCAGTACGCGCCTCACCGGCAGTATCGTTCAATTTTGGCAAAACCATGATATCATTGCGTCGGTGATACTGCTGCTTATCATGGCACTGTTCATAATCATAAGCATTCTTTAACCAATGGATGAAAGGCAAGATATATGGGAAATCACCTGCTTTTGATCACACTCTTTCTCCCGCTCATCGGGGCACTGATTATTCTGTTTATAAAGGAAAAGAAGTCGACGGTAATCCGGTCTGTGGCGGCAATTGTCTGCGGTTTACAACTCTGGATCGTGGTTCAGTTGCTCACCACCTTCGATAAAACTGCAACCTGGCTGCAATTTGGGGAACATATCCGCTGGATTGACTTTCTTGATATTAATTTTATCATCGGTATTGACGGAATCAACCTGGTTTTCCTGAATCTCTCGGGCATCATTTTTCTTGCAACGGTATTCATCAGCCGGCAGATTTCCAACCGGCAGAAATCTTTTTATACCTTGTTGATGATATTAAATATCGGTATTACCGGTGTGTTGATTGCCTTCGATCTATTTTTGTTTTTGATGTTTTACGGACTGACCCTCTTTTCCATGTTTCTTCTGGTTACCCTGTTCCCTGCACAGGAAAGCGATATCCGTTCCGGGCATTTCGGAATGAATGTACTTATCTCCTTTTGCCTGATGATAATCGGAATCCTGATCCTGAACCACCAAAATCCAAATGCCGGATTCAATCTGGTCACATTCATGCGGAGTGCCACCGTGCCGGGAAATGTCAGCACCGTCGGATTTTTCATCGTTTTCATCGGTTTTCTGTTCATTACACCGGTCTTCCCCTTTCACTCCTGGCTTGCAGCTACTGCCAATAATACCATCATTCCCGTCGCGATTCTGGTTCTGTCAATTTTTTCGCAAATCGGAATTTTTGGGATGCTGCATATAGTATTGCCGCTCTTCGCTCACCATGCGACACACTATGCAATTCTCTTCAGCATTCTCGGATTGATCGGTATCCTGTACTACGCCGTCTGCGTCTTCAGCTTTTCAAATTTCAAGAAAATTACAACTTATGCAGCGGGCTATCTGAACGGCTTCGTCTTTTTGGGATTGGCAGCGCTGCTGGCAACACATCATCTGCCGGATGCAGCTTTCAGCGGTCTCAATGGAGCGGTTATTCAGACTGTTGCTTCGGCGCTTCTGATAATGACCATGTTACTCATACCAAAGGCTTATCAGCACATCATTACCGCAGCGACAGCCACTGTCAATCATCAATGGCCGTTAAAGCTCATAATAATCTTGATTCTGTGCGCAGCTATCGGTTTACCGGGATTTCCAATCTTTGTGGGACAATTTCTATGCTTAACCGGTTCGTTTCAGGTTCTTTCGACCCGGATCATTTCGATTGTTGCGCTGGCTGGATTGATCATCGTCGGCATCCAATTTTTCAGAATTATCCGCAGCATCGTCCGGCGGAGCGACGAGTACGATTTCAGTGTCAACACAGCCGAAATAGACAACGAGCGCGTCATTCTGCCCCTGGTTCTCAGCGTACTTTTTATTTGCGGTATCTTCCCCAACCTGATTCTGAAAATTCTGGATCAAAGCATTCATGTCCTGATCCAATCACTAACAGGCATGTAGCCGAATCACATGAATATCAGTGCCAGTCTGTTCTATTTTATCCCGGAATTGATCCTTCTGCTCAATATCCTTATCCTGTTTTTCTTCGCAGACATCCGTCAGAAGCGGCTCCTGATTTTATTAAAAGCATTTCTGCTTGCCGGTTTTTCAGCCGTAATTATCCTCAATATCGGCTGTCTGGCAGACCTGCCACGGGGTCTTTTTTCCAATCATTTCGTCCGGGACCCTTTCGCCAGTCTCTTTGGTATCGTTCTGGTTATTCTTTTTTTCGTTTTGAATGCCAACCTCCTCTGTCAGTTTCAAAAGGGTGCTCATTTTCGGGAGCTGATGAACCGAACACTCAGCCTGATGGCAGTGCTACTCCTGGTGAAAGCCAATTCACTAACCGCTCTTGTCCTCTGTTTCGGATTAATCTTCATTTCCCATACCCTTTCCAACGAACCATCGAAAAGTGAAAATTCCGGCAATTTTGCTACCATGCAAATTCATCTGCTTTCCTTTGGAATGCTGCTATTCGGATTCTGGATAATCCACACCCTGTCCGGTACATTCTATTTTTCCAATATGGATGGCGCTGCAACCTCCCTGTACAAGAATCCGGTAATTGCATGCTATCTATTCCTTCTTCTGACCACCGGATTCGGGCTTTACGGTATTCTGATCCCATTTTACGGTTTACATAACCATCGAAATTCCTTCAACGGGATTTGGGATTCCGGATATTTTCTGCCGCTTTTAGGACTGTTTGCGACACTGATCCGCCTGATGAACATTCTTTTCCCGGAGAATACCTCCCTGGCTACTCCATCCGGAAAAATCACAGTGTTCGCCGCGGGTTTATCAACCTGTCTGATGCTCGGCGCCAACCTTTATTATTTACAACGAAAAAACAGATCCAATCTTTTCAACGCCGCTCTGGTGATTCATTATGCCATGACACTGATCGGACTGACACGCCTGAATCCGCACTCTGCGGCAGCTGTCATCTATTTCATGCTCAGTGCAACTCCGATGTTTGCCGGAATTACATTATTACGACGAGATAATCATCATTCCGGTGCCGACAAATATTTACTTACCATCTTCTATCTCGGACTGCTTGGTCTGCCCGGAACTTCAGGATTTGCAGGGCGGTTTCTGCTGATGAAAACACTGCTTGACAGCGGGATATCGATTGGGATCATCATTATCAGTTTTCTGTTTTCAGTACCGCTGGTTTTCTATTTTTGCCGCGAAATTATCGGTTTGTACACAGCCCCCGAAAAGCCTGCCGAGTTTGCCGGGCGAGACCGGCTGATGCCGATTTTCCTGGCGCTGGTTACGTTGGCAACCGGCATATTCTGGGAACCTTTTTTTGAAATAATCACTAAAACTATCGTATTTTTTCCATAAGGAGCATCCAACATGACAAACCTCGAAAAACAGCCACTCTTTTTTGACGTGGATACCCAGATAGATTTTATCGAAACCGCCGGCGCGCTGTACGTTCCCGGCGCCGAAACACTTAAGCCCCGTTTCAGGCAGCTGGTCCGTTATGCCCGTATAAATCACATTCCCATCTGGGGCAGCGTCGATGCTCACCATCCTGAAGACGCCGAACTGAACCGGAATGATGGTCCCTTTCCGGACCACTGTATGCAGGGCAGCCCCGGTCAGCCAAAAATCGCCGAAACCATGCCGACCAATCCCACCTGGATCGAAAACAGACCCTACTCCCCTGCGGAATTGACCGAAATACTCCGACATCCCGATGAAATCTACTTCCTGAAACAGACATTCAATATGTTCGACAATCCGAATCTGGAATCCCTTGTCAGCGATTTTAATCCCATCGTCGTATTTGGAGTCGCCACCGATTATTGTGTTCTGGCGGCGGTAATGGGGTTTCTGGACCTGGGCAAAACAGTTTATCTGGTTGCCGATGCCGTAAAAGCCGTAACACCTGAGGACGGTCAAAACGCACTGAAAAAAATGCAGGCAAAGGGCTGCCTCATCGTCACCACTGACGATATCGTCAACGGTTATCTGGAAAAATAATTAAGCGGTTGTGATTAATATCACACAACGAATTGAAATCCGTTTTTGCGACGATTCAGTGACAACAATTTCGCTTTTTGCTGATCAAAAGCAGTGTTTTTCGAAACATTGAACCGGAGACTCTTATAATGAAGAAAATTCAACGTAAAATCGGCATTGTCTGCTTCTGTATCAGCATGATTTTTGGTGTCTATACACTGGAATTCCAGGACTATTCCGGAGCGGATTCCCCGTCAGAAACAACCGTTGCCCGGGACTGCACATAAATTCAAAGTGCTATTCCAGAGGATTACAGAGCAGTATATTAAAATTGAACCACCGGGTTTTACCTGTTCAAAATAACCTTTTACTGAAAACCAACCATCTCATTTTCCCCCATATAACGCAAAGCATATCTTATAGCCAAATTCTGATTTTCATTTATTCATTATTCCTCTAAATTTATTCCTTGAACAAAGGAATCCCCATGAACGATCTGATTTACTATTACAACAAATTCAAATACGGCGAAGACAGCTTTCACTACCTGATGGCGAACAAGGTAAAGGAAATTCTGCTGATCTCCACCTTCTATGACGCCTTTATTTTCGAGCAGGACGGACGGCTTTCGGAACAGATTTATGGCGATTACCGCCAACTCAACCTGAGTACCGCCCCGATGATCACCAGTGTACCCACAGGGGAAGAGGCACTGCGACAATTAAAAACCAAAAAATTCGATCTGGTCATCTCCATGCTTCATATCGGCAAGACGACGGCTTTTGAAATTGCCAAAAAGATCAAAGAATTCGATCCGAATCTGCCGGTATTACTGCTTCTGAATATGCAATCAGACCTGAGCCTGCTTAAAAATTATACTAACATGCTGCAATATTTTGACAATATCTTCCTCTGGCGCGGCGATGCCAAAATCTTCCTTGCTATGGTAAAATCCATTGAGGATTGGCGCAATCTGGACTACGATACAAAATACGGTCTGGTAAAGGTCATTCTGCTTGTCGAGGATTCGATTCCCTTCTATTCAACACTCCTGCCGCTGCTGTATGAGGAAATCGTCAAGCAGACGCAAATCCTGATTCACGAAGAGCTCAACGACATTAACAAACGCCTCCGTATGCGTGTCCGTCCCAAGGTCATTCTGGCGCACAATTACGAAAAGGCAATGGAAATTTACGAGAAATATACCGAGTATATTATTGCCGTCATTTCTGATATCAGCTTCGATCGCAACAGTCGCCTTGATCCCGACGCCGGTATCAGGCTGATCTCCAAAGTCAAGGAAAACATTTACGATATACCCACCATCCTGATGTCCTCGGATTCCAACAACCGTCGGAAAGCAGAAGAGATCGGAGCCATGTTTCTCGATAAAAATTCAAAACACCTGCTGCGTGATCTGCGCCAGTTTATGCTGAACAATATCGGCTTCGGGGACTTCATATTTCGCGATGAAAATGGCATTGAAATTGATCGCGCCCGCAGCCTCTATGAATTCGAAGAAAAACTGAAAAATATTCCCGACAATTCGATTCTTTATCACAGCCGCAGGAACCACTTCTCCGCCTGGCTGATGGCGCGCGGCGAAACCCAGATCGCCAAACGAATCCGCCTGCTGACTGTCCAGGACTTCAAATGCACCGCCAACATGCGCAAACATCTCGAAAATACACTTCACGAAATCCGGAAAAACCGTACCAAAGGGAAAATCGTCAACTTCCACCCTGCCAGTCTTTACGAAACCGATGAGATTATCCGTCTCACCGAAGGATCACTGGGTGGCAAAGGGCGCGGACTGGCGTTTTTGAACTCACTGCTGGTCAGCATGGAATTCGATAAACGCTTTACCGATGTCAACATCTGTCTCCCCAGCACCCAAATCATCGGTACCAATGAATTCGACGATTTCCTGCGCAATAACAAGATCAACGAAAAAATCAGCGACGGCTTGAGTGATCGGGAGATCGATGAAATCTTTCAAGCCGGGAAACTCTCCTACCAACTGGTCGACCATTTACGCATTATGCTGCAACACATCCACTATCCGTTGGCGGTACGCTCTTCCGGTCTGCTGGAGGACTCCTTTTCGCAACCCTTTGCCGGTATCTATCGGACCTATATGCTCCCCAATAATCACCCGGATCTGAATACCCGACTGAAGCAGCTTACCGACGCAATCAAACTCGTTTTTGCCTCGGTCTTCATCAAAAGCGCCCGAACCTACATCGAAAATCTCAATCATCAGATTGAAGAAGAAAAGATGGCTGTCATTATCCAGCAGGTGGTGGGTTCTCAGTTCGGCGATTACTACTATCCACATATTTCCGGCGTAGCCCAGTCGCACAACTATTACCCGCTGGCAAACCTTAAAAATGAAGACGGGATCGCATCCATTGTTGTCGGGTTGGGGAAATCGGTCATCGAGGGTGGCAAACATTTCCGCTTTTGTCCCAAGTATCCAAAAATCGAATTTTTACAGAATAAAAGCCTGCTGGAAGACTCCCAGAAAAAATTTTACGCCATCAACATGCTGAATCGGGAATTTGACCTGATTCAGGGAGAAGAGGCGACCATCGACAATATTGACCTCACCGTCGCCGAAAAGGACGGTGCTCTGCAACATGCAGCCTCTGTGTGGGACAGTGAAAACCAGCGTCTGGTTCCGGGACTGACCAAAGAGGGTCTGCGGATCATTACCTTCGATAATATCCTGAAGTATGATTATTTCCCGCTCGCTGCCATTATCACAGATATCCTCGATATAGGCGAACGGGCTTTCGGCATGCCGGTGGAAATCGAATTTGCCGTCAATCTAACCCGCAACCGGGCGGAAAATATTATGCCCTCTTTTTATATTTTGCAAATTCGACCCCTGGCAGTCAGTTCGGAAGACGTAGACCTTAGCCACGAGCAGTTCGACCCAAATGACCTCCTGATCTACACCGGGCGGAGTATGGGCAACGGTATTGTCACCGGAATCCGTGATATTATTTACGTCGATCCGCAGAAATTTGACAAACTGGAAACCATCAAAATCAAAGACGAAGTAGAATACCTGAATGATAAAATGAAACAGGCGGGTAAAGAATATATCCTGATCGGACAGGGGCGCTGGGGTTCTCAGGACCGCTTTCTGGGTATACCGGTTCGGTATGTCAACATCAGCGGAGCTAAAGTGATTGTCGAAATGGGTACTGAGGGGTTTTCTGTTGATCCTTCTCAGGGCACCCATTTTTTCCACAATATCATCGCCATGCAGACCGGCTATTTTACCATACCCCATGATTCAAAACAGGACGTCATCAACTGGAAATGGCTAAAACACCAACCGGTGGTGGAAAAGACCGAACATCTTGTCCATGTCCGCTGCAGCAATTCGCTGACCATAAAAATGGACGGCAAACACGGCATCGCAGCGGTATTAAAAACCGCAGATTGATCTATTCTCCCAAAAACCCGAACCGAATTTGGGAGCCAGCCGAAACGAGCTGAAGAAATAAAAATTTACTTTTAAAAATATTCGGACAGCGCCGTAAATTTACGCTTTGAAAAATGATTGCGATGAGGAGTCTATGCGGATATATCTTATAACTACCATCATGCTGATGTGCAGCAATGTATTTATGACCTTTGCCTAGTATGGACATCTGAAAAATCTGGCACACCGACCGTGGTTTATCGCGGCTTTGGTCAGTTGGGGCATTGCCATGTTTGAATATCTTATTCAGGTCCCGGCAAATCGAATCGGATTTCAGGTAATGAGCTTAGAGCAGCTAAAAATTCTTCAGGAAGTGATCACCCTGAGTATATTTATTCCTTTTTCGCTCTTTTACATGAAGGAGCGTCTCAGTCTGGATTATATCATCGCAGCGATATGTATTTTGACCGCCGTTTTCTTTATTTTCATGAGTAAATTATTCCACTGATCGGGATTCGCGCTGCTCTGAAAAAACCTGGAACGTCTCCAACCGCCCTATTCAAAATACCGATAATCCAGATACTCCTCGTACTGTCTCGGACTGATGTACTCTTTATAGACCAAGTCCCGCAAAATTCGGCGCCGCTTCTTCTCGTGCTGGGGCGAAATGTACTGATTTTGAAATATGGTAAAATGATAGCGCCGCGGTGAGGGCAGCATCAGTGCCATAAACGCCGCCTCAGCGGCATTCATCTCTGCCGGATTCTTCGAATAATAGTATTGCGCCGCTGCATTTACCCCATAGATATCCGGTCCGAACTCCGCCACATTCAGATACAGCTCCAGTATTTCATTTTTTGAAAAGTATTTTTCCATCCGCCGGGTAGCGACGATCTCTTTCAATTTCCGGATCAGGCGTTTGGAATCCCCTACATAAAGATTCTTTACCACCTGCTGCGAGATGGTACTGGCGCCGAAAACCAGTTTTTTCTGTTTGATATTTTCACCCAGAGCATTGATCATCATATCGTAATTAATGCCTTTATGGTCGAAAAATTCGCCATCCTCTGCCATGACAACCGTGTATAACAGCTCCCGACTGACATCCCGCAACCCTACCCAACTATGCTGAATCGTCTTATCTTCAAGGCGTGCCTGTACATAATCGGTTCCGGCACTCTTCAGATCCGTGTAATCCATATTTTTAAAATCGGGTATTGACTGAAAGAAACCGATCAAAAAGGCAACCAGTAAAATCAGCAGAGCCCAGGCAATAATTCCGGAAATGACGAACAGCCTGTTAAAAAACAGATACGGCTTTTTGATTACATTCAGGAGCCGATCTCCTACAGCGTGAAAAAACGGTCTGGGTTGACGAAATTTTTCTATTGTCCTTGCCGGCGATGGACGACTTTGGTCCCTAGCAACGACAGCGGGATCATTCGGAATAATGTGATGATTGGTCGCCGTAGTCGCTGAACTGTCTTTCTTTTTTGTCATTATCCTGTCTTATACCTGCCGGGTTTATTGTATCGAATTCCGGTAAAAATTGCAAGGGATAAAAAAAGGGATTGCCGGTAGACAATCCCTTTTATTTGCGCAATTTTACTCGTGTCAGACACAACCCTGATCGATCATGGAATCGGCGACTTTGATGAATCCACCGATATTAGCGCCCTTGACATAATTGACATAGTCGCCGTCCTGACCATATTTAACACAGGTCGCATGAATATTCTTCATGATGCTCTGCAGTTTTTGATCGACTTCCTCACGGCTCCAGTTAAACCGCATGCTGTTCTGGCTCATTTCCAGACCGGATACAGCGACACCGCCGGCATTGGCGGCTTTTCCTGGTGCATAGAGCATACGGTGTTTCACAAACAGAGTAATCGCGGCGGGGGTACAGGGCATATTGGCGCCTTCGCAAACGCAGATACAGCCGTTGTCGACCAGGTTTTCGGCATCCGCTTCATTCAGTTCGTTCTGAGTCGCACAGGGCAACGCAATATCGACTTTTACCTCCCAGGGACGCCGTCCGGCGACAAATTTGGCGCTCTTGAATTTATCCGCAAAGGGTGCGACAACGTCATTGTTGGTAGCACGCAGTTCCAGCATGTAGCGGATTTTCTCATCGTTAAGTCCCTCTTCATCATAGATATACCCGTCGGGACCAGAGAGGGTAACAACCTTTGCACCGAGTTCCGTGGCTTTCTGGGCGGCGCCCCAGGCGACATTCCCGAATCCCGAAATGGCAACCCGTTTGCCCTTAAAGGATTCACTCCGGGTTTTCAGCATTTCCTGAGCAAAATAGACATTGCCGAAGCCGGTTGCTTCCGGTCGAATGAGACTACCGCCCCAGCTCAACCCCTTACCGGTCAGAACCCCGGTATATTCGTTTTTCAGCCGCTTATACTGACCAAACAGGAAACCGATTTCACGGGCACCCACGCCAATATCACCGGCGGGAATATCAACATTGGCACCGATATGCCGGTACAGCTCGGTCATAAAGGATTGACAGAAGCTCATGATCTCA
This sequence comes from Fidelibacterota bacterium, assembly GCA_049975265.1. Lineage (GTDB taxonomy): Bacteria > Fidelibacterota > UBA2242 > UBA2242 > UBA2242 > B118-G9. Next base: position 69,356 of record JBNGDF010000010.1, read on the forward strand.
TTCTCGGATTTGCCCTTCGGATTGAAATCCGAACCCCCCTTACCGCCCCCCATAGGCAGGGTTGTCAGACTATTTTTAAAAATCTGTTCAAACCCAAGAAACTTCAAAATGCTGAGATTTACCGACGGGTGAAAACGTAAACCACCTTTATAGGGACCGATGGCGGAATTGAACTCAATGCGATAGCCACGATTCACCTGGATATTGCCGCGATCGTCCCGCCAGGGCACCCGAAAAATGATGGTCCGCTCCGGCTCGATAATCCGCTCTAATATCTTATGGTGTTGGTATACCGGATTCTCCTGGACAAAATCCCACAAAAACTCAACCACTTCATGCACAGCCTGGTGAAACTCGGTCTCACCGGGATTCCTGGCAATCACCATCTGCATAAATTCTTCGACGGATGCATAATTCATGTGACCTCTCCTTTTTTTTGCTATTCTCCCCTATGCTCTATGGTTACATAATCGATAACTTTTCTTAATATCAATTTGTAGGCAAATTATTTGCAAATTACATACCACCACCCCTGGTTTATGTCATCCATTGGGTAAAATATCGTGGTTTGCTCCGCAATCTCCTAGCTCGGTATCGCTTTACTCCTGCCTTTTGAAAACTCCCGGGTTATACCGGAGTCCGCAAAAATATCCCCAAATCGAATTCGATCCGCGACATTTCCTGCTTAATTCTGAACGATAAAAATTTCCCAATTATTGCATTCAACATTAAACCCGTTTGCCAATAATGAGAAAGGCAGTCTGCTGAAAAACCACTGTCCGTATCACTAATATTCTCCTCCGAATTCTTCTCACTACTCAGAATAATCGAATATTCACCGCATTTTATACCCGAATAATTTCCATTTACCAATGTTTTTTTATAATTTTCGCCATGTTTTTTCGATGCCGTGTGTAATGCAGTAAGGAGAACGGATGCCGGAACCCACTTCCTTTTTAACCCATTTGGAGAAAGACAGAAGCAATCTAATCAAAGCCCTGCAATTGACCCAGGAAGCCGAGGGCTATATTTCCGATGAAGCGGTACGGATTATTTCCGACTATTTTGCGCTTCCGCCAGTGGATGTCGAAGGCGTTCTGAGTTTTTATGCTCAATTCAAGCGTACCAAGCCGGGGAAATATATCATTTCCGTCTGTGACGGTACCGCCTGTCATATCAAAGGCTCCAGTCTGGTCGCCAACTGGATCACCGATTTTCTGGGCATCAAAAGTGGCGAAACCGATAAGGACGGTCTTTTCTCCCTGGAAACCGTCGCCTGTCTCGGCTGTTGCAGTCTGGCGCCGGTCATCAGCATTAACGGTAAGGTTTTCGGGAATCTGGACCGAAAAAAACTGTTAAAAGTCCTTAAAAAATATAAACAGACGGGATAACATGATAAAACGGATCAAAATCGGTACCGGGAGTTGCGGACTAGCCGCCGGCGCAGGCGAGGTATATGACTTCTTCAGAGAAAATATTCGGGATATAGACGTTATCGGCGTGGGCTGTATCGGGCACTGTTATGCCGAACCGCTGGTGGAGGTGGAAACGGATCAGGGATCCGTTTTTTATGAAAAGGTCGAACCAACCCAGGTTTTTATTGATAAAATACGCAATCTCGATGAGCAATCGCGGTTGAAATTTCGTCCGGAACGCCGGGAACGGGAGCGGCTCAAAGTCACCCGGCTCGCCGGACGGATCGATCCCACCTCTATTGACGAATACCTCAAAAACGGTGGTTACAGCGCCCTCACGAAAGCCATGACCATACCGCCCGAGCAAGTCGTCGAGGAAGTAAAACGATCGGGATTACGCGGACGCGGTGGAGCCGGCTTTCCTACCGGTCTGAAATGGAGCTTTCTCCAAAAAAGCAGGAATTCGGACAAGGTATTGATCTGCAACGCCGATGAAGGTGATCCGGGTGCCTTTATGGATCGTTCAATGATGGAATCGGTGCCCCATCAGGTCCTGGAAGGGATGCTGATCGCAGCCTATGCGACCGGAGCCACCCTCATTTTTATCTATTGCCGGGCGGAGTATCCCTTAGCCATCAAACATCTTAAAACCGCCATTGATCAGATTATAAAACATGGTTTAAATCAGATAGGCGACCGAAAACTGACGATTCAAATTAAAGAGGGTGCCGGTGCGTTTGTCTGCGGTGAAGAGACCGCCATGATCCACTCTCTGGAAGGCAGCCGGGGAACACCGCGATTCCGTCCGCCTTACCCCACCGATTCCGGCTTCAAAGGTCTGCCGACCATGATCAATAACGTCGAAACCTTCGCAAATATCCCGATCATTATCAATGAAGGCGGCGCCGAATTCGCTAAAATCGGTACAGAAAAAAGCAAGGGAACCAAACTTTTCGCTCTCGCCGGCGATCTGAAATACCCAGGACTGGTGGAGGTTCCCATGGGAATCACACTGGGCGAGATTGTCTACGACATCGGCGGCGCGGAAAAGGGGAGCGTCAAAGCCGTCCAGATCGGCGGTCCCAGCGGCGGCTGCATCCCGGCGGAACATTTCGATGTCAGAATCGACTACGACTCACTAAAATCGCTGGGCGCCATTATGGGCTCCGGCGGTCTGATCTTCATCGGTCAGAATCGCTGTATGGTGGAAACCGCCCGCTATTTCCTCGATTTTACGACCCGGGAAAGTTGCGGAAAATGCACCTTCTGCCGCATCGGGACTAAGCGTATGCTGGAGACCTTGGAGCGAATTACCCACGGCAAAGGGGTGCCGGAAGATATTGAATTTCTTGAGGATCTTGGAAAAAAAATAATCAAGGGCTCGCTTTGTGGTCTGGGTCAATCGGCACCCAACCCGGTATTGACAACCTTACGCTACTACCGCCATGAATATGAACGGCATGTTATCGACAAACGGTGTGATGCGCTGGTCTGCAACGATCTGGTCCGGGTCTTTATCAACAAATCCAACTGTATCGAATGCGGACTCTGTATCAAAAACTGCCCCGTCAATGCCATTTCCGACAATTATGTCATTGATGATACCATCTGTACCCGATGCAACAGCTGTATTGAAGTCTGTCCCAAAAACACCATTTCACGAATAGCGGGAGGAAATGCCGGTGTCTGATATCAGGATTACTATTGATCATAAAATCTGTAACGCCAAAAGCGGTCAAACCATTCTGGAAGTTGCCCGGGAAAACAATATTTTCATCCCGACACTCTGCTACAACGAAAACATCACCCACAACACCGCCTGCTTTGTCTGCGTGGTTAAAGATACCGGGACAGGGCGGTTCTTACCCAGCTGTGCCGCTCTGGCGGTGGACGGCATGGTCGTCGAATCGAACTCTGATGAGGTTCGCGATATGCGCAGGACGGCACTGAATTTATTGCTTTCGGAACACATTGGCGATTGCGAAGCCCCCTGTACGATGGCTTGCCCGGCACATGCCAATGTGGAGGAATACGTTCGCGCCGGTCGCAATAGAGACCTGCTGGGAGCACTGAAAATCATCAAGCAGCGTATACCGCTGCCTCTCTCCATTGGTCGTGTCTGTCCCCGGTTTTGTGAAAAGGACTGCCGCCGCAATATTATCGATAAACCGGTGGCGATTAATGATGTCAAACGTCTCGCCGCCGATTTATATTACGAAAGCTACATGGAAGATGTACCAGAACTGAACGGCAAGAAGGTCGCCATCATCGGCGCCGGACCGGGTGGTTTGGGTGCCGCCTATTTTCTGCGACTGAATGGCATCGCCGCCGACATTTACGATCAAATGCCCGAAGCCGGCGGTATGCTGCGCTATGGTATTCCCGAATACCGCCTACCGAAAAGCATTCTCGATAAAGAGATCGCCCACTTTGGAAAAATGGGCGGCATTGCTTTCTTCTTAAACCGGAAACTCGGTGCCGATCTTTCTCTCAAAGAGCTGAATCGTCAATACGACGCCATCGTCATTGCCATCGGGTCCTGGCAACCGGCGCCCATGCGGGCGGAGGGCGAAGAACTGGCTGAGGGCGGCATTCGCTGGCTGGAAAAAATTGCCCGCAATGGTTGGTGTGGTGAAAATCCCGGTAAAACCATTGTCATCGGCGGCGGCAATACCGCCATGGACTGCGCGCGGACAGCGGTACGCCTGGGAAAAGGTCAAAACGAGGTTTATTGCTACTACCGCCGCACTGAAAAGGAGATGCCCGCTGAGCAGATCGAGATCGACGAAGCCCGGAAAGAGGGCGTCATTTTTGAGTTTTTAACCGCACCGGTTCGGCTTGCAGAGAAAAACGGGAAGAAAGTCCTGACCTGCATGCGCATGAAACTGGGTGAACCGGACGCTTCCGGTCGGCGCAGACCAATTCCCATCGAAGGTTCTGAATTCGATGTGGAAGCCGATACAGTCATTGCCGCTATCGGTCAAAAAACCGTTGCACCTGAATTTTTATCAATAAACCGCTGGGGCGATATTGATGTGAACAAAGATAACAACCAGATGGCGGATAAAATCTTCAGCGCTGGTGACTGTGTCACCGGTCCGGCGACCGTGGTGGAGGCGGTGGCAGCCGCACGCCGCGCCGCTCTCGGCATTGTGGCATATCTGAAAGGTGAAAAATACAAAGAGCCATACACCATCAACGTCAGCCGTGGTCACTGGCAGTCATTGCGGAAAGAAGATCTCGTTTTCCTCAGAAACGTACGCCAGTCGGACCGCCAGCCGCTGCACCTCATCTCCCTGGAAGAAAGGAAAACAACCTTTAATGAGGTCTCCCGAACCTTCACTGTTGATGAAGTCGCCGCCGAAGGTGAACGCTGTCTGGAGTGCTCCTGCACCGCCAAACACGATTGCAAACTGAAAGAGTATTCCGAAATCTACGGTGCTCATCCCGAAGGCGTCGCTGGTGAAAAATTGCGCTATAATTTCGACACCCGGCATCCGTCAATCATTCTTGACCGTAATAAATGCATCAAATGCGGCATCTGCATCAAGGTCTGTAAGGAGGTTGTCAATCTCTCGCTATTGGGATTTAAACAGCGGGGATTTCATACTTATCTCGACACAGCGTACGATGAACCTCTACCCACCACCTGCGCCGGATGCGGACAATGTATCGACGCCTGTCCCGTCGGTGCTCTCGATTGGAAAGAAAAGAGCTGAACGATTCTTTATTCATGCCCCGACCGCCCGCGATTCGCTACAATGTAGATACCAAATCCGATCAAAACGAGTGGCAACAAATACTGCCATGAAAATCTGACAATATTCCGGAAGATATGGTCCAGATAGAACCAGTCCCGAAGCAGGAGAATGGCTCCGAGAATTACCAGAAACAGTCCGATCACAATCTGTGGTTTGTGGTCCCTTTTTTCCGGTACCCGACCGGATTCTTCAGTAAACAGATCCGCCGTATTCTCGTCACTCTCTTCAGGAATGATAATCCAGGCAACTATGTACGCCAAAAATCCGACACCGCCCATGAAAAACAGAATCCCCCAGATCAGCCGGATAAAAACCGGATCGAATTCCAGATAATCCCCGATTCCGCCGCAAACACCTCCAATAATACGATTGGTATGACTACGATACAACTTCTTCATCATGTTCTCCGACTTTTTGAATGGTTTTTCTTAATTGTTTTGACATCTGATCGACCCGCCGGATCGGTTCAGCAAGCCGATAATTGAAACAGAGACTCAGCACAAGCCGTGCGGCATCCGCCACCGTGCACTTATGTCCCGGCGATACAAACAGCGGTCGGCAGTTGCGTCTGCTGCGCAAAACGGTTCCCACCTCCCGATTTTCAATATAAAGCGGCGAAGAGGCGCCCTTATTCATTCCGGGTTCCCGGTAATCGCCGACCAGTCTGGATTTTGCGCAACCGATACTCGGTTTGTCAAAAAGTAACCCAAGGTGCGCCGCCAGCCCCAGTCTCCGGGGATGGGCAATGCCGACACCATCGACAAGCATCACATCAAAATCCAGATCGATGCGCTCAAAAAGCGGTAAGAGCATCGGAATTTCCCGGAAACTCAGATAGCCTGGTATATAGGGAAATGCCACCGCCCCACTCACAGTTTCAATCAGCAGATCTTGGAGCGCTACCGGATTTTTCCGGTTGTCATACTGAATCTGAAAAACGCCCAGCACCGCATAACCCATACGGTCCCAGCGGGTATAGGAAACATCCACCGCCGCAACGGTTTCTGGTATGTGTTCCAACGGTGTCAACTGCACCCGTTCTCGGAGTCTGTTCTGAATCTCCCTTGCTCCGGCAATCGAAATATCCCAGGCGTGTTCAAAAACCGCCTTCATTCCTGCCTGAAACCACACTGTTGCAAGATCAGATTGATAAAATTCTGGAGCACTTTGGCGCTGGACTTGATCTGTTTGTTTCGTTTCAAAATAATATCGGGACGCATAATGTTCAGCGGATTGTGAAAATGTTCTCTTTTCAGAATCTCGTAATTTTTACGAATATAATACTCCATCACCGGCTTGGTATATTCGGGATGAAACTGCGTCGTATAGATAAATCCCTCGTAGCTGCAGGCTTGATACGCCGTCTGTTCATTCCAGGCGAGCGAAGCAACCTTTTCCGCAGTGGAACTGACGATATCGTAGTGGGAGGAATAGACCTCGATTTTGGCATGATTCAGCCCCTGAAACAGCGGATCCGCCAGACCCGCCAGCGTCAAACGAATCCTGGAAATGCCGATTTCGGGACCCAGCGGATTGCGGATCACCTCGCCGCCCAGCAGAAGCTGGATAATCTGATGCCCGAAACAGATGCCGAAAGTCATGATTTTATGATCAATAATCTCATCCAGCAAACGCTCAACACCCTTCAGGTATGGATACGGTTCCGTCAATGTATCATGAGCACCGGTGAGGATGATTCCCTGATATTTTGCAATTTCCTGCGGAATCACATGCTCGATTTTCAGAGACTTCCATTTCACCGGCTGATGGGGCAGAGCAGCGACAATCCAGCGTTCGAAATTGCCATGCTGAGCACTCAATTCGCGGTAGGTATTGCCCATTCTGATTATTAATACTGCCGGTTTGCTAATCACCATCCGCTTCCAACCCGTTGTTCATTGAAAAGATAGGCATAAGTGGCATACAATATCAACCATTATCAATATCGCCCTGCGTTCTGCCGTCTGTGATTTTTTTTGGTATATGCATCTGGCAGATATTGTTAAAACTCCCTATATTATTCATTGCAATGCAGACTTTGAAAAAAGCAGCGGTTTTCGGTACCTGGACAGCACTCCTCTTTTTAAGTCCGCTGATCGCGCAGGCTCCGTCTGTAGGAGAAATTGATTCCGTGGCGGAAAAGATTCAGTGGTTCGGGCAATCCGCGATTAAAATCACGACAGATCAGACGACGCTTTACATTGATCCCTTCCGCATCACGGAGCGGGACCGGGCGGACATTATTTTCATTACGCATGACCACAAAGATCACTTCGATCCGTCCAGTCTTTCCAAACTACTGACACCAAAAACGATCGTCGTGGCGCCCCGGTCATGCCGCACCAATATCGAAAAACTGGATGTCGCTGATATTCGCTGTCTGAGTCCCTGGGATTCGGTCACCATAGCAGGTATTCATGTGCAAGCCGTGCCCGCTTACAACGTCGTAAAAAGCAATTTTCATCCAAAAAGCAGATACTACCTGGGCTACATCCTGACCATTGACGGAGTCAGGGTCTATCACGCCGGTGATACGGAGCGCATTCCCGAAATGCAGCAATTTGAATGCGATATTGCCCTGTTGCCGCTGGGGCAAAAATATACCATGAACAGCGTTTACGAAGCCGCCAATGCCGCTCTGGATGTAAAAGCGAAAATTGCCATTCCGATTCACTACGGTCTCTTCGAAGGAAAAATCTCCGACGCCGATGCATTTCAAAATATCTTACAGGACAGTGTCAGGGTTATCATCAAGCCCTTTGATTTTACGCAGTGACAGCAAATCAATGACACCAAAACCTTCGGAAGGTTTTTAATAAAACCCCATTCCTATTGAAAATTACTCGTGAAACCTTCCGAAGGTTGACTAAGTAATTTTCAAATTTTTACTTGACATCTACTACTATACTCCTTACATTACTACAGTTGTAGTAGGATAACGACATCAATCGGAGTAGAAAATGCCCAAAGTCAAAACCCTCACGCAACTCGAATGGGAAATCATGAAGCGGGTCTGGAAAAACGGCAAGACCACCGTCAGAGAAGTTCACGAAGCCCTCTCTGCCGGTCAATCCAAAGCCTATACTACGATCCAGACCTACATGGAACGTCTCGTTGATAAAAAGTACCTTTCGAAAGAAAAAATCGGGCTGGTCAATTTCTATACCGCCCGGGTCAAAGAAAGTGATACCCTGAAGCGCGAAACCACCCACTTCGTGAAGCGGGCTTTCGATGGGTCGGTGTCAAAACTGGCGGCATTTCTTTTTGATACCCAGGATTTTAATGAACATGACCTGGAAGAAATCAAGCGCTTAATCGAATCCAGGGAGCAGAAAAATGACTGACACTATCCTAAAACTCAACCTGATCGGCGAATACTGGCTTACCATCATCACACAGCAGTCATTGCAACTGGTAATCTTATTTCTGCTCCTTTGCAGTATCAATTTCCTGTTCCGGAAAAAATCCGCTGTTTTTCTCTACTCCATCTGGTCACTTTTCCTGTTTAAAGCGATCCTGCTTCCGGTTATCAGACTGCCCTTTTTGCGTCAGCCTGTGGTTCCGGCTATTCCGATGAATGCTTTCCGATTCGAGACCGTCGCCGCGCTTGGCGCTCCGTCAGCAAATTCATCAGTTTCTATTACAATGTCGGCTATACTATTCTTACTCTGGCTAGCTGGTATTTTAACGATACTATTAATCTATTTTCGCAACGAACGCCTGTTTTATTCCTCTTTGAATCATTCAGCAACGTTTAAGACGCCCGCGAATTTTAAACAATTACTACAACAAAACGGCATCTGCAAAGCGGTTACTCTATGCATCTCCCCCAATGTCCCGGCTCCTTTCACCAGGGGCTTCCGCAACCCGATTATCTACCTGCCTAAATCGGCAGAAAACTGGAACGATCAACAACTCAATCACGTCCTGTGCCACGAATTAGCCCACATTCAGCGCAATGACATTCTCGAAATTACCTTCCAGAATATCATCAATATTCTCTACTTTTTCCACCCTTTAGTCTGGATCGCCAATCACCAGATCAACTTCCAGCGGGAAAAAATCTGCGACGATGCGGCGATTCAGTTGCTGGATGAAAACCCAACCCGCTACGGTCGGACATTGATGGAAAACCTGGAGAGTTTTCTGGTTCATCGCCGCTTACCGCTGATCGCCAACGGACTTTTCTTCTCAAAGAAAACCATAATACGGCGATTTGAATATCTCTTAAACAATGGAAAGGAGATTAATATGAAACTGGGTTTCGCTCAAAAATTTTTCATTCTTACGATCGGAATATTTCTCATTATAACTGCCTGTGTCAATAAAACTGAACAGAATCCGACATCTTCACCGGAGTTTTCAGAGCAAATGGTATCATCACCCGCGGTAAAATTTGTTCCTTACGATTCGCCCCCTGAACCCATCGGCGGATTTAAAGTAATTCAGCAGAACGTGGTTTATCCACAAGCCGATCAGGATGCCGGTCATGAAGGCACGGTCGTTGTCCAAGCCTTTATCAATAAAGAGGGAATTGTTACGGACACAACCGCGATACTAGCGTCACCGGGCTACAAGGGACTTGAAAAAGCGGCGCTTGATGCCATTAAGAAGACAAAATTCAAACCGGCTATGCGAGAAGATCAACCGGTCGGCGTCTATATTTCCGTTCCAGTTATGTTTAAACTCGACAGCTAAAAAACATAGTAATTCTCCGAAATTCCTCTCGATAAACCTTCAGAAGGTTTCATGAGGAATTTTTGACTGGAGTGGCGGTTTTTAGAAACCTTCTGAAGGTTTATTATACTCTTAGCTGTATTCCTGCCAGCTGCGGATTTCCAGGCGCTCGTGAGTACCATGCATGATAGACTCAATAAAGCGCATGGCGATCTGGCGGTTGGTAATCAGCATGACATTGTAATCCACCGCCGCCCGCCGGATCAGGTAACCATTGGTTAGTTCCTCATTCTGATAATTCTTGGGAATGTTGATGACCAGATCGATTTTTCCGTTGCTGATATATTCCACACAGTTAGGAGACGTTTTATCCAGCGGCCAGTGGAGTGTTTGGACCGGTATTTGATTGATTTTCAGAAATCCCGCTGTACCTTCGGTGGCATAGAGCTGAATGCCGGAGCGACTGAGAAACCGCACCCCTTCCAGCAGTTCGGCTTTCGAAGCGATTGGTCCGGTGGAGAGCAATACGCTCTTGAACGGCAATTTATAACCAACAGATAGGAGCGCTTTTAAAAACGCTTCATCGAAATTTTCACCAATGCAGGCGACTTCGCCGGTAGACGCCATCTCCACACCCAGTGTCGGATCGGCGCCCTGCAGTCGCATAAAGGAAAACTGCGGCGCTTTCACACCCACATAATCCAGTTCGAAAGATGAACTCGACCACTTCTGCACCGGCACCCGCATGATGACCCGCGTCGCCATATCAATAAAATTTTTCTTTAGCACTTTGGAAATAAAGGGAAAACTCCGCGACGCCCGCAGGTTGCATTCGATCACCTTGACCTGGTTGTTTTTAGCAATAAACTGAATGTTGAAGGGTCCGTTAATATTGAGCGCTTTGGCGATTTTTTTGGAAATCGAGCGGACCTGCCGAATTGTTTCCAGATAGGTCCTTTGCGGCGGAAATACCAGGGTTGCATCCCCGGAATGCACGCCGGCATTTTCCACATGTTCGGAAATGGCATAGGCGATGATTTCACCGTTCTGGGCGACGGCATCCACCTCGATCTCTTTGGCATTCTCCAGGAATTTACTGATGACGGTGGGATACTCCGGCGACAGAGTCACGGCTTTTTTCAGATAGGTCTCCAGCTCTTCGTCATTGGAGGCTACCGCCATGGCAGCACCGCTCAGCACATAGGATGGGCGAATCAGCACCGGATACTGATGTTCCCGGGCGAACTGCCGGGCTTCCTCTATGGAAGTCAACTCTTTCCAGAGCGGCTGATCGATATCCAATCGATCCAGCAGATCGGAAAAATGCCGGCGATTTTCCGCCCGGTCGATACTTTCCGGCGAGGTTCCCAGAATCCGGATACCCTGTTTGTGTAGTTTCAAAGCCAGGTTGTTGGGAATCTGCCCGCCGACGGACACGATCACGCCGATGGGATTGAACATGCGGTAGATTTCGGTGACCGACTCAAGACTGATTTCATCAAAAATAAGATAATCTACCTCATCGTAATCGGTGCTGACGGTTTCGGGATTGTAATTCACCATCACCGTGGCGTAACCCAGTTTGCGCAGGGTCTTGCCGGTATTGACACAGCTCCAGTCAAATTCCACCGAACTGCCGATACGGTAGGCGCCTGAGCCCAGAATAAACACCGTATTGGGATCGAACTGCTTCAGATCGTGCCGGTCGGCGTGATAGGTCAGATAGAGATAGTTGGTCTTCGCCGGATATTCCGCCGCCATGGTGTCAATTTGACGAATCCTGGGAAAGATTTGATATTCCTCCCGCAATTTGCGAATATCAGCCGGGTTCTGTCGGGTGACTATCGCAATTTGTTCATCGGAAAAACCGGCTTGTTTGGCGGTTTTAAGTAAATCGGCGGGAATTTGCTGTCCGGTCTGCGCCAGCTGCTCTTCGATGTAGACAATATTTTGAATTTTATAAATAAACCAGCGGTCAATGTGGGTTAATTCATAAATTTTCGTTATGGAAAAGCCCTGTTTGATGGCTTCGGCAATGGCAAAAATCCGTTCGTCTGTCGGCTCCTGCAGCGCTTTTTCCAGATTGTCAAAAGCAGGGCGCTTGTTCGCCACCAAACCTTTGGCGCCGCTTTCCAGCATACGCAGACCTTTTTGGAGCGCTTCTTCGAAGTTCCGTCCGATCGCCATGATCTCGCCCACCGATTTCATGCCGGAACCGATCAGCTTGGAGACCCGCCGGAATTTTTTCAAATCCCATTTGGGAATTTTCACCACACAATAGTCGAGCGCCGGCTCGAAAAAGGCAGAAGTAATTTGCGTGATGGAATTTTTCAATTCGTGCAGTCCGAATCCCAGTGCCAGCTTGGCGGCGATGAAGGCGATCGGGTAGCCGGTGGCTTTCGATGCCAGCGCCGAGCTCCGTGAGAGCCGGGCATTGACTTCGATGACACGATAATCATCGGATTCCGGGTGATAGGCGTACTGGATATTGCATTCGCCGACGATGCCGAGATGACGAATCGTCTTGATGGCAAGGGTGCGCATCTTGTGGCAGTCGTGGTTGGATAGTGTCTGGCTGGGCGCCACGACAATACTCTCGCCGGTGTGAATACCCATCGGATCGAAATTTTCCATGTTGCAAATGGAGATACAATTGCTGTAGCGATCGCACATGACCTCGTATTCAATCTCTTTCCAGCCCAACAGATACTCTTCGATCAGCACCTGGTTGGTATAGGTCAATGCTTTGCCTACTTTCTGCGCCAACTCCTCTTCATTGTTGCAGATTCCGGAGCCCAGTCCGCCAAGCGCGAAGGCGATTCGGACCATGACCGGATAGCCGATATTGGCGGCAATATCAATCGCTTCGGTGACCGTTTCTGCCGTGGCGCTGCGGGCGGTTTTAACACCGATTTCATTGAGTTTATCAATAAACAGATGACGGTCTTCGGTTCCCAAAATCGTCTCAATCGGGGTACCCAGCACGCGCACATTATATTTCCGGAAAACCCCGCGCCGGTTCAGTTCCAGTCCCGTATTCAGGGCGGTCTGCCCGCCGAAGCTCAGCAAAATCCCGTCGGGTTTCGTCTTGGCAATGATTCTTTCAACGAATTCGGCATTGACCGGTAAAAAGTAGACCTCATCCGCCAGGTCTTCCGACGTCTGGATTGTGGCGATATTGGGATTGACCAGAATCGTGTAAATGCCCTCTTCCTTCAGCGCTTTGATCGCCTGACTGCCGGAATAATCGAATTCCCCGGCTTCGCCGATTTTCAGAGCGGCGCTACCGAGAATGATGACTTTTTTAATTGATTGATCCATTCATAAATCCAATGTTAATGATCAGGTTAATTAATTAACCACTGAGAACGCCGAAACAAATTATTATGTCAACTCTGTGCTCTCTGTGCCTCTGTGGCAATATTATCACAGCATTTCAATAAACTTATCAAAAATGAAATCGGCATCCTCCGGACCGGAAGAGGCTTCCGGGTGAAACTGGACACTCAGAAAGCGCCCGGATTCGTGAATAATGCCTTCATTCGTTTTGTCATTGAGATTACGAAACCAGGGTGACCAGTCATCGGGCAGGGTTTCGTCATTCACCGCATAGCCGTGATTTTGGGACGTAATCATACCGTTATTCGTGCCCACTTCACAGACCGGCTGATTTTGTCCGTGGTGTCCGTATTTTAGTTTGTAGGTATCGGCACCCACTGCCAATGCCAGCATCTGGTTTCCGAGACAGATGCCAAAGGTCGGAATATTATTAGCAAGGGCATATTTGGCGCTTGCTACCGGCTGGCGACACTCTTTCGGATTGCCGGGACCATTGGAGATCAGCAGACCGTCGAAGTCATGGCGACTGATATTCGTATCCCAGGGCAGCCGCAACACCTCGACACCCCGACGAAGCAAATGCCGGATAATGCTGAGTTTACAGCCGCAGTCCAGCAACGCCACCCGCTTTTTACCCTTGCCCATGGTCGTCACTTCAGCGGGGCTGACCTTCTGAACGACGTTTTCATGATTCGGGTCGTAAAAGTCAATATCCCGGTCCATGATAATTTTCCCCAGCATGCTGCCTTTATCCCGCAGGGTCTGGGTCAGATGACGGGTGTCAATGCCGGTCAGCGCGGGAACATTCGCCGCTTTCAGCCAATCGGAGAGGCTCCGTTCCGCCTGCCAATGACTGTATTTGACGGAATATTCCGAAACAATCAGACCAGAAACCTGCACCCGGTGTGATTCAAAAAAGCCGTCCTCCACGGCAAAGTTATTTTTTGGCACACCGTAATTTCCGATCAGAGGGTAAGTGAAAACCAGGATTTGTCCGTAATAGGAAGGGTCGGTCAGGCTTTCCGGATAGCCCACCATACCGGTGTTAAAGACCACCTCACCGGCAGCAGAAACGTCCGCACCGAAGGACTGCCCCGAAAATTCAGTCCCATCTTCCAAAACGAGTTTGGGTTGTATCTTTGCCATTTTTGGTCACCATTTCAATGATTGTTTGGATTATCGTAAATGTTGGGATTTAATTTAAGATTATTTCGGATAATTGCGAATTAAAAATTCGGTATTACCGATCTAAATCCGGCTGCCCGACTCGTCTTTTTCATGGGGGCTGGAGCAATTATCAGGGCGTGGCGCTAATCAGGAATTACCCAGATGTTATCTTTCGAGACCACTTCCTGATCATCGAGAAATACCCGCCGACCGGCGCCGCCTTTTCTGAAATCCACCACTATATCCACATGCTGAGAGGATTTGTTCAGGATACCGGCATCAGTGAATGCCTGCAGTTTCTCCTTCGCCGTCGTGGAATCCGGATCGTCACCATAACAATCGGGGTAACTTTCACCGATGGCGATATGCATTGTACCGCCCACTTTTTCTACAAACAGCGGATGTTTCAGAGCGACGGTCAACCCCTGGTTCATACCGAATGCCACCTCGCCGATCCGGTGGGAACCGTCGTCGGTTTCGATGATGCTTTTCAGGGTATCGTAACCCTGCTCGGCGGAATAATCCACGATCCGCCCTTTTTCCAGTTTCAGATAAATGCCCTGAATGGTGACACCGTTGTAATAGACCGGCAGATCAACAAAGATTTCGCCTTCAGGGGAATTGGCGTCCGGGCTGGTATAGACCTCTCCGTCAGGGAAATTGCGCTCGCCGAAACATTTGACCGGAAAACGATCGGTAATATCCATAGTCAGAGTCAATAATCTGCCGGTCTGCGGATGCCCGGTTTCTATGCGCACGGTGTGACTCTTTCCCATCAGCTCTGCCAGCGGTGTCTCGTTTGCTTCCAGCAATTGCGGATCGGTCAGCGAGGTCCCGACAACGATTTTGGTGTATTCCTCCAGGCTCATCCCCTCCATTTCGGCAAATGCCGGGGTCGGAAACAGGGTCAGCACCCAGGGTTTACTCAGCCGAATCTGCTTAAAGGGCTGATCGGCTTTCATCAGCGCCTGCGCCGGCATCTCCGGCAGATTGGCAAAGAGCTCCGGCGCTTCCGAACCGAGAATCTCGATATATTTCGTCATTGCCTCATAGCGCTCGCGGTGCCAGTCGGGAACGCGGTTGATCTGCTCGATTGTTCCATATTTTACGATCGAAGCGCCCCAGACCTGCCCCCGGTTATTATCCGGCGGAACCATGCAGATATCGGCGATGGCGCCGGCGGCGAAGATTTTATCCTGCAACACTGACATCAGTTGCCAGGTAATGTGTTCACCCTTGACCATGACGACATCTTCCGGGAAAATACCGCCCAATGAGTGATTTAATAAATAATCCGCCCAGGTTTCAAGTTCATGTTTACCGATAATGTTCGAATTCATTTTTACTCCCTTCTGTCCGCCGTAAAATACAAACCGGCAGCGGTGATGTCAACATAACCGGGAATAAATCCAAACGGGATTGACCAACCTTCCGAAGGTCGTTTGAATCATCCTGCACCGGTCTGAATGGCTCCGTGAGACCTTCGGAAGGTTGAATGCTGACCGCGCACCCCAATGCAACTCCGAGCGTAACAACGAGGATAGATAAACCTTCCGAAGGTCATTTGAATTACTCTACCCTGGTCTGGATTGTTCTGTCAGACCTTCGGAAGGTTGAATGATGACCGCACCCCAATGCAACTCCGAGCGTAACAACGAGAATAGATAAACCTTCCGAAGGTCGTTTGAATTACTCTGCACCGGTCCGAATGGCTCCGTCAGACCTTCGGAAGGTTGAATGATGACCGCACCCCAATGCAACTCCGAGCG
>JBNGDF010000011.1:0-77172 GCA_049975265.1 Fidelibacterota bacterium
CAATCCCTGCGCCAGTCCATCCTGAAGCGGGCATTTGAGGGGAAGTTGGTGCCGCAGGACCCCAATGATGAGCCGGCAAGTGTGTTGCTGGAGAGGATCAGGAAAGAGAAGCGAAGTGTAAAATGAATCGTAACGCTTATATTGCGCGGTAACAGCCGGAATGTTAATGTGCATATTACGGTTATTTTGGTGGAATATATTAACGTTTTATATGCAATATCGGTCACAATGTGATACTTAATGCGTTTGACATGCAAAAGAGACACAAGAAAATGAGTTTATTATTGCACAACCTATCATTATTTGTTAGGTTATGCGCGTAAAAACTCATATTGATACAATGAAAAAAGAATATCAGTACCTGCAAAAATTCATTGATGATCGCCAAAGTCGAGGCCAGTATACCTTCAGCCTGGATGAACTGCGTTCCGAATTCAAGGTCAGTGACGTGGCGTTGGAGCGCGCAATCGGCAGATACATCCGTAAAAATCGCATCGTCTCGATCCACAAAGGTTTTTATGCTCTTGTCCCGTTGGAATATCGCTCCATGGGGATTTTGCCGCCGGAGCAGTTTATTGATGATCTTATGACCTATCTGCGCAAGCCCTATTACATGGGTTTGCTCACCGCAGCGGCACTCCACGGCGCGGCCCATCAGCGTCCCCAGGAATCCTATGTGGTGACTGTCAGTAATATGCGTCCCTTATACAAAAAGGGCGTCAAAGTTAATTTCGTTCTTAAATCTTCTATTCCGGCAATTGCATTGGTAGATAAAAAAACGCTGACTGGCTATCTGAAGGTCTCTAATCCGGTACTGACCGCATATGACCTGCTTTTGTATTTATATAAAGTCGGTGGTCTTAGCCGTACCGCTGAAATCCTGTCAGAATTGGTTGAAGTTATCAAACCGGAAGATTGGAAGATTCTGTCTGAGATAGATGTGAAAGTAGCACCGTTGCAACGGCTGGGATATATTCTGGAAATTACTCTAAAACTAACTATTCTGGCAGATGGTCTTTACCAGGTCATTCAAAACCAGATTCGGTTTCGTGTTCCCCTAAATCCCCGCAAAGCCAAGACCGGTTTCCCGGTCAATAATCGGTGGAAAGTTATTGAAAATTACCAGATAGAAGCGGAAATATGATACCCCAAATCATTATATTTGATTATTTGAATAAGAAGCTCTTTTCAAAAATGAACCCACAAATAGGATTAGTATAATGACCGACGCGGCAGGCAAAGGCGACATAATCATCTACCAGCCGGAAAACGACGTTCCGGCGCTGGAAGTACGATTAGACGAGGAAACCGTCTGGCTGTCACTTAATCAGATATCCACATTATTTGGGAGAGATAAGTCTGTCATATCACGTCACATCCGAAATATATATCAGACACAAGAATTAAGCCGAAAGGCAACTGTTGCAAAATATGCAACAGTTCAAACCGAGGGAGACCGCCAGGTTGAAAGACAAATTGAATATTATAATCTGGATCTGATCATCTCTGTCGGTTACCGGGTAAATTCTAAGCTGGGTACTCAATTTCGCATCTGGGCGACCAATGTTTTGAAGCAGCATATTATCCAGGGATATACAATCAATGAGAAACGCTTAAAGGAAGCCCGTGATAACTTCAGAAAGTTAAAAGACAGCGTCGAAGTCTTCCAACGGGTCGTTGAGAACCGGACCCTGACAGATGCGGAGGCGAAGGGCATTGTCCAAGTCATTCGTGACTATGCCCATGCGCTGGACACTCTTGATAGCTATGACCGCCAGAGTCTGACCGTTCAAAACGTCAATACCAACGAGCGATTCACCCTGGACTATGAAAAAGCCAAAACTGCACTGAAGGAATTAATCAATGCCGAATCCGGAAAACCGGATCGGGGAAATCTCTATGGCAAAGAACGTGGCAAAATCATGCAAGGAATCATTGCTTCCGTATATCAAACCGTCGGCGGCGAAGATGCCTACCCCAGCATTGAGGAAAAAGCCGCTCACCTGCTCTACTTTTTAATTAAGAATCATCCCTTTATTGATGGAAATAAACGGATCGCCGGGGCAATGTTTCTCTGGTTTTTGGAACAGAACCGCTGGCTTTATCATCCCGATGGAAGTAAACGGATTGCCGATAATGCCCTGACAGCACTCTGTCTGATGGTTGCCCAGAGTGATCCAAAGGAAAAAGACCTGATTGTAAAAGTAATCATTAACCTGATCAATAAGGATAATTAATAACATGACCGACGCCTCTGCCTTAGTATCGAAACTCTGGAATTATTGCAATGTACTCCGCGACGATGGCGTGAGTTATGGCGATTATGTTGAGCAATTGACGTATTTACTGTTTCTGAAAATGGATGACGAGCGCAGCAAACCACCCTATAATAAAGAATCCCGGATACCGGCCGAATTCAACTGGGAAAGCCTGCGAAATAAAGAGGGCGATGAACTGGAATTGCATTACCGCCATTTACTGGAAAGCCTGGGTAAAGAATCTGGAATTATAGGCGTCATCTTCCGTAAGTCTCAAAACAAGATTCAGGATCCTGCAAAATTAAGACGTATCATTAAAATGATCGATGATGAAACCTGGATGGGTTTGGAAGTTGATGTAAAGAGTGAAACTTATGAAGGTTTACTTCAGAAGAATGCGGAAGACGTAAAGAGCGGTGCCGGTCAGTATTTTACACCCAGGCCATTGATTAATGCTATCGTTGAAGTCATGCAGCCGGAACCTGATATACAGATCATGGACCCGGCTTGTGGTACTGGTGGATTTCTTATTTCAGCCCACGATTATATTGCCAGCCATTATCAATTGGACAAAGAACAGAAACAACGATTACGAAAGGATTCCCTTTCCGGAATAGAGATCGCGGACAGTGTCGCCCGACTATGTGTAATGAATATGTATCTGCATGGAATTGGTGGCAATGAAAGCCCGATAGAGGTGAAAGATTCTCTTGAATCATTGGGCAGTGAACGATACGACATGGTGCTAACCAACCCACCCTTTGGGAAAAAGAGCAGTGTTACAATTATCAATGGCGATGGGAAAGCATCCCGTGAAGCGATTTCCTATGAACGTCAGGACTTCTGGGCAACAACCTCCAATAAACAGTTGAACTTTGTCCAACATATCAAATCACTCTTAAAGATTAATGGAAAGGCTGCTGTTGTTGTTCCCGATAATGTATTATTTGAAGGCGGCGCCGGTGAAACAGTCCGCCGTAAGTTATTACAGGAATATGATGTTCATACGCTACTACGATTACCAACTGGTGTGTTTTATGCCCAGGGTGTCAAAGCGAATGTAATCTTCTTTGATCGTAAACCAGCCAGCGAAAAGGCCTGGACTGAGAAACTCTGGATATATGATTTACGGACCAATAAACACTTCACCTTGAAAACCAATCCTCTGACTTTTCAAGAATTGGAGGATTTCATTAAATGCTATCACCCGGAAAACCGGCACAATCGCCAGGAATCCGAAAGGTTTAAATCATTCACCTATGATGAATTGATTCAACGGGATAAAGTGAGTCTGGATATCTTCTGGTTGAAGGATGACAGCCTTGAAGATATGGAGAATCTGCCGGACCCTGGCGTTCTGGCTGCTGAGATTGCCGATAATCTTGAAGCCGCATTGGAGCAGTTTCGGGGGATAGTGGAAGATTTGGGAGAATAAAATAAACCTCACCGTGCTCCATGTCCATTTGAACGTCTTGTCGGATATATTTGATAAAACCTGTCCAGTTTTTCCCGATTTATACCCACGTTTTGATAATGTGTCCACTGGTGGTACAAGTTGTTGGCAATAATAAAGATTGATGCAATCGCAAAAAGTAGCCACAGATCCGCTAGCTGGCGGAAAAACATTAAGAAGTTTTTGAATAACAAATGATAATAAATCCTAACATGATAATTGTAAAGAACATAGCAATCTTTGTGTCGTTGCGAGAGGAATTTTTACGAAACCATCAGGATTGATCTTATATCAGAATATAGTTATCGATATTTCCTCAGGTGTCCGGCTCCTGGCTTTATGAAAAAGTATTATTTCCGCGCTACGATCAGCTGCAGGTCATCGGCAAAGTCGTGACCGCCGGAATCGAAGCCCGGATAGAATTCGACGCTGTCAAATCCCGCAGCCAGCAGCAATTGCTGATATTCATCATCGCTGTAGCCGGTGTATTGCTGATGAAAATGTTCGACGACACCGCTTTTCAGGATAACGTAGTAATCGGCGGTAGACCGTTTTTGGTTGTCGTCATAATGATACTGATCGAGCAGCAGGTAGGCTTCATCGGAAAACATGCCGCCGGGCAGCACGGTCCAGCCGGATTCCCGCTCGCCGATATTCCCAACGCCGTCTGCTGTCAAGGCTTCCAGAAGAAATAAGCCACCGGGGCGCAGGGAGGTGAAAATTTTAGTGGTCAGTTCCCGGGCGGTTTGCGGGTTGAATCCGTTAAAGTCGCCGAAGGTCAGCATGATCAGTCCGAAATTTCCGCCGAAATCGCCGGACAGATAATCCCGCTGTACAAAGGTACAGGGCAGCGATTTTGCCCGGGCGATGTTTTGGGCATATTCAATCGCCGCCGGTGCTATATCGAGTCCGGTGCAGCGGTTGCCCGTTTCCGCTAAAATGTGGGAGTACAGCCCCGGACCGCAACCCAGGTCCAGCACCGTTGTGGGAATTCCACCGAGCAGATGATGATGGATAAAGTGGGCGAGTCGTTCAACGGCGGCTGGTCGGCGACCACCGATATCATGCTCCGGATTCAGCTGGTCCTTGAGAATCCGGCGGCTGAAATCGGGATCGCTCCAGGGGATTTCCCGGGCGGGCACGGCGTTTTCCGGATGATCAAGAAAATCGCTGAAAGTATAAACTTCTTTTTTCATTACAGTAATGTGCTGGCGATGTCCGCCAGTTCCGAGCGTTCGCCCTTTTCTAGGTTGATATGGGCATAGAGTTTCTGACCGTGCATGCGATCAATGAGGTAGCTGAGTCCGTTGGATTCGAGATTCAGGTAGGGGTGATCGATCTGAAAAATATCGCCGGTAAAGACCAGTTTTGTGCCGTCGCCGGCGCGGGTGATGATGGTTTTGACTTCATGGGGCGTCAGATTCTGGGCTTCATCGACGATGAAGAAGATTTTAACCAGGCTGCGTCCGCGGATGTAGGTGAGCGGCGCAATGACCAGCTTCTGCTGGTCGAGCAGCTCCCGGATTTTCTGGTGTTTGGCGCTGGATTCAGGGAACTGGTTGCGGATGACGCCCAGATTATCGAACAGCGGTTGCATATAGGGATCGAGTTTCGACTGAATGTCGCCGGGCAGAAAACCGATATCCTTGTTGCTGAGCGGTACCACCGGACGAGCCATGAAGATCTGGGTGTAGCTTTTGCGCCGTTCCAGGGCGGCTGCCAGCGCCATCAGGGTCTTGCCGGTGCCGGCTTTGCCGGTAATCGTGACCAGCTTAATGTCGGGATTCATGAGAGCGTCGAGGACAAAGGTCTGCTCGGCGTTCCGCGGGATGATGCCGTACGCCGGGATTTTGTCAATGCGGGTGATGCGTTCCTTGAAAGCGTTATAGTTGGCGAGGGCGGAATGGCGCTCATTTCTGAGAATGAAATATTCGTTCGGTGCCGGCAGGGCTTCCGGGAAATTTTCTTGGGGGTCCACTTCATAGGGCGGCTCGAAAAGTTGCGTCATCAGCGTCTCCGGGGTGTTGTCAATCCGGCGATGACCTTTGTACAATGTGGCAATGTCTTTGACATAGTCGGTGGTGTAGTCCTGAGCGGGCAGACCGACGGCTTTCGCCTTCATCCGCAGGTTGACATCCTTGGTTACCAGGATGATTTGGCGCGTCGGTGTATGTTTTGCCAGATGATAGGCGATGTTCAGAATCCGGTGATCGGGGGTTTTGTTGGAAAAATTCAGTGCGAGATCGGAATGAATTTCCCGGTCCAGCTTAATGGAAATTTTGCCCTGCTGCGCCCCGATCCTGATGCCGCCGTCGAAGAGTTTGTCGCCGCTCAGATCGTCCAGGATGCGCAGGAATTCCCGGGCGTGAAAATTGAGCGTCTGGTTGCCGGTTTTGAAATGATCCAGCTCTTCAAGCACGGTAATGGGAATAACGACATCGTGTTCCTGAAAATGATTGATGCAGGAGCTGTCGTGGAGAATGACATTGGTGTCCAGAACAAAGATTTTCGCCGCTTTTTCTGGCATTGGTTCTTCCTTTGATTTCAATTTTTAGATGTATCATTTTTTACGGTAATGTAAAATCACGTTCCTGACCCGGTCCGGGTAATCGGTAAAAACGCCGTCAACGCCCAGGTCCAGCATCCACTGAGCGTCATCCGGAAAATTTACGGTATACACATAGACCTTTAGATTTTTCCTATGAATCAGGTCCACAATCTCCGGGCTGATGAATTCGATGCTGATATTGATGGAGTGCGGTCGGATTTCCTCCATAATCCGGTCAAAATCCAGCGGCACGCCGTACATCAAAACACCGATCTGAATGGCGGGATTCCGTTCGCGAACGGTTTTCAGCTCGAAATGGTTAAAAGATGAAATCATGAACTGTTCCAGCGACCAGTGGTGATGAGTGATGTAATGGTCAATCAGGTTCATCACGGCAGTTGCGGTGGCGGCGCTTTTTAGTTCGATATTAATGCCTTTGCGCCGGTTGACCAGGTCGAAAACCTCTCCGAGGAGGGGGATTTTTTCACCCTGACCGGCATCCAGGCTGTGGATGGATTCGATGGATTGGTGATAGAGTATTCCCTTGCCGTTGGTGGTGCGGTCGAGCCGGTAGTCGTGGATCACCAGGAGTTCACCGTCTACCTGATGGACATCCAGTTCGAGCCAGTCGGCACCCCGCCGGATGGCTTCTTCAAAGGATTTCAGTGTATTTTCCGGAGCGTAACCGGGTGCGCCCTGATGACCAAAGACAATCATTTGATTCCTTTGAGGCTGAGCCCGATGCGACCGCGCTCGGGATCAATAGAGATGATTTTGACGTCAATGATATCCCCCACGGAGAGCACTTTATGAGGGTCTTTGACGAAGCGTTCGCCCATCTGGCTGATGTGGATCAGACCGTCCTGTTTGACACCGATGTCCACGAAGGCGCCGAAATCAACGACGTTACGGACGGTGCCTTTCAGGATCATTCCTTCCCGCAAATCCTCGATTTTCAGAATGTCGCTTTTCAGCAGCGGTTTCGGTAAATCCTCCCGGGGATCGCGTCCCGGCTTTTCCAGATTATCCAGAATGTCCCGCAGGGTCGGTTCACCCAGCTGCAATTCCTCCGCCAGCTGACGGATTTCCTGGGATTGCGATTTAAGTTGGCGAATCAGGGTTTTTCCGCCCTGGTGAATGTCGGTAATCGCCAGTTTTTGGAGAAGTTTCCGGGTTGCGTCGTAGGATTCGGGATGGATGGAGGTGTTATCCAGGGGATTGGTGCCGTTGGGAATCCGCAGAAATCCGGCGCACTGTTCAAAGGAGTTGATTCCGATTCCCGAGACCTCTTTCAGTTCTTCCCGATTCCGGAAAGACCCTCTTTGTTCCCGGTATTTCACGATATTTTCGGCGCTGCGACTGGTCAGACCGGAGACATAAGTGAGCAGCGCTTTGGAGGCGGTGTTCAGATTGACCCCTACCTGATTGACGCAATCTTCCACCACGGCGTGCAGCGCTTCGTGCAGTTTTTTCTGGTTCACGTCGTGCTGATACTGACCCACGCCGATGCTTTTCGGTTCGATCTTGACCAGCTCCGCCAGTGGATCGAGCAGCCGCCGGGCGATGGAAATATTGCCCCGCAGACCGGCTTCCAGATCGGGAAATTCCTCCTGGGCGATTTTGGAAGCGGAATAGACCGAAGCACCGGCTTCATTGACGATAATGTAACTGATTTTGCGATGGGCGGACTGTTCGGCAATCAATTCTGCTATCAGGAATTCGGTCTCCCGGCTGGCGGTGCCGTTGCCAATGGCGATGACATCCGCCGAATATTGTTCAATCAGCCGGTTCAGGACTGTTTTTGCTGCGCCGAATTGATTCTGGGGCGGGTGCGGATAGATCGTGGCACCTTCCAGATATTTGCCGGTTTTATCAATGACAGCCACTTTACAGCCGGTACGAAAGCCCGGATCAATACCGAGAATGACTTTATCGGCGACGGGTGGCTGAAGCAGCAGGTTTTTCAGGTTGGTGGCAAAGACCCGGATCGCCTGTTCTTCCGCCTCTTCGGTGAGCTGATGGCGAATGTCCCGCTCAATAGCCGGTGCCAGTAACCGTTTGTAGCTGTCTTCGACAGCGGCATTGAGATATTCGAAAAAAATGGAGTCGGGATTGGTGACAATTACCTTTTTAATAATTTCGGAAGCCTGTTCGCCGTCTGAATCAATGGAGACCTTCAGGATATTTTCCTTCTCACCGCGGTTGATTGCCAGGATCCGGTGGGACGGAATTTTCGCCACCGGTTCCGCATAGTCGTAGTACATTTCATAGACGGTGGTGACGGAAGCGTCCCGGGCAGTCGCCGTGAGTAAACCATGGGTGAAGACAAATTCCCGGATTTTTTTACGAATGTCGGCGTCCTCGGCAATTGTCTCAGCGATGATGTCGCCGGCGCCGGCGAGGGCTTCCGTGGCGGAATTAACCTCCGTCTCAGGATTGACAAATCGTCGCGCATAATCCAACGGATTGCCGGAAGTGGTCTGCTGTTGCAGGATAAGGTCTGCCAGCGTCTGCAACCCTTTTCTCTTTGCAATCGTTGCCCGGGTGCGTTTTTTTGGTTTGTAGGGAAGGTAGAGGTCCTCAAGGTCCTGAAGTTTGGTTACGGATTCGATTTTGGCTCTTAAATCGGAGCTCAGTTTACCCTGTTCGGCAATGCTTTTCAGGACGGTCTCTTTGCGTTTTTCGAGGCTACGGAGATAGTCGATGCGCTGCTGAATGTCGCGAATGTGGTTTTCGTTCAGTTCACCGGTCTGCTCTTTCCGGTATCGGGCGATGAAGGGGACCGTATTATCGTCGTCCAGTAACTGGATAGTATTGGTCACCTGGCGGTGGCTGAGCTGCAGCTCTGCGGCGACAATATTGATCATCTGATCGGTGGTCATCGGTTCATTTCCCGGATTTGTTAATTAAGGCTCGGATCGGCGCCGGTGCTGTTTTGCTGATGAAATTCGATCAGCATTTCCCGGAAAAGGATGTAGCGGATTAATTCATTCATATCAAAGACCACATGAATATCCAGCAGGTGTTCGGGTATCTCAAAATCGACTTCGCCGGTGACCAGAAATTTCCCCTGGATATCGAACTGGTCGAGAAATTCCGCTTTTTTCATGGATTCCGGCGGGAAATAGTGGGCGGCGATTCGCCGTTCCGGATCATGATAGAGCAGCGGCAGGGGAATCAGTGATTCATAACCACACTTGCTGCAGGTGAAGCGATTGATCTGTCCGTCGAACAATCGGTTGCGACCCTCGGGATTTAGCGTGGCGTTGATGGAACTCCATACGTGAATCGTCTGTTCGTGCTGACATTTCGGACAATTGACCGTGCGGTGTTCGTGGATGGACAAAGGTTTTCCTCCGGATTTGGGTTGCAGATCATTTCACTGCCGAAATTTAATACGGGAGCGGGCAAAGGTCTATGATTAATTTTTCAGCCGGAAAAGGGTCGCAATCATCAGAGGATTCCAAACCTTCGGATGCCTGGTTTTAGGATTTCATGTAAACATCTCTTCATACAGTCGGTAGGCGGTTTCGGTCATACCCAGACGGTGGTAGGTCTGCTGGGCGTCGGTATTGTCCTTTTCCACGTAGAGCCGGATGCCGGCAATATGATCCGCTTTCTGTGCCAGATTTTTAACAAAGCCGTACATCCGCCGGTAAATTCCCCGTCGGCGGAAATCGGGATGAACATAGACGCTCTGAATCCACCAGATCAGACCGTTTCGCCAGTCGCTCCACTCATAGGTGATCAGCAGGCAGGCAACGACCCGGCGATCCGATTCCGCGACGACATAAAATCCATATTCGGGATGATCAAAGATGGCGTTGACACCGGTGGAAATCGTCTCGGGGGACAGTTTTTTTCCCTCGGTTTCCAGCGCCATGGCACAATTAAACCCGGCAATGGTGTCGGCGTCCTTCCGAAAGGCTTTTCGAATTGTGGTTTGACTGATCATGATTACCTCATCATAAAATAGACCTTTTAAAATAACGGTTTATTCGGTGTTATCGCAAGAATATAATGCTGAATAGTAATAAAAATCGGATATAAAATATCCTGAGAAGATATATCGTATTTTGTGCTGCTCGTCAGCATAATAGCAGCGGTCTTATCACCGCTTGTCGATTTTTGAAAAATTATAGCAATCTGTATCACGCTGTAGTCAGTCGGTTTTTTCAGGTTTAATCCCAAAGACCATTAACCAAATTAAGAAAGGCGTTTTCACTTTTTCTATTTACCTGGCGTTGAAACTTGCCCGGGTTCTGGATGTTACGGTAGAGGAGCTGCTTCAGATAGATGATTGCGAAGAACGTTGAAATTCAGGGCACCGGGTAGCCGTTGCGGGCTTCCAGCAGGCGGTACCAGTCTTCCCGGGAGTATTCGATTGCCAGTGCCTGCAGGGAAGCGCTGATCCGTGGGGGAGTCGTTGTTCCGATGATCGGAAAAATCCGTGCCGGATGCTTCAGCAGCCAGGCGAGCATGATGATCCAGTTTGCGGTGTTGTACTTTTTGGCTTGCAGATCAAATTCTCTTTGAATCCGGATTTCCGTCTCCTCGGTGAAGGTATTGCCCCAGGCGGGGTAGACGACGCCGCCCAGCGGACACCAGGCTTGCGGCGAGATGTTCAGTTCCTGGCATTGATCCAGGGTTCCGTCCAGCAGCGTGCTGATATTGTGGATGTTAATCTCCACCTGATTGGTAATAATCGGCATGGGGCAGTATTTCCGCAACAGATTTACCTGGGACGGACGGAAATTGCTCACCCCGAAATAGCGGATTTTGCCGGAATTTTTCAGTTTTTCAAAGGCGCCGGCTACCTCTTCGGCGCGGAACAGGTAATCGGGGCGGTGCAGCAGCAGGATATCCAGATAATCGGTTTTCAGGCGTTTCAAACTACCTGCGACACTCTGCAGAATGTGCTTTTCGGAAAAATCGTAGCGCGTCGGATTTCCCGGATTTGGCTGCCCTTGACGACGGATTCCGCATTTGCTGGTGATGATGATTTTCTGGCGCAGACCGGGGTTTTCCTGCAGTACTTTGCCGAACAGCTCTTCGCATTTACCTCCACCGTAAATGTCGGCATGGTCGAAATGGGTAAAGCCGGCTTCCAATGCGGTGCGGAGAGCTTGTTTGCCTTTTTGGCGGGCTTCGGCGGAGTTATCGCCGACGATTCGCATGCAGCCGTAGACCAGCCGTGATGAGCGGAGTTCACTGTTGCCGATACACTGAGATTCCATATCGATTCCTTTTATGAAGGGTTCAAGATAACTTCCGCCAAAACCGGGAAATGGTCGGACGGCAGCCGACCATTGAAGGTGTCTGTGAGTGTCCCGTGATAGAGAATTTTTAGGTTATTTTTGATAAAAATGTAATCAATCGGCTGATCGTTAAAAAGGTTTTGCAGGTCGAACCAGGTGAACGTTCCATCGGAACCGTGATGAGGATATTGGGAAATCTTTTTCGAGTCGGTCAACTCGCGGGTGAGAATTTGATACACCTCCGAAGTAGGCGTAGAATTGAAATCACCGGTCACAATCACCGACTCATTTTGGGCAATTCCGGCGATCTGTTGGAGCAGCAGTTCGGCGCTTTTAAGGCGGGCGAGGCTGCCTTTGTGGTCAAAATGGGTATTAAAATGGAAAAATTTCTGTCTGCTCTGCCGGTCCCTGAACTGAGCCCATGTGACAACCCGGTTGCAGGCGGCGTCCCAGCCCCTGCCGGGCTGTTCCGGCGTTTCCGAAAGCCAGAAGGTGGCGTGATCTGTTACCTGAAAGCGCTCTTTCCGGTAAAAAATCGCCATGAACTCACCCGCCCGGGCGCCGTCATCCCGTCCAACCCCGAGCCAGTCGTATTCTGGTAACAGGGTCGCCAAATCCTGCATCTGGTTCCAGAGTGCCTCCTGCACGCCCAGGAGATCGGCTTTATGAAACCGGACCGTACTGGCGACCATCTCTTTGCGGTAATGCCAGGCATTCAGACTGTCTGCGGGGGTGTCGAGGCGGATATTGAAGGTCATGACGCGGATGGGATATTTGTCCGATTGCCGGGCACAGCCACCGCCCATTACCAGCATTAAAAGAAGGAATAAAAAAAAGAGTTTCCGTAATGCCATAAAATCTCCCGTTGAATACGCTTGTGGTGATAATATACGCAAATCGATTCAATTTCATAAAAAGGATTTTGCGCGATGGAGTCCGGTGGCGGATTTCTTTTCTTGCCCTTTATCGGAAACTTTGATAGTTTCATTCCCGTGATTCGATGGATGCGCCGGGGTAAGACACAAAATACATTATGATAAATTTCCTGATCTCTTTGCTGCTGCTATATCTGCTGTTGGTAATCTGGATGAATCTGCGGCACCATGCGGTTAAATGGCGAGAATCTAAAATCAATATCGCTGAATACAGGTTTCCAAAGTCCTTTTTCTGGGGTGCGGCAACCTCGGCATATCAGGTGGAAGGCGGCAGCTACAATGCCGATTGGGCGGAATGGGAGAAAACCTATGATTCTTATGGCAATCCCCATATTAAAAACGGTGATCGCTGCGGAGATGCAGCCGACCACTGGTATCGCTATCGCGAAGATTTACGGCTTCTGAAGGACCTTGGCTGCAACTCCTACCGCTTTTCCGTGGAATGGAGCAAGCTGGTTCCGCGACCCGGAAAGTGGGACCCGGCAGCCGCTGATCACTACGTGAAAATGTGTCAGTATATGCGCGACCTGGAAATTGAGCCGAATCTGACACTGCACCATTTTACACTGCCCCGCTGGCTGGCGGAGAAAGGCGGATTTGAACATCCCGACTCGATCAACTATTTTGCGGATTTTACTCATAAAACCGCCGAAACCTTAGGTCCCTTTGTAGATTACTGGGCGACCTTTAACGAACCCGTTGCCCTGGCGCTGATGGGCTGGATTCGTGGGGTCTGGCCCCCAGGGAAGCAGGACATCTGTCTCGCCGCCCGGGTGCTGGGCAATATTCTGGAGGCGCACCAGCAGGCGTACCGGATTCTCCACGCCACCGTCCGGCAGGATTCCGACGGCGATGGCGTTCCCTGCCAGGTGGGTATCGTAAAAAATCTTACCATTTTCGATCCGGCGCGGAAGTGGCATCTGCTGGACTGGTTCTGTGCCCTGCAGATCAATAAACTCTACAACGATGCCGTCCTGGATGCCTTTCAAAGTGATCGTTTCCGTTTCAATTTATTGAACCGCGTCCGCTATGAAAAAGATCTGCTAGGTTTGAGTGATATGCTGGACTGGATCGGGGTCAATTACTATACTCAATTTCTGACGAAATTCGATCCGTCATCCGATCAGAAAATAGCGGTATTTCCGGCGAAGAGACTCCCCAAAACAGATACGCACTGGGCGGTGTATCCCGCCGGATTGTATCAGGTGTTGCAGCGGGTGAACAGTTTTGGGATACCGGTTTTTATTACCGAGAACGGTGTTGCTACGGAAGACGATCAGCTGCGGGAAGATTTCATTCTGAAACACATTGATGCCATGTACGAAGCGATTCTGGATAAAGTCGATGTCCGTGGGTACTATTACTGGTCGCTGATGGATAATTTTGAATGGGCGGAGGGCTTTGAAAAGCGTTTTGGATTGTATTATGTGGATTATCAGAGCCGGGAACGGACCCTGAAAAACGGAGTAGATATTTACCGCAAGATCATTGACCGTAATCGTTCTGAAGGATAAAAATCACTTTATCGGAGAGAAAAAATGCACAGACGGATGATTTTATTGATGACAATCTTTATTGTGGTAAGCGGAGCCGGATTTGCCGGTGAGAAGCGGGCGTTGACCTTTGATGACTTGATCGCCTGCCAGCGCCTGAAAGACCCGCAGATATCGCCTGACGGAAAGCAGATCGCCTTTACGGTCCAGACGATGAACGAAGCCGACAACAGCAGCCTGACGGATATCTATCTGGTTTCGGCGAATGGGCAGGATCTGCGTCTCTTCAGCGATGGTGAAACGTCGGCATCCTCACCGCGCTGGTCCCCTGACGGACGATTGAGCTTTTTATCCGACGGACAAATCTGGATTCAGGGACTCACGGATGATAAACCAGTGCAGCTCACGAAGCATTACAGCGGCGTCGCTGAATTTGTCTGGTCCCCCGACGGTCAGAAGATTGCCTTTGCCTCACGGGTCTATCCGGACTGCGCCGATCAGGCATGCACCGAAAAGCGAGACAATCAAAAAGCCGACAGTGCCGTGCAAGCCCGTGTTTATGATGAGCTGCTTTATCGTCACTGGGACAGCTGGTGTGACCATAAACGGTCGCATATTTTTATCCTGGATGTACAGACCGGCGATTTCCAGGATGTGACACCCGGCGACTACGATGCGCCGCCGATCGCCCTTGCCCACGGATTCACCTTTTCCCAGGATTCAAAATATCTGGTCTACACCAGCAATCATGCAAAAATGGTGGCGATCAGTACCGATAACGATATCTGGAGAGTGCCGGTGACGGGGGGTGCGCCGGAGCTGGTAACCACAAAATGCAAAGATCGCGATTTTTCCGGGAATGACAGCGATCCGCAGTTTTCACCCGATGGACGCTACCTCGCTTTTTTATCAATGAAGCGAGCCGGATTCGAATCGGACAAACCGGACCTGTTGATCAAGGATTTGAAACGCGGCAAGTTTAAAAACCTGACGGATGATCAGGATATCCGGATCAATGCCTACCGCTGGCTGCCGGATGGAAAAGCGCTGTTGCTGGTGGTAGATGAGACGGCGCGGCTGAAAATCAAGCGGTTGGAGCTCAAATCCGGGCGTCTGGTTGATCTCGTATCGACGGGCTGTAACCGTTCAATCAGCGTGAGCGGCGATGGGCAGCAGTTTGCTTATCTGCATGAGCAGTCAACACAGCCGGCAGAAATCTATTGTGCCTCCACCGTAGACGGCAAAGCCCGGCAACTGACCCATTTCAATACCGAATTGCTGGCTGAGGTGGAGATGAATGAACCGGAAGAGTTCTGGTTCAAGGGTGCCGATCAGGATGATGTTCACGGATTCATTGTGAAGCCGCCTTTTTTCGATTCCCGGAAAAAATACCCGGCGGTGTTTTTCGTACATGGCGGACCCCAGGGTGCCTGGCAGGATGAATGGCATTACCGCTGGAATATCCAGATGTGGGCGGCGCAGGGGTATGTAATGGTGATGATCAATCCCCGGGGCAGCACCGGTTACGGTCAGAAATTCACCGATGAAATCTCCAAAGACTGGGGCGGGAAGGTGTTTGAAGACCTGGTTGCCGGTCAGAAATATGTACTGGACCGGTTTGCCTTTATTGATAAAAACAGGCTGGCGGCTGCCGGGGCGTCTTAT
Organism: Fidelibacterota bacterium; assembly: GCA_049975265.1. Lineage (GTDB taxonomy): Bacteria > Fidelibacterota > UBA2242 > UBA2242 > UBA2242 > B118-G9. The sequence continues at coordinate 15,611 of JBNGDF010000011.1, forward strand.
GGTGGCTATATGATGAACTGGATCGAAGGTCACATGGACGCCTTTGCCGTGCCGTTTCAAACCCTGGTCAATCACGATGGCACCTTCAATCTGTACACCAATTTTCTGACCACGGAGGAGCTCTGGTTTCCCGAATGGGAATTTAACGGACCCTATTGGGAGGATGAACAATATTACCGGAAATGGTCACCGCACAACTATGTAGACAATTTCAATACTCCGATGCTGATCATTCATGGTGAGCGGGATTACCGGCTGGCGTATACCGAAGGTCTGATGCCGTTTACAGCACTGCGGCGCAAGGGAATTCCGGCGAAGCTGGTCATTTTTCCCGATGAGACCCATTTTGTGACCAAGCCCCAGAACAGCCGCTTCTGGCATGCCACCATCTTTGACTGGCTGGACTCTTATATTAAGTAGACGTTCGTGAAGCCGGTGATTGCTAATATCCTGCTTTGTTAAAAGGCGGATATTATCTATTTTATGATGGATTTACATGTGATTGAAAAGCCAGTTGTTGTTTTAGTATAATTTTAAAAAAGAGATGTCGGAGCGATGGAGAAAATTCTGAACAGAAGCAACATTTTAACGGAAAAGATCAACCCGAAGAGTGCCCGGATCGACACCATGTCCACCGAGGAGATTATTCGACTGATCAATGAAGAGGATGGAACCGTTCATAAAGCCGTCGCGAAGGCAATCCCGGACATCGTCCGGGCGACTGATATAGTCGTAAATGCCTTCAAACATGGTGGTCGGCTGCGCTATATCGGCGCCGGCACCAGCGGACGGTTGGGAGTTCTGGATGCCAGTGAAATCCCGCCCACCTTTTCAGTTTCCACCGACCTGGTTCAGGGGATGATTGCCGGTGGCTGGCGGGCGCTACGGGAGGCGATTGAAGGTGCCGAAGACTTCGAAGAGAGCGGTGCGGAGAATTGCAAAGCCATCAGATTGACCTCCAAAGATGTTCTCATGGGGATCGCCACCGGCGGGACAACTCCCTACGTTCACGGCGGCTTGAAATATGCCAAGTCCATTGGGTGTAAGACGATCTTTTTTACCTGTACGCCGCATGAGGAGCTGGGCATTGATGAGGTCGTCGATGTCTTTATTGATGTGCTGGTGGGACCGGAACTAATCACCGGCTCGACCCGTATGAAAGCCGGCACCGCCACCAAAATGGTTCTGAATATGATCACCACTACTGCCATGATCAAAATGGGCAAAGTCTATGGCAATTACATGATTGATCATCAGGCGATCAATTCCAAGCTGGTGGACCGCGGCACACGCATCATCGCCACGCTGACAGGACTGTCTTATGAGGATGCCTATCAGGCTTTGCTGGCTGCCGATAAACATGTCAAAGAGGCGGTGGTGATGGTCAAGCGGAATGTCTCACTGGAAAAAGCGCGCCGGCTCATTGCCGAACATGACGGTTTCGTCCGTTTTGCTTTTGAAGAATCCGACCAATAGGTCCGCACAATCAAACAGACACTTTTCGGCTCATGACCTCAATTTGGAATCTGCATCAAAAAACCGATCTGAACGTTCTGGGACTGATGTCCGGCACGTCCATGGACGGTCTGGATATCTGCCTTGCAAAAATTGCAAAAGATGGCAACACCATGACGGTAAACGAGTACCGCTTTTCTGAATACGCCTATCCCGGTGATGTTAAAGCGTGGCTGAGTCGCCTGCCGGAAGCGAATGCCGAGACGCTCTGCCGGGCAAATTTCACGATTTCGGAAACCTACCTGCCGTTGATTCACCGGTTTTTAAAAGACAATGAGATTTCCGGTAAGGAGATTGATCTGATCGGCAGTCACGGGCAGACAATCTGGCATGTTCATCGTCATTCTACCCTGCAGCTCGGCGAAGCCGCGGTTCTGGCGGAGGCGTTTACAGTTCCGGTGGTTTCGGATTTTCGGGTTCGGGACATCGCTGCCGGTGGTTCGGGTGCGCCGCTGGTACCCTTTGTGGACTTTTTACTTTTCCAAAAACTTCAAAAAAACCTCATGGTGCTGAATATCGGCGGGATCGCCAATTTCACCCTGATTCCCGTCCGGGCTGAAAGTGCTGCGGATATCTATGCACTGGACACCGGTCCGGGGAATTCGTTGATTGATCTGGCGGTGAGAATGTACACCGACGGGCGGGAGACGTTTGACCGGGATGGAAAAATCGCCCGCACGGGGCGCATTCGCCGGGATATCCTGGCTCACCTGATGGAGCACCCCTACATTCGCGCGGAGATGCCGAAATCCACCGGACGTGAGGTCTTCGGGCAAAAAATGCTGACGGAAATTGTGCAAAGATTTATGCTGGAAAGGTCGGATTTTCCTGACCTTATTATGACCCTGACACGTTTTACTGCCGACTCAATTTATTCAAATTATCAACAGTTCTTTGCAAATAAATATCCGATCGACGAAATTATTGTCAGTGGCGGGGGTGTTGAAAATCCGGTGTTAACGGAGCATTTGAAAGCAGATTTTGCTGGAGTATCGATGAAACTTTCGGATGATTATGGTGTCGGGAGTGCTGCCAAGGAGGCGTTGACCTTTGCCCTGTTGGCGGCAGCGGCGATCTGGGGCATTCCGGGAAATGTCCCGAATGTTACAGGAGCGGCGCATGCTGTAGTGTTAGGTAAAATTAGTTTGTAAAAGGAGATTGATAATGAATCCGTACATTTTTCGTGAATATGATATCCGGGGAGTCGTTGCCGAAGATTTTCCGGAAGAGGTTGTGGTGCAATTGGGGAAAGCCTTCGGGACCTATGTCCGGGAGAAGGGCGGTAAGACCATTGCGTTGAGCGGTGATGTACGGCTTTCCACGCCGGCTCTGAAAAAGGCGTTTGCTGAGGGTTTGATGGCAACCGGAGTGGATGTTATCGATGTAGGTATTGTCCCGACGCCGGTGAATTACTACAGCATGGTGATTCTCGATGTAGATGGGGCGGTGCAGATTACCGGTAGTCACAATCCGTCAGACATGAATGGATTTAAGTTGTCCTATGAGGGCAAAGCGGTGTACGGCTCCGATATTCAGTATCTGAAATCACTGATCGACGCTGGTAAATTTGCCGCCGGAGCAGGTCGTTTTTCGGAAAAGGAAATTCTGGAAGATTACAAGCAAATGGTCATCTCGAAAATTACCCTGGAACGCCCGGTAAAGCTGGTAATGGATTGTGGCAATGCCGCCGCCTGTCTGGCTGCGCCGGAGATTTATAAAGCCGTGGGTTGCGAAGTGACGGAACTGTTGTGCGAGGTGGACGGCACATTCCCCAATCATCATCCCGATCCGACAGTGAAAAAGAATCTGAAGGATTTAATTACGCAGGTGAAAAAGGGTGGCTACGATTTTGGGATTGCTTTTGACGGCGATGCCGACCGGGTCGGAATCGTAGATGATCAGGGCGAAATCATCTGGGCGGATTATATTATCATTCTGATGCTGGATGAGATTTTTGCGAAATATCCCGGTACCGGCGTGGTGTTTGACGTCAAATGCTCCCAGGCGCTGGAGGAGGCGATCGTGGAAAAAGGGGGACGTCCGATTATGTGGAAGACCGGGCATTCGCTGATCAAGCAGAAAATGAAAGAGGAAAATGTGCCCTTTTCCGGGGAAATGAGCGGACATATCTTTTTCAAGGACGACTATTACGGTTTTGACGACGCCATCTATGTGGGTCTGCGGTTTGCCCGGATGGTATCGCAGCTGAAAGAGCCGTTATCCCGGCGGATGGCGAAACTGCCCCGTTACTATTCCACACCGGAGATGCGTCTGGAATGCGAAAGCGATAAAGTGAAGTTTGAGATTGCGCAGAAGGCAGCCGAGTATTTTAAAGCCAACTATGACTGTATTGATGTGGACGGCGTCCGGATTAAATTCGGTGACGGCTGGGGTCTGGTGCGGAAATCCAATACGCAGCCGGTGATCGTGACCCGTTTTGAAGCCAAAACCGAGCAGCGGCTGGCAGAGATCAAAGATTTGGTGTTGACGAAGCTACAGGAGTTTGGGAAACTGCAAATAAATTAGCCCGAGATGACAACCGATTTCGAAAGCAAAATAACTGCATATCGGCGTGAAATCGACCACGATCTGGCGCAATTGAATCTGCCGACATACCCGAGAGGTCTGTATGAGCCGATGCAGTACAGTGTTACTGCCCCGGGCAAACGAATTCGCCCGCTCTTAACCTTTTTGACGGGAGAAGGTCTTGGAGTGGCGCATCAGCGGCTGCGTCCGGCGGCAATGGCGGTGGAGATATTGCACGCATTTACCCTGGTTCATGACGATATCATGGACAATGACACCAAACGGCGGGGACGGGATACCGTCCACGTTAAGTGGGATGTCAACACCGCTATCCTGAGCGGTGATGGACTGATGGCGCTGGCGTTTCGGCAATTGATGGACACCAAAACGACCCGGATACAGCGGATGGGTTGGGAGTTCAGTCAGGCAATGCTGGAAATCTGTGAGGGGCAATCTCTGGATATGGCGTTTGAAAGGCGTCTGGATGTCACCACGAGAGAATATCTGGAAATGGTGGGCAAAAAGACCGGTCGTTTGCTGGGTCTGGCATGTCAGCTGGCGGTACTTATCTCCGCTGCCGATCAGGCGATGGTGGAGGGTGCAAATCGTTTCGGCATCGAGCTGGGACAGGCGTTTCAGATTCAGGATGATCTTTTGGAGATCAGTTCCGATGCGGAAAAAATGGGGAAGAGTCTCGACAGCGATATACAATCGGGTAAAAAGACATACCCGCTGCTGCTGATGCTGGCAGACATGGATGCCACCGAAAGGATATCCTTTATCGACTTTATGAAGGAAAATCTGAACAATCGCGGGGCGATTCTGACGGCATTTAAAAGAAAAGATGTCCTGGATCGTACCCGGCAGGACATCTCTCAGATTCTGAATAGTGCGCTGAAGCGTCTGGAGCAATTTCCGGCGGCGGCGGCTGAAAATTTGGCATTTCTGGTAGATCAAATTTCAAAGAGGCAGCAATAATCCATGAAAAGCCGTGAGGTTTCGATTCTGAATAAATACGGATTGCACACCCGCCCGGCGACGGCTTTTGTGACGGAGGCTTCACGGTTTCGATCGGAAATTTTCCTGGAGTATAAAGGGGTACGGGTCAATGCCAAGAGTATCCTGGGACTGCTGGTATTGGCGGTGGAGCCGGGGGCAACACTGACCCTGGTTGCCGATGGTCCCGATGAAGATGAAGCCATCGAAGCACTCAGCAGTTTGACCCAAAACAAATTTAACCTGGAATAGCCGTGAAAAAGATCAAAGGCATACGAATATCTCCCGGTATCGTTTGTGGACCGATCTATTATTTTGAGAGAGGGCGATTAAATGTTCCCCGGCACTTTATTCAGGAAAATGACTTCGACAGCGAAATGCAGCGTTTTAAACAGGCGATTCGCTCATCGGTGAAGGAGCTGAAGCAGGTCAGAGATTTGGTCCTGGATCACCTGGATGAGGAGCATGCCCGGATCATAGATGCACAGCTGCTTGCCGTGCAGGACGAAGAGATGATCAAGGCGGTCAAAAACCTTATGCAGCGGGAGCGAAAAAATGTGACCTGGGCATATTATGATGTCATGAACGAGTACGAAGTTCTGCTGCTGAATACCTATAGCCGGTTTTTCAAAGAGCGAACCGCAGATCTGAAAGATATTAAGAAGCGGGTCCTGGATCATCTGATTGGCGAGGGAAGAGCCATTTTGCCGGATATCAGCCAGCCGTCAATTATCGTAGCGGAAAAAATTTCGCCGGGGGATTTGATTCACCTTGAACACAGCCTGGCGCTTGGGCTGATTACCCGTGAAGGGGGATTTGACTCACACGCCGGCATTTTGGCACGGGCTTTCCGGGTACCCTATCTTTCCAGTGTGGAGCCGATTGAAGAGCTGGTCTCCTATTCCGAAATAATCCTGGATGCCGACAATGAGGAGATTCTACTGGATGTCAGCAGCTCCCAGAGGCAGCAGTACCGCGAGCGAATCGAGGAATTCTGCAAATTTCGGAAGAAGATCATTTCGGCGAAGGTTGCGAATTCCACCAAAGATAAGGTGCCGTTTCATATCTATCTGAATGTCGGCTTTGTGGATGAAGTAGAAGCGATTGATCCGCGGCTGGTCCAGGGAATCGGGCTCTATCGGACAGAATTTCTCTGCATTGAGAAAAATATTATTCCCGATGAAGAGGTCCAGTTTCAGGCATATCAGACCGTATTGAAGAAAATGGGTCGTCTACCGGTTATTTTCAGGGTTTTTGATTTTGGACGGGATAAATTGCTGGCAATGCTGGATCTGGAGGTGATTCAGGAGGATCATATTTTTGACGAGTGGGGTGGCATCGGCTTTTTGCTGGAAAACAGGGAAATCCTCAAGGCGCAATTGCGGGCTCTCTTGCGAGCTAGTGTCTCGGGCAATGTCAAAATCATGCTGCCGCTGGTAATGTTTACCGGTGAAGTGAGACAGACGATCGCACTGCTGGATGAGGTCAAAGCGGAGTTACGGCAGCACGGAATTCCCTTCAGCAACAACATCGAGCTGGGCGCCATGATTGAGACCAGCAGTATCCTTGAACAGCTGGATGAACTGGCGGACCTGGTGGATTTTTTCAGCATTGGAACCAACGATCTGGCACTGTATCTCATCGGTTCGGGACGGACGGAGGATTTGACCCGCAACTATTACCATCCGAAAATATTTCAGGCAATCGGTAAAATCGTTACCGCCGCCGGACGGGCGGATATCCCCGTGACCGTCTGCGGCGAAATGGCGTCCGATCCGTATGCCTTGATCGGACTGACCGCCATCGGTATCCGTTCGATCAGCGTCAGTACCAGCGCTCTGGGTGACATTTCGAAAGAGGTCATTATGCTGGATACGAGATTGCTGCAAAATCTGTCGGATTTGATATTAAACACCGACAGTGCCGCCACCATCCATTCCATTCTGGTACAATATTATCGTGATTGTCTCGGAGGTCGGGAATAATTGCGACTTTATTCTTGCGAATCCTGAATTCCACGAATATATTTAAGAAGTATGATCAATGTAGAACTCGATAAAATAATTTTTTATCCGCCCAGCAAGGGGTATGCAGTTATTTTGAAAGAGGTTGGCGGTGTTCGTCAGCTGCCGATAATTGTCGGCGTGTTTGAAGCCCAGTCGATCGCCCTGGCAATCGAACAGGTGAAAATGCTGCGTCCCATGACCCACGATCTGTTTATCCGGGTGCTGTCCCGCATGGGTATTGCCATCAAGGAGGTGGTTATCAACGATTTGATCGAGGGTACCTTTTACGCTCAGATTGCACTTAAAGCGAAGAGTGCGAAATCCATTACGAAAATTGACAGCCGACCCAGCGATGCCATTGCCCTGGCGCTGAGAGTGGATGCCGATATTTTGGTGAGCGATGCTGTGATGGATTCAGCCGGTCAGGTACTGAATGTAACCGATACCACGGAAAAAGAGGCGCCGACGCAGAATTCCTTTGAGGACCAGTTACTGGACCGTCTGGTGGAGTTGAAGACCAAACTGCAGATCGCTATCGATGAGGAAAATTACGAGCTGGCGGCGCAGCTGCGGGATCAGATATCGACATTGGAAAAAGAATTAAAGAATAACTGATCAGGCTGGATTGACCAGCATTTTATAGGTTTTTTCGGCGGCTTGTTGCTCGGCTGTCCGTTTGGTGGTGCCGGTCCCTGATCCGTATAGTCTATTGTTGATATAGACGGCGACGGTATATTGACGGGCGTGATCGGGTCCCTGAACCTTGACCATTCTGAAATCCGGCAGAGTGAGACCCTTTTTCTGACAGAGTTCGAGCAGCTGTCCTTTGTAATTGTATTCCGAGGGAATCGCCTCCGGCTCCTTGCTGGAAATAATGAACCTGTGGATGAACCGGGCGACTTTTTCCAGACCTGCATCGAGGTAAATCGCACCGATGATCGCCTCCAGGGCACAGGAGAACAGATTACGTTGTGTCGGAGAGTAGTTCAAATTAATACTTTTATCCACCCGCAGCACCTCCTGCAACTGCAGGCTTACGGCGATTTCGTGCAGTGTTTTTGCATTGACCAGCATTGAGCGCATCTGAGTCAGTTCGCCCTCGGAAAGTGTGGGATATTTTTTAATAAGGTACTCAGAAACGACCGTATCGAGTACCGCATCGCCCAGAAATTCGAGTCGCTCGTAGGATTCAATCTGAGAAACGGCGGCTGAGCGGTGGGTCAGGGCACGTTTTAAAAGGCTTGGGTCTTTAAAAACGTGTCCGATTTTTATTTCGATATGAGAAGGTTTTTTATTTAAAAACAGAGATTTGGTCTTGCGCAGAATGTTCATGACTCAAATTTTTTGGCAGCCAGAACGGCGTTGTGTCCACCAAAACCGAAATTGCTGCTGATGCCGTTGGTAATGGCTTTTTCAACGGCGGTGCGAGGTGTGTAATTCAGATCGCATTCCGGGTCGGGATGTTCCAGGTTGATCGTTGGCGGAATGATTTGATCGCGTAGTGACAGACAGAGGGCGATGAACTCAACGGCGCCGGTGGCACCCAGGAGGTGACCGGTCATGGATTTTGTGGAGCTGATGCTAAGGTTGTAGGCATGCTTACCGAAAACCGACTTAATGGCAACGGTCTCATATTTGTCGTTTAAAGGGGTGGCGGTACCGTGGGCATTGATATAATCACAATCTTCGGGATTCAACTGGGCCATATTGAGGGCGGTTTGAATTGCCAGCGCCTGCCCTTTTCCTTCGGGATGTGGGGCGGTAATATGGTAGGCATCTTCAGAGAAGCCGTAGCCGGTGATTTCGGCATAGATCGGTGCCGCACGACGCATGGCGTGTTCCAGCTCCTCCAGAACGATAATTCCCGCACCCTCACCGATCACGAAGCCATCCCGCTCGATGTCAAAGGGACGGCTGGCTGCCGGAGGATTGTCGTTCCGGCGCGAGAGCGCTTTCATATTTGTAAAACCCGCCAGAGAGATTGGTGAAATACTGGCTTCGGAGCCACCGGTTATGATGATATCGGCATCTCCGCAGAGAATGTGGCGCATGGCAATGCCGATGGTGTGTGACGATGTGGCGCAGGCGGAGGTTACCGAATAATTTGGTCCCATAAAGCCGTGGTTAATGGCAATATGTCCCGGAATGATATCAGGGATCATCATGGGAATGAAAAGCGGGCTGACGAAACGGTGACTTTTCGTGATCAGAATGGAGTGTTGCTGCTCGAGAGTTTGGATTCCGCCGATACCGGACCCGACGATGACGCCGACCCGTTCGGGGTTAACGGAGCGCTCTTTCAGTCCCGATTCCGAAATTGCCTGTTCAGCGGCAGCAATACCGAAGTGAGTAACCCGGTCCATGCGTCTGGCTTCTTTCGTATCGATCCAGTCGGTGGGATTGAAATTTTTCACCTCGGCGGCAATTTTTACCGGGAGTTCGTCGACATTGAAGTGGTGGATGATATCGACGCCGCTGACGCCGTTGATACAATTGGACCAAAAGGTGGGAACATCATTTCCGATGGGGGAAATGACGCCCGCACCCGTCACAACGACTCTTTTACGCATACATTGGTTTGTTTTTATAGATTGTCCAGATAATTGACGACGTCGCCGACAGTTTTCAGTTTTTCCGCCTCTTCGTCGGGTATTTCGATATCGAACTCTTCTTCCATCTTCATTATCAGTTCGACGGTATCCAGACTGTCGGCACCCAGATCATCAATAAAGGATGCTTCTTTGGTAATTTTTGATTTTTCAACGCCGAGTTTTTCGGCGACGATTTCCTGAACTTTTTCGAAACTGCTCATAGAATCCTCCTAATTAAGTTTACATAACCATGCCACCGTCGACCTTGATTACCTGTCCGGTAATATAGTCCGCCAGCGGTGATGCTAGAAAGAGAGCCGCATTGGCTACATCTTGACTGTTTCCTGCTCGTTTCAGCGGTATCGCTGATAGCATTGTTTCTTTGGATTTTTCATCGAGAATCCGGGTCATTTCGGTCTCGATATAACCGGGAGCAATGGCGTTTACTGTGATGTTGCGGCTGGCTAGTTCCCGGGCTACGGATTTCGTAAAACCGATCACACCGGCTTTGCTGGCGGCGTAATTACCCTGTCCGGCATTGCCGATCAGACCGATAACGGAGCTGATATTGATTATTTTTCCGAAACGCTGTTTTATTAATTGTTTAGTGACGGCTTTGGTGACCAGGAAAACCCCTTTCAGATTGGTATTGATGACGGCATCCCACTGTTCTGTTTTCATTCGCATCAGCAAGGTATCCCGGGTGATGCCGGCATTATTGACGATAATGTCGATTCGGTTGTAGGTATTTACAATCTGTTCGATCAGTTCGTTGACCTGGTCTTCCCGGGTAACATCGCAGGGGAGAGCCAGTGAGGGATATTTTTTCCCCAGAAATTCCTGCTTGGCGTCGGTCAGGGCTTCGGCATTGTAATCCGAAAGTACAATGGTGGCGCCCTGTCTGGCGAAAGTTTCGGCGATGGTGCGACCGATGCCGCGCCCGGAACCTGTGACCAGAACGACTTTTTCGGTAAAATTTAGTTCCATTCGGGTTTCTCCAAATCTTCGGCTCGGGAGACGCCACGGACGATTACGTTGCCATTGATTCGCTTGATCAGCCCCTGCAGAACATTTCCGGGACCGACTTCGACAAATGTCTCAACACCGTCTTTGATCATATTTTCCACAGATTGGACCCACAGCATCGGTGATGTCAATTGCTGGTACAGCCGATTGCGGATTTCCTTGATATCGGTTGTGGCAGTGCCGGTTACGTTTGAATAGATTGGGCAGCGGGGTTGCTGAAACGTGGTGCTGTCGAGAGCCTTTTTCAATGTTTCACCGGCACTTTTCATCAGACTGGAGTGGAAAGCCCCACCGACGGAGAGCTCGATGACCCGTTTAGCCCCGGCTTCTTTCAGCGTCAGCATGGTAGATTGAACACTTTGAACATCACCGCTGATGACGATCTGAGTTGGTGAATTGTAGTTGGCAATGCTGCAAATGCCGCCGATTACGGATTTCTCAATCACCTTCTGGACCGTTTTGTAGTCCAGACCGACGATGGCTGCCATGGTACCGGAATTGTTTTCAGTGGCGCGTTGCATCTCTTCGGCGCGAATCTTAACGAGTCCCAGTCCCTGCCGGAAGTCCAGCACTCCGGCGGCGACCAGCGCAGAGTATTCACCCAGGCTATGTCCGGCGACCACCTCCGGTAGTTTGCCCCGGTTTTTTAACTCTTCAAAGAGAATCATCGAATGAACGTAAATCGCCGGCTGGGTGACCCGGGTCTGGGTTAATTTTACCAGCGGACCGTAAAACGAGAGGTCCTTGATTGAGAAATCGAACAGCTCATCGGCGAGATCGTAATATTTTTGGGCAATTGGTTTGGAATTGTACAGATCCAGACCCATGCCGACAAACTGTGAGGCTTGTCCTGGAAATACAAAGGCTGTTTTCATTATTCCATACTCCATCGCATGAGCATACTGCCCCAGGTGAAGCCGCCCCCGAAAGCGGATATGAGCAGCAGATCGCCCGGCTTCAGCCGACCCTGATCGTATCCGTCAACGATCCCCAGTGGAATGGTAGCGGCTGTCGTGTTGGCATATTTATCGATATTGATCAATACCTGCTCCTCTTTTAGTTTCAGCCGGTTGACGCAAGCATCGATAATACGTTTATTCGCCTGGTGTGGAATGAAGAGTCCGACATCGGCATTGTTAAATGAATTGCGTTCAAGCAGTTCAATCGATACATCCGCCATTTTACTGACAGCCAGTTTGAAGACGCTTTTTCCTTCTTGGTAGATATAATGCATCTTTTTGTCAATGGTCTCGTGGCTGGCTGGATTCCGACTGCCGCCGGCTGCCATGTAGAGTAAATCTTTGCCGCCGCCGTCCATTCTGGCGATATAGTCAATAATGCCGAAGTCCTCTCTGTCGGTGGGTTCGACCAGCACAGCACTGGCGGCGTCACCGAAGAGGACGCAGGTGTCCCGGTTGGTATAGTCTGTAATGGTGCTCATCGTGTCAGTTCCGACTACAAGCACTTTTTGACAGGTACCGTTTTCCACAAACTGGGTAGCAACGATCATGGCATATACAAACCCCGAACAGGCGGCGGAGATATCGAAGCCCCAGGCGCCTTTCGCGCCGATATTTTCCTGAATCAGCGCGGCGGTGGAAGGAAAGAACATATCCGGGGTAATGGTGGCGACAATAATGGCGTCGATATCGGCAGGGTTCACGTCAAACCGTTTTTGCATATCCCAAAAAGCGGCGGTTGCCATGTCGGAGCTGGCTTCGCCTTTGGCGGCGATGTGCCGTTCGGAAATCCCGGTTCTGGTGCGAATCCATTCGTCGGAGGTATCGACCATTTTTTCAAGGTCGTGATTGGTCAGGATTTTTTCCGGTACATATTTGCCGATGGCGGTTATAGTGGCTTTGCGTTTCATCATTATTCTTCCTGAATTCCAAAATATATCATATTGTGGGAAATAGTGGTAGAAAAATCTCGCCTATATCAAATTTTACGATTTGGGATGGATAAATTTGACCACAGAGAGATGATTGGGCGGCTTACTTTTCTTTTGCTGAAATGACCGGTCGTCCCCGGTAATAACCACAATTCGGACAGACGCGGTGGGGCATTTTCGGTTCATTGCACTGGGGACAAATGACAATCGTAGCCGCGCGTAGTTTTTGATGGGTTCGGCGTTTATCTCTTCTTGATTTTGATAATTTACGTTTGGGTAGAGCCAAGGGTTCACTCCTCTGATGTGTTGGTTAATAAATTTTCCAGCGGTTTCCATCTTTCGTCGAGGGGTGCTGTCTTGCAGCGGCATTTCTCGATGTTCAGATTGGCACCGCAGCCGGGACAGATCCCGGCACAGGCTTCGGAACAGATATTTTTCATTGGTATCTCAATAAGCAGAGCATCATGGGCAAAGGAGGTCAGATCGACCTCGTTGGTTTTGGAGGTAACCGGGATGATATTTTCATCCGACACGGCGCTGGTCGGTTCCATGATATTCAGAACAGCCAGGAACCCGGCTTCCAGATCACGGTTGAAGGATTCCAGGCAGCGGTCACATTCCAGTGTAATGCTGGTGGAGAGGTGACCTTTGACGGTGATCTGGTGCGATTCTTTGTCGATACGCAGGACGGTCTCAATAGGATTGGTAAAATATTTGTCCGAAATTCCCACCTCGCCTTTCATCACCGTCATTGTAATTGTTTGAGTACCTTCTTTTAAAGAATTGATTCGTAACTTCATAGCAAGTGGCAAATTTATTAGTTGAGAGTGCCAGAATCAAGTTATTTCATACTATGCAAATGGCGTCCAGCCCTGGACGCCATTCAATTAATATGAAACAACCATTTTATTTATCGTCTGTTTTTTCGTCAGTGCTTTCAGCAGACGATTCCGTATCGGTATCGTCTGTGGCTTTTTCATCCTCCGCGGGTTCCGGGCTATCGAGTTTTTCATCCTCTTCCTTTTCCTCTTCTCCGAGTTCATCCTCGTCTTTACGGGCAACGAGGTCCTCGTCGTCCTTTTTCTTACGCAGGATGACATAGATCAGAGACTGCCCGACACTGAAATTTGTCAACAGATAGGCAACGGCACTGCCGCCAATGACAAACAGTGCAATGGCAATAAAGACAGTTGTGATGATATCGGTAGTGGTCAAATAGAGTGGACGAACCATGCCGAGCGAAGCGGGGGTATAGAGATTGAACACCTTCCTCAGGAAAGGGGTCAGCGGTGAGTTCACGCCGAAAATATAGGAGGAAGCCTGCTCCATAATGCGGCTGAGTTTGCCGCCCATCAGCCAGGATTGACCAAAAACAAAATTAAAAAACTGGTAGCCGATGATTATGGCATAGGAGTAGATATAAACGGCAACGGAGGTCAGACCCACTACAACCCCTTCATAAATCACCAGTCGCCAGGGTTGAGCCCATAGCGTCGAATAGCTCTGAAAAACGGTCTCCATAGTATCCTCTTCGGCAGTGCCGACAATCCCGGCACCCAGAATCAGAGATACCACAAATACGACGGCTGTATAAACGACAAAAACCGCCACGACAAAGTAGAGTAGATAGGGAATGCCGAGGAACAGAATATCCAGGACCGGCCATTTGGCGATCCAGGCGGCAATAATTGCCATAATGATAAAAAACAGCATAATCAGCAGGATAGAAACGGGTCCCATGATCACCGCGGTGCCATGCTTTTTAATGTATTTCAGACTGTCGCCAGAGGAATAGAACTCGTCGCCCTTTAGCTGTTTATAGGTAATCCGGGATACCGCCAGCGATGCCAGCAGGAAAATGATCACCCAGAGCAGGATTCCCAGACCGTAAATCAGCCAGGCGTACCAGGCAATCGGGAGACCGACGGAAAAGAGACATGGGAAGAGAAAATGGGTATTCCAGATCTCCACAATACTCTGACCATTGACAATCAGGGCTACATAAGAAAGGATTAAATAGACTGCCCAGCCCAGCCCGAGACCGAGCAGATGAACCCAGATTTTCTTTCCGCTGAGTGCCAAGCGGGGAGTTCTAAAAATGTCGCGAACGTCAAAATACAAAGGCTTCATTATTTCCTCCAGAATTTTTAATCTTGTCTAACCAGGTCTATCCAAAGCTGCTCGCGTGGCAGTTTTGTCTTCAATTCATTCAACGCCGCTTTGGCGTCGCTCAGATCGTCAAAATTACCCGTTCGTACCCGGTACCAGGTTTCGCCGGTTTCCGGGAATGTGGCTTTCTGGATATACAGGTCGAGATTGAGATGGTCTAGCAGCCGGACGGCGCGTTCGGCACCGGCGTAGGTCTTCCAGGAAGAAATCTGGATTGTGTATTTTCCGGGAATAGCGGGAAGATTTTGTCCTGCCGGTTTTTGGGGGCGCGGCTTTTTGCTGCCGGGAGCGGTCGGCGTCGTACGCTCATAAGCCGGCTCTGGCGGTGTCTCTTTGTCTTCATAGACCGGTTCGGGTGCCTGCATGGCTTCTTCGCTAAGCGCATAGCCCTTTTCCTGCGGCGCTGGTGCGGCACTAGTATCTTCAATAACCTGGCACAGAAGTTCCTTTTCGCTTTTTACTTTTCCGTCAGGTCCAACGATGGTGTAAGCTACCAGATAGTCTCCGGGAACATCGGGTACGAAAGATATATGAAAGCTGCGGCTGTTGGGTTGGAACGAGAGAATATCCATATTGCTTTCCGCCGGTTTTTCCACAAAACTCCAGCCGTAAGTGCAGGCGAGGGTATCTTCCTTCGATTCGATCAGTGGCGCTAGATGAATCCGTTTTCCAACGACACCGGGAATCGGTTCCGGTTTATCACAGGAAAACACGATCAACAGCAACCCAACGAGTAAGGAAATTGATTTTTTCATTCTGTTTCTCCTTTTCGGATCAATGACATGTTATAATTTCCTTTAAGGGAAAGAAAAATGCAATTTCTTTCTGAGCATTTTCTTCTGAGTCCGATCCGTGGATAGTATTACGTTTTGTATTTTCGGCATATAACCGGCGGAAGGTGTTTTCCTTCGCTTTTTGCGGGTCTGTTGCGCCGATCGCTGCGCGGAAAGATAGGACGGCATTGTTCCTTTCCAGCACCATGGTAATGCAGGGTCCCGAAGTCATATACCGCACCAAGTCTTTGAAAAAGGGTTTGTCCTTATGAACGGCATAAAATTCCTCGGCTTCGCGGCGGGAGAGTCTCAGCATGCGCAGCGCCTTGATGGAAAAGCCCTTGTTTAGGATAAAGTCAATCGCCTTGCCCGTCAGTTTGCGTTCGAGGCAGTCAGGTTTCAGAATTGCCAGAGTCCGGTTCTGCATACAAAATTCCCTCTCTAGGGTAAAATACGGGTAAATTTGTTATTATCAAGTCCTTTTTGAGCCGTTTCAAGGGAGGTGATAATGACCGATTCTCCGCCATTCTGTAAAAAGTGGATGGCGGCGTCGATTTTCGGGCCCATGCTGCCCGGCGGGAAATGACCTTCGCTGGAAAGTTGCTTCAGATCGCGGACGTGAATCTCGTCAAGAAACTCCTGATTGGGCTTACCATAGTGAATGGCAATCCGGTCTACATCGGTCAAGATAAACAGCTCCCGGGCACCGATGTCCTTTGCCAGTACGGCTGATGCCAGGTCCTTGTCAATGACGGCATCGAAGCCTTCATATAATCCGTTTTCCATCACGTAAACCGGAATACCGCCGCCACCGGCGGCAATGACAATGATTCCCAAATCGACTAAATGTTTAATCGCCTTTTTGTTGATAATCCGGCGGGGAAGCGGAGAGGGGACGACCCGTCGCCAGCCCTTGCCGGGTACTTCTCTGATTTGCCAACCGAATTTTTTCGCCAGCGGCAGGATCTCTTCCTTTGTATACCAGCTTCCGATGTATTTGCTGGGAGTTTGACTTGCCGGATCGTTGATGTCGACGATGATCTGGGTGATAATCGTAACCACATTGCGATGGATATCCGCTTTTATCAGGGCATTCTGGAGGGACTGTTCAATCATATATCCCATGCCACCTTCGGTATCGGCATCACAGATTCCCAGGGGCAGGTAAGGTGCTTTGTAATTGGTCAGTTCAACCCGCAGGAGTGCATTTCCAACCTGGGGACCGTTGCCGTGCGTAATCGCCAGATGATAACCCTGTTTGACGAAATTCATAATGGCGACGCAGCTCTTGCGGGTATTGCGGAACTGATTGGCGATGGTGTCCTCTTCACCCTTCGGCGAGATGGCATTTCCTCCCAGGGCAATAACGGCGGTTTTATGGGATGGCATCTCAGTACCTATCGGATTAAATGATGGTTGTTCAGAAAATCATCCAGAATTTCAGTCAGATTGGGATGTCCGATCTCCTGCAGATCGTAATACACCCGGGTATTGGGTTTGTTTATATTCAGAATGCGGTTCAGATCAATCGGTGTACCGATAATAACGGAATCGCAATCCGTATTTGCGATTGTTGCTTCTAGGTCGCGAATCTGCTGCTCGCCATACCCCATGGCAGGTAAAAGTCGCCCAATATCCGGGTAAATCTGAAACGTTTCCGTTAGTTTTCCGACGGTATAGGGGCGTGGATCGACGATCTCGGCGGCGTTGTACTTGCGGGCTGCGACGGTGCCGGCGCCGATTTTCATTTCGCCGTGCGTCAGGGTAGGACCATCTTCTATCACCAGAACGCGTTTACCCCGGATCAACTCGGGCTTTTCAACCCTGATGGGCGAAGCCCCGTCGATCACCACCGCTCTGGGATTGACCTGGTTGATACTTTCCCGAACAATCTGGATTCCTTCCGGGGCAGCACTCTCGATTTTGTTGATTACCACCACGTCGGCGAGCCGGAGGTTCACTTCGCCGGGATAGTAACTCCGTTCGTTACCCGGTCGATGGGGATCTGCGACGGTGATTGTCAGGTCCGGTTGGTAAAAGGCAAAATCGTTGTTGCCGCCGTCCCAGAGAATGACATCACAGCCGTTGGGGTCCTCTTCCGCCGCCCGGATGATCGCTTCATAATCCACACCGGCATAAATGACATTACCCCGGATAATATGGGGTTCGTATTCTTCCATCTCCTCGATGGTGCATTTATGTTTTGTCAGATCCTCCAGGGTGGCGAAACGCTGGACCTTTTGATCGATCAGTTTGCCATAGGGCATGGGGTGTCGGATGGCTACCACTTTCAGCCCCTTCTGCATCAGAATCTCGATTACTTTGCGCGACGTCTGGCTCTTTCCACAGCCGGTCCGGGTGGCACAGACGGCGATTACCGGCTTCGTGCTTTTAATCATGGTATGCGCCGGACCCAGCAATGTAAAGTTGGCACCACAGGCATTCACCAGCGCGCTGATACCCATTACCTTTTGATAGCTGATATCGCTGTAGGAGAAGATACATTCATCCACGTTGTATTGTCGGATGAGTTCCGGCAGATTATCTTCGGCGTAGATCGGAATTCCTTCGGGATATAGTCTGCCGGCTAATTCTGCCGGATATTTGCGGTCATCGATATCCGGGATCTGGGCGGCGGTAAATGCCACCACATGATAATTATCATTATCCCGGAAATAGGTATTAAAATTATGGAAATCGCGACCGGCGGCGCCAATAATCAGAACATTCTTTTTTTTCATTTTATCACCTCATATTGAAATTGATAGCAACCTGTAATTTATCGGAACGGACTGTTGCTGTCAGGCCTATTTAAATCCGAAGTGATATGTCCAGAGAATCAAAGAATGTGTATATTGTGAGTTCATCGCTTCATACAATCAAATAATCCACCCGCAAAATTATACAATCGTCCCTCGAAAAACAAGGGAAACTAGCGCCAGAAATGAAAGATGGAGATCAGATTTTCAGATGGAGCCCTTCCCGGGCAATGGATATCCGGATCTCTTTTTCCGGGTAATGTTTCTCCCGGTACTTCATGGCATCCCGGAGTATGCCCTCCAGCTTTTGATCGGAGTAGGAGGGATCGTGGTGAAAAAACAGAAGGTGTTTGACATTGGCTTCCGCCGCAAAATCGACGCCCTGCAGGGAGGTGCTGTGACCCCAGTTTTCCTTTTCAATACTCTCCTCGATGGTATACTGGGCGTCGAAAATCAGAATATCCGCCCCTCTAAAAAATTCGACATAGGAGGAATAGCGATCCTTATCGATGTTCTTATACTCGGAATCGGTGGCATATACGATGGCTTTATGCTGATAGTCGATGCGGTAACCAAAAGAGCCGCCGGGATGATTCAACATCTTGTTGGTGATCCAGATTCCGTCCAGGTCGAACGTCTCCTCCTTACGCAGCTGAAAAAAGTCAATCACCGCTCCCATTGCAGACAGCGATACCGGGTAGTATTCATCTTCCTGCTGATTACTGATGCGCTGTTCGAGACCGTTGTGGACACCGTAGATGGTGATGTTATTACCCGATTTATAGGCGGGCGCAAAGAAAGGAAATCCCATAATATGATCCCAATGAGTATGGGTCAGAAAGATATGGGCTTCTCCATTGCCACTTCCAAACTCCCGGGTCATCAGCAACTCGCCCAGTGGACGAATCCCTGAACCGGCATCCAGAATAATATGTTTGCCTTCAATGTTAACATAGATACATGCCGTGTTGCTTCCGACGAAACGCTTCATTTCAAATGGCAGCTTTGCGATGTATTTCTCGATATCCTCATCGTTATCGAGTTTTTTCCCGCGGCAGTCTTTGAGAATCTTGCTGAGTTTACATTCGAATTCCGCAGGATCGGGCGAGGTGGGCAAAGACCCGCGGACACCCCAGAAGGTCAGATGAATTGTGTCTGTATTTTCGTTAAGCATTATCCCCCCTTTTGCCGTGAAATACTAATCGAACCATATTTCTGATGCCCCAACTACCCTCCAATATGACAGAATATTATAAAAAAATCAACCCTTTTTTCCACCGTTTTATGTAAGCGTATTTTTAAACAGTCAATTGTCATTAAATATGTGATCTGGAACAATTATCATGTTGGTGTGTTTAACCTTTCCGGGATTATGGGTGTCTTAAAAAAGTAAGACCGGTCACTTGAAAGTCATGTAGATTTTGTGTATATTATAGCAACGTTGAAAGGAGTACAAGTGCAATGAAAAAGAAGCTGTCGGTGAATCAAATTTTTCCAATTTTCATGGTTGTTATCGGACTTCTCGTCGGCTGCTCGAAAGAGGTTGTTGAAGAAGAACCCGTTGCGGAACAACCGACACCGGTTCAGGAGATGCCGGTCAGTGAACCAGAAGCTCAAGAACCCGCACCTGTTCCGCAAGAGACAATTGCTCCTACTGAGTCGGCGACTGCCGGTACCGGGAGTGAGACACTGCAGGAACGTGAGGGCAAGCTGGAAGAGGTTCTGGAGGTCATCAGCGAAACCGACAGCGTTAATATTTTCTACATGGTAAAACCGGGTGACTACCTTTCATTGATTGCGAAAAACGAGTATGGCAATATTGGCATGTGGCGGATGATTTATAAATGGAATCGCCGGAAAATCGGGAATGATCCGAACGTAATTTTTCCGTTTCATGAGTTCCTGCTGAAAAAGCCAAAAGATGCCGCCAACGATCTGGAATATGATTACTACGAATATATGGTCAAAGCCAACGAGACACTCTGGTCAATTGCCGGTAAGGAATACAATAACCACTACGCCTGGATTGTGATTCTGCGTGATAACGCCGATATCTTGGGACCGAATATTGACGATGTATCTCCGGGAACTGTTTTAAAATTGCGATCGAATCTGTTTAATTAAACGGCATCTCGCTAATGCATTGGAAAAGCGGAGTTTAAACTCCGCTTTTTTTTTTACCCTTCGCCTGAAATTTCAGAAAGGGCTTACCATTCTGAAATTTCCTTTTAAATTAAAGGAAGTCTGATATCATTTAACACGGGAGAACAGGGGATTATGGCAAATGCAATCAATCTTTTGGACTGGCTGATTATTCTGGTCTATTTTGTCTTTGTTTTTGGAATCGCCCTCTATTTTTCCAGACGCGCCGGCAAGGACACCAGCCAATTTTTCCTATCGGGTCGGAACCTGCCCTGGTGGCTGGCGGGTACCGCGATGGTGGCGACCACCTTTGCGGCGGATACGCCCCTGGCGGTGACGGAGCTGGTTGCCCGCAATGGAATTGCCGGCAACTGGCTCTGGTGGAACCTGGCAATCGGGGCGATGCTGACCGTTTTCTTTTTTGCCAAGTTGTGGCGCCGGTCGGGGATTATGACCGATGTGGAGTTTACTGAATTCCGCTATTCCGGGAAAGCCGCGGCTGTTTTGCGGGGATTCCGGGCGATTTATCTGGGTATTTTTATGAACGCCATTGTGATGGGCTGGGTTCACAAGGCTATGGAGAAAATTTTTCACGTCACGCTACCGATGATCAACCCTTTTCTGCTGGTTGCCGGCGCATCGATCGTAATTGCTCTCTACGCTTCCGCTTCGGGTCTGTTGGGAACCGCCCGGACGGACAGCTTCCAGTTTTTATTTGCCATGACCGGCTGTATTATTCTGGCGGTGATTGTAGTGCGTTTGCCTCAGATCGGCGGGGCGGTTGCACTCAGTGGTCGGCTGGCGCCCCAGGTATTGAGCTTTTTTCCGAAGGTTGGGAAGGTTGACATACAGGGTATAACCGGCGGAGTCCTGGCACTTTCGGTGGGTGCGTTTTTTGCTCACATTGGTCTGCAATGGTGGTCCAGCTGGTATCCCGGTGCCGATCCTGGGGGCGGCGGATACATCGCCCAGCGGATGATGTCGGCGAAAGATGAGAAACACAGCCTGTTAGCAACGTTGTGGTTTACGATCGCACATTATACATTGCGTCCCTGGCCCTGGATTCTGGTGGCGCTGAGTGCCCTGATAATATTACCACGGTCGGAAAGTCCGGCGGCGTTACAGGCAGAGAATCCGGCACTTTACGAACAGGTTGTAGCAGTTTATAACGGTGATATCAAACCCGCTGACGATCCTGAATATCAGACCGCCGAATTCCGGGCATTTTATGAAAAGTATGAAAACACCGTTGACCCGGGTGTCATGTATCCAAAAATCATGATGCGGTTTTTACCGCCCGGCTTACTGGGACTGCTGATCGCCACCTTTTTAGCGGCATATATGTCCACGATTGCTTCGCAGCTGAACTGGGGCACCTCTTACATTATCAACGATTTTTATCGACGATTCATTCAATCCGGTGCCGATGAGAGGCACTACGTTTTTGTCTCCAGGATCGCAATGTACCTGATGATTGTATTCTCCCTGCTGATTGCCCGTTATCTTTTGACGACAGTTTCAGGTGCCTGGGAGTTTATTATCAATGCCAGCGCCGGGATGGGCGCCGTGCTGATTTTGCGCTGGTTCTGGTGGCGAATCAACGCCTGGTCGGAGATCTCAGCTATGATTGCACCACTGATTATTTATCCGATCGCCCGATTCGGTTTTGGAATGCAATCTCCCATTACGCTTTACCCGGTGGTTTTCGGAACGACGATCATCTGGCTCGCGATCACCTTTTTAACTCAGCCCACCGACAGAGAAACCCTGAAAAAATTTTACCGCAAGGTTCATCCGGGCGGGCGCGGCTGGAAGCCCGTTTCCGACGAATTGCCGGATGTTGTCAGCGACAGTGGATTCGGAAAGATCTTTATTGACTGGATTTGCGGGGTTATTTTGGTTTATGCCAGTCTGTTTGGAATTGGGAAAATTATTCTGGGTTACTATTTTTCCGGCGTTTTCTATCTTGTTATTGCCACCGCTGCGGCGCTGATTATCTATTTACACCTGTCGAAAATCGGTTGGGAGACCGTTACCGAATAGGGCGGGCACATCGATGGGATTAAAGCGGGAACTAAATATCTGGCATGTGATTGCGCTGATTCTCGGCTCGGTCATTGGTTCCGGTGTTTTCATTAACCTGCCGATCGTCGCGCGGGAAGCCGGTAGTCCCGGTCTGGCGGTGATCGCCTGGTTTATCGGTGGCATACTCTGGTTACCGCAGCTGTTCATTCTGGCGGAAATGGCGACCGCCTACCCGGAGGAGGGATTCGGTTACCTGTATCTGAAAAAAGCGGGCAGTCAGGCGCTTGGATTTCTATATGTCTGGACGGTTTTCTGGACCAGTGATACACCGAGCATCACCATCATTGCCCTCAGTGCTGTATCGGCTTTGAGTGTATTCTGGGCACCTCTGGAGGGGACGCTGTATACAAAGCTCTTTGCCATGCTGCTCATCGTCGTACTGACCTATATTCATTATCGCAGTGTACGAAGGGGGGGCGGATTCCAGGTTTTCCTGACCATTGCCAAACTCTCGCCGCTGATTTTGCTGTGCATAATGGGTGTCAGTCTGTTCAGTAGCGAACACCTTTTTTTATTACCCGATAAAGCGGTCACGGGCGATAAGTCTCTATTCACGCTGCTGGTTGGTGGAATCGCCGGGACGATCTGGTCCTATGCCGGCTTTACTAATGTCCTCTACATGGCGGGCGAGATGAAGAATCCGGCGAAAATCATTCCGCGCAGTCTGCTAATCTCCGTTGGAATTGTTACAATTGTCTACAGTCTGATCGCCTTATCCACGAGCGTATTTATTCCTTATAAGGATTTGATTGCTACGAGTGGACAGTTTGCGAACCCCTTTCTTTATCTGCCGGCTTTTGCCAAAATCGCGGGAGCGTTTCTGGCGATCGCGGCATTTACCAGTATGATCGGCTGTGTGAATGCTCTGATAATGGTTCAGCCCCGCATCGAATATGCGATCGCCCGGGATGGACTCTTTTTCAAGACGTTTGCCCACGTCCATCCGAAATACCAGACCCCTGATTATTCGATTCTGTTGCAATCGGGTTTGGCGATCGTTCTGCTGTTTATCGGTGGTATTGAAGCACTGCTTGGATATTTTACATTGTCCTATCTGTTGCAGAATGGAATGATTTACGGGGCAATTTTTTTTCTGCGGAAGCGCGAAGATTACCAACCCACCTTTCGTTCGCCGGCTTGGTTGCTGATGGCGATGATTGCGATCGGGTCGCAGCTTTATCTGATTTACGGTACCTTTGTCGCCTTCCCCGTAGGGGGTGTGCTCTCAGCGATGGTGTTAATTGCCACCGGATTGCCGATGTACTATTATTTCAAATCCCGGCAGTCCCGGGCGGAAAAACCTTTCAGGGAGTGAGGTTGTATGCCGATTCGTAAGACATTTGTTGTAACATTCATCCCGGCGATTCTGCTACTAAGTGTCTGTCTTCCCGTCAGACTGGAGGCTCATCCCGCGCGGGAGATTTCGGTGACCTACGATAAGGCTACCAGTCTGCTGAAGATCGTGATTGTTCACGAATCAGAAGACTTTGACCGCCATTATATTGAAAAAGTCTGGGTATCGGTGAATCAAAAAGAGCGTATCCGTCAGAGTTTCAGCAGTCAGGATGATTTGCAAGGATTGCAATTGCAGTACAAGATGTTTCATTTGAAAAAAGGGGACATCATCACGGTGGAATGTCGATGCAATATTTTCGGCAGGCAGGCAACCTCTGTTGAAATCGAGTAAAACCGTCCACAGAGATTATCCCGGTATCGGCACGGTTGAGTTTGTGCGGAGCCACCGTGCGCGTCGTCTGAATATTCGGATCAAGAACAGCCGTGCGGTGCGGGTGGCGGTTCCGCCGGGCATTCCGTTTCCGGTGGCGTATCTGTTCTTTGACGACCACCGGGAATGGGTGCGGCAGTCCCAGCAGCGCCTGCGCAATGCAGAGGCAGCGGAGCAACCGCTATTTGATGAATCTTTTCGAACCCACCTACACCGTCTGCGTATCGAACAAACTGATGAAACTCTCTTCAGGTCCTGGATAACAGCCACTGAAATCCGGATATTTCTGCCTGCCGGAGTAAAGGTTAATGACGAAAACGCCCGTCGCTGGATTTTGCAGTCCGTGATTGAAACTTACCGCCAGGAAGCAAAAGATCTGTTACCGAACCGGACTGCCGAACTGGCAAAACAGTTTCAATTTAATTACAATCGATTGTTTATTAAAAATTTAAAAAGCCGTTGGGGCAGCTGTTCTGCCCGCAATAATATTAACCTGAATCTGCAATTAATGCGCTTTGAGGAATGGGTGATCGATTATATTATTCTGCATGAATTGTTGCACACCCGGATAAGGAATCACAGCCCGCTGTTCTGGAAAAAGCTGACAGCGATATATCCGGCTACACCATCAGCCCGCAACCTTTTGAGAAGCGTTAAACCGTACATTCTTTACTGATCTCTTTAAGTAATTAGACTCACCAAGCGAACTAAAATTAAATATATACCGGATTAGAAACTGTCAAATCCGGTTGAACTACTTAAATAATTTAAGAATCCTGTTTCAACTTCAGTGGAGATATATTAAATTTTATTCATGGGACTCGGCAGTGGCGGAGTTTAAGCAGGAGTTGATGATGACAGACAGCCTACGTGGATTGCTTACCGATGGGGATTTTCAAAAAATAATCGCCTTGGAAAATCGGTATGTCGTTGATATTCTGGAAGATACTATCCGGGTTTGCCGACCGGCAAAAGTCACGGTGTTGGATGACAGCGCGGCAGATATTGAATATGTGCGACGGCTCGCCATCCAAACGGGAGAAGAACGACCCCTGAAAATTGAGGGGCATACGATTCATTTTGACAGTTATCGGGATCAGGCTCGGGATAAAAAAAATACCCGGGTCTTGCGGGGAGCCGATACGGAACTGGGGAGGCATATCAACTGGATCGATCGGGATGAGGGTCTGCGGGAGATCTATGGACTGATGGACGGAATCATGCGGGGCAAGGAGATGCTGGTCCGGTTTTTCTGCCTCGGTCCACAGGAATCGCGCTTCTCGATCCCGGCTCTGCAGATTACCGATTCCGCCTATGTTGCCCATTCGGAAGATATCCTGTATCGGCAGGGTTATCGGGAGTTTAAGCGGCTGAACGGAAGCGGGGACTTTTTCCGTTTTATTCATTCCGCTGGTGAACTCGATGAACGGGGCAAGACGAAGAACGATCATTTGCGACGGATTTATATTGATCTGAAAAAAAACCGGGTGCTCAGCATCAACAATCAGTACGCCGGTAACAGTCTGGGATTGAAAAAACTGGCGTTGCGATTGGCGATTCATAAATCCAATCACGAAGATTGGTTGACGGAACATATGTTTATTATGGGTGTCCACGCGCCGGATAAGAACCGGACGAGCTATTTTACCGGCGCCTTCCCCAGCGCCTGCGGAAAAACGAGTACCGCCATGATTCCGGGACAGACCATCGTTGGAGACGATATCGCCTACTTGCGGATTTGGGAAGATGGGAGTTGTCATGCGGTCAATATTGAATCAGGGATTTTTGGCATTATCACTGACGTAAATCCGGTTGATGATCCGCTGATATATCAATGCCTGACCACGCCGCGGGAATTGATTTTTTCCAATTTGCTGATTCATAACGGGACACCTTACTGGCTCGGTATGGGACAGGAGCTGCCCGACCGTGGCGAGAATCATTACGGGCTTTATGAAAAGGGACAAACGGACTGTCAGGGCAATCTCGTTCCACCGGCTCATAAAAATGCCCGCTACACCATTCGTATCAGCGAGTTGGACAATGTCGATCCGGAAGTGGAGAATCCCGATGGTGTTCGGATAGACGGAATCATTTACGGCGGTCGGGATTCCGATACGAATGTACCTGTTTGCCAGTCGCTGAGCTGGGAGCATGGCGTCTTTCTGGGGGCTTGTCTGGAATCGGAGACCACGGCGGCGACCATCGGCCAGGAGGGAGTGCGCATGCATTCACCCATGGCTAATCTCGATTTTGTGGTGGTGCCCCTTTACCGTTATATTCGGAATCATCTGGAATTTGGACGCCATCTGAAAAGACAGCCGCTGATTTTTTCCACCAACTATTTTCTAAAGGACCCGTCGGGCAGCTATTATTTGGACAAGCTGGCAAAAAAGGTCTGGATTCTCTGGGCGGAAGGGCGGGTACACAACGAATACGACGCCATCGCATCACCGGTGGGCTATCTTCCGGTCTATGACGATCTCAAGTCTCTTTTTGAAACCGTTTTGTCCAGACCATTTCATTACGATCTGTACCGGGAAGTATTTGCTATTCGGATTGAGCGGCTTTTTCAGAAGCTGGATCGAATGGAAAAGATATACGATGACCCCCGGCTGCCGAAAGAGTTCACGGCTATGTTTCAGGATCAGAGAAACCGGCTGGAGGCTGCCCGGCAACGGTTTAATACGGATATTGTTTATCCCGATATGTTGACTGTAGGCGGAAGTGACCAGAGGTAAAGCAACCGGTGGTTTTTATACAAGAAATCAGCGCTCTTTAGCGTATTTTTTATCTAACTCCCGCAGGCGGTCTAAACTTTCCGGCGAATTCATATTGGAGCCTTTCCCGAAAGGGTGATAGGCGATGCCGGTGGCAAGGCTGTACCCGTCACTGGATTCTCTTTGCCAGCAGACCTTTGCCAGCAGCTCCAGCGGGTCCTCTTTCGGAATGAACAGTTTCACGATGACAGTCTTACCTTTGCGCAATTCGTCGTCACAGGCAAAGGAGAGTCCGCCTTTGCTGATATTATAGAGTCGAATAGTGTTTAGATACTTTTTAGACCGGAAAAATCCGATGGTTTTATACTGCAGCGATGCATTCGGAATTTCGAAGCGGTGACATGTTCGTTTCTCAAAACCCTGTACCAAGTTTCTTTTCTCTTTCTATTTGCCGGGTTAGTCAAACTCTTCCCATTTAATCTCTTTGATATAGTAGCTCACCTTGGCGTCTTCGGGAACCTCTACTGCGCATTCAAAATCGAACGATCGACCCGGTTCGATGGTGGCGTCGGTTTGCACGCCGCTTTTGTACATGTGATAATTACCGGCAATCAGAGTTGAATCGGCGGCAAGCAGACGCGTCCCTTCGTCGTAAAGTTTGAAAATGATCCGGACGAAGTCTGCCCTCCGGATGCCTTCGTTTTTGATTTTGCCCTTGAAAATGCGTCTGTTTTCATAGACCTTTTCGGTAATGGGACCTTCGACGACGCATTTGGCTTTGGGCAGATCGGCTTTGCGGGTCTGCTTGATGCTGTTTTTCGAAAGAGTTAACTGCCCGATCTGGGTCTGGACGACGATGCGGTCCATATCTTCATGGATGATTTTCCCTTTCACGATGGTGCCGTTATTCAGGATAATCTCATGGGTCATTTCGGGCAGTTGGATCAGTTTGTTGATTTCGCTGCGAATTTCCGGAATCGAGACGCGGATTTCCATCTCCCGCATCTGTCTGCGGATTTCCGCCAACTCTTTGCGCAGACTTTCGATGTCCTGATCGACCTTAAAAAACTTTTCGGTGACGGTTGTTTTCTTTTGAGCCAACGCTGTCAGGCTGAATATCAAAGCCAGGAAGAGGATCGCAATCGTCTTTTTCATGGTGTCACCATCGCTTTTTGTTGCGCCAGAAATGCCTTGCGGCGCAATTTTTCGAAAGCCACCGGATCCCCGAGCGCCGTCGCCATCGCAGTCATTTCATCGAAGAGAACATAGTTTTTCGGGTCTTCCATCATGGGCAATAGCTGCTCGAATATTTCCGGATCATTGAATTTAATCAGAGCGGTCAGGGCATCTTTGCGGGTTTTCAGGGGGAAATCCTGGTTTTGGGTAATTTCTGCCAGGGTCGGGATAACCGCCGGATCGGAGAAGTCTCCCAATGCGCGTGTCAGAATTTCCGTTAATTTGAAGTAATCTTCCTTGCCGGCGTTGAAGGTTTCCAGCAGCGCCAGAATGACGTCTGCCTGTTTGACATCCGCGACGGCTTGCAGGGCGAAATCGCGGATTTGCTGCTGCGATTCCGGGTCGCCGAGCATCTCGATGAAGGTCTGCGTGATCAGGGGATGCTGGCGTTTTCCCAGAATTTCCAGAGCCAGCGACCGTACCGAAAGGCTGACGGTTTTATCCTTGGCAATGTTGATCAATATGGGGATCACCTTATCGTCTTCGGCGGATCCGAGTACCCGGGCGAGCGACTCCTGCACCAGGGCATAATTTTCTTTTTCCGTTTGGTATAAATTCAGCAGCTGTTCAACCTGGGCGGTGATGTCGGCAGTTTCGAGTTTTGCCATGGCGGCGGTGCGGAATTCAATATATTTCTGCTGGGCGGAGACCAATCCTTTGACAATCGCATCGACATTTTCCGGGGTGGGATTCTTGATCAGTTCGGTGGCGGATGCAGTCAGCAGTGCGTAATTGAGACCGACTCCCTGTGCCATAAAATCGTGGATCAGTTTGATAGCATCGGGGTGCATTGTCTGAGCCATAGCCTGCAGAACCGCGATTCGGGTTTCGATCGGCTGCGAGGGGTCCTTATAGATCGCCATCATCTCTTCGATGGTATTCAGATCGCCCTTGTTGTAATCGACCCGCAGCTGCTCGACATCCTCTTCACTAATGGTGGCCACTTTGGTGGCACACGTTGCCAGCAGCAGAGACAGAATGATAGTCAACGGTACTATTCTTTTCATAATGATGTCACTCTTCTTTTAATTATTTTGATTTTAGAATTTTTAAGCCTTTATGTCAAGCAAAAATTAGGTTTCACTTAAAGTGATTTTTGAAGGGTTTCGGGCTTCCAGTAGCACAGATGCAGATCATGACCGTCGAAATAGGCGAAGGTGAAATAGCGAATCCAGTCACCCAGATTGACGAATTTTCCGGTTCTGAAACGATGTTCTGTCGGAAGATGAAAATGCCCGGTGATGACATAGTCATATCCCTGAGAGAGAGTTTTTTCTCCGTATTGAATCAGTTCTTGGCGCTCCTGTTCCAGCAATTCGGGATTGCGTAGTGTCAGATGCCGGCTTTTTCCGGAAATATATTTGGCGATTCCGAAAGCAACGCCCGGATGAATCAGTCGGAATAGTGCGATAAAAAAACGGTTGCGCAAAATCTTTTTCATCAGCCGGTAGCCGCGGTCGCGCTTGAGAATACCGTCCCCGTGATAGATAAAGAACCTTTTACCGTCAATCGTGATGTCCACGGAATCGGGATGAAACGGGATACCGAGTTCGTCGGGAAAAAAGGAGCCGACCCAGTAATCGTGATTCCCGGCAAGCATGTGTATTTCGCAACCTGCATCAACCATCTCCTGCAGCTGGCGCAGGACCCGGAAGAAGTGGCGCGGGATAACATATCGGTATTCAAACCAGAAATCGAACATATCTCCGACAATGTACAGAGTTGCTTTATGTTCTTTAACCTCATCAAGGAAATCGAGCAGATAGCCCCTTTTCCGATTTTCCGATTCGGAATGGTAACAGTTAAGATGAATATCGGAAATAAAGTAAACCTGCCTTGCCATCTGCAGAGCAATTTAATATTTTGTCTGTTAAGGGCAAAGTACAAATTCAGTTTCAAATTTGCTGAAAATGGGAATCGGTTACTTTATCTTGGAAAAGAGCCGCTGCTTTCCACAGAGATCCGCGGTCGTTTTCGAGGGTGATTGCCATGGCATTACTTTTGTAAAGCAGGCTCCATGAACAACCACAGGAAATAGCGAATGGATAATGAAGTCGTCCTTGCCATCAATCCCGGTTCAACCTCGACCAAACTGGCACTGTACAATCGCCAGGGTCCGGTCAGGATCGAGAAAATCGATCATTCAGGAACGGAAATCTGTAATATGTATTCCATTTCCGAGCAGTTACCCCTGCGGCTC
Source organism: Fidelibacterota bacterium (assembly GCA_049975265.1). GTDB lineage: Bacteria > Fidelibacterota > UBA2242 > UBA2242 > UBA2242 > B118-G9. Next base: position 45,972 of record JBNGDF010000011.1, read on the forward strand.
GATATTATCAAAAAAACCTTTAAACCCTGGCTTGAAGGTCAACGGCTGGTAGCGGTCGTCGGGCGCGGCGGACTGGTCAAGCCGTTGAAAGGCGGGATTTATGCGGTCAATGACGACCTTATGGATGATACCATCAACTGCAAGTATGCCACGCATGCCAGTAACCTGGGAGCATCGATCGCGCACGGCATTGCCAGGGAGTATGATGTACCCGCTTTCGTGGTGGACCCCGTTACTGTAGATGAAATGATCCCCGAAGCACGGATCTCCGGCGTACCGGAGATTGAACGCAAAAGCCGGCTGCATGCCCTGAATGTAAACGCCTGTGTGCGCAGGGAGGCGGCGCGGCTGGGGAAATCGATTGAGGAGACCCGGTTTGTTGTGGCGCATCTCGGCGGCGGAATCACCGTCGCAGTTGTTGATCGGGGCAAGATCATTGACTGCAACGATGCCCTGATGGGGATGGGTCCATTTTCCCCAGAACGAGCCGGCGCCCTGCCTCTGGAACCGCTGATTAAAATGGCGATGAGCGGTTCCTATTCGTTCAAGGATTTATACCGGAAACTGACCAAAAACAGCGGGTTGAAAGGCTATCTGGGGACCGGTGATGTGCGGGAAGTGTTGGAGCGCATCGACCAGGGCGATGAAGAGGCGGCACTGATCTACCGGGCGATGATTTATCAGGTTGCCAAGGAGATTGGTGCAATGGCGACAACGTTGAGCGGAAATCTGGATGCCATTATCCTGACTGGCGGTATTGCCCACTCCCAACGGGTGATTCAGGATATCAGTGCGCGGGTGAAATTTATTGCCGATATTCGCCTTTATCCCGGTGAAAATGAATTGGAGTCACTGGCAGCCGGTGGCTTCCGGGCGGTTGATGGGGAACAGGAGATTCAGACCTATGTCAGTGAACCTGAAGAATGACGGAGAGATGCAATGATTACGAGCTATGCTGAGATTTTGGCGGCGGTCCAGGCAAATAAACGTCGCAAGACCATTTCGATTGCCATGGCTGACGATCCCAGTGTGTTACACGCGATTAAAGCCGTTGCCGAAAAGGGACTGGCAAAGGCTGTTCTTGTCGGAGATAGCCGGCGAATCAAAACCATTGCCGAAAAGGTCGGCTATTCCATCAGTGATGAGATGATCGTCCATGCCGTTGAAGAGCGGGAAATTGCCTTTCGGGCGGTGGAACAGATTCGCAACGGAAAAGCCGAAATTCTGATGAAAGGGCATATCTCAACACCGATTCTGATGAAAGCCGTTCTCGACCGTGACACCGGCTTGCGGACCGGCAGTATCCTGAGTCACGTGGCGGTCGCAGAGGTCCCGACATATCCCAAAATGCTGATCACCGGCGACGGCGGTATCACCATCACTCCCGATCTCGCAGCCAAGCAGGCGATCCTGGACAACATGATTGCGGTTTGCCGTAAGCTAGCAATTGAGCAACCGAAAATCTGTGCCCTCTGTCCGATCGAGAAGATAAATCCCAAAATTCAGGAAACAGTTGATGCGGCGGAATTGCGAAAAATTGCCGAAAGCGGTGAGTTTGGTGATATCATTCTGGAAGGACCGATGGCAATGGATGTAGCCCTGTCTGCCGACGCCGCCCGCAAAAAGGGGATTGCGAGCCGGATTGCCGGAGACACCGATGTCATTCTGGTCCCCAATATCACCAGCGGGAATGCCATTATCAAGCTGCTCATGTACCTTGCCAATGCCAAAGTTGGGGGCTTGGTGGTGGGTGCCAAAGTGCCGATTATCCTGCTTTCCCGCTCCGATAAACCGGAAGAAAAATTCAACTCCATGATTCTGGCACTATTGGTTGCGGATTAATGATAATTGCCGACCCTATAACTGCTGTAGTAAGTGGGTCGTTCCGAAATGTGTGAGCTGCCCTGATAGTTTGCCTCATCATTGACCACTTTCAGACAGTGTGATAACAAACAAACCGGATGCTGGCTGTTTCATCGCACCATTTTCAATGCTTTTCAAATTGAAATTTGGTCACCGATTGATTAACTTCCGGGCGCACAATGAAAGACAGTGAATAAAAGGAGAAAACATGTCAGTTGCAATACTCTGTGGTGGAGGACCGGCGCCGGGTATCAATACAGTCGTCGCCTCAATCACCAAATCCTTTATCCGGAACGGCATGAACGTTATCGGGCTGCATCACGGCTATACCGGTCTGTTTCGCAAGAACGCCAAAATTGAGGAGTTGGATTTTTTCAAAGCCGACAGCATTTTCAATCGCGGTGGATCCTATCTTAAAATGAGCCGTTTCAAACCGACGGATAATGACTTTATGGAAAACTTTAACCTGGCACTATTCAAAAAGCACAATATTGAATTGCTGGTCACAATCGGTGGTGATGATACTGCTTCCACAGCCAACCGGGTGGCGAAATTTCTCCGGGAAAAGGGCTATCCCATCGCCAATATCCACGTGCCCAAGACGATTGATAACGATCTGCCGCTGCCCAACCACTCCCCGACATTCGGCTATACCACGGCGGAAGATACCGGGTCAAAGATTGCTGCGACTATTTACGAAGACGCCCGCACCAGCGAAAACTGGTTCGTGATTGCCGCCATGGGACGTTCAGCCGGGCACCTGGCATTCGGTGTCGGTTCTGCCTGTCATCTGCCGATGATCGTCATTCCGGAGATGTTTAACAAGACCGAAATAACCATAGAGCGCATTGTCAATCTGGTGATTTCCGCGATGATAAAGCGCAAAATCATAGGTGTCAATTACGGTGTGGCAATCATTTCAGAGGGCGTTTTTCATGCCCTCAGTGACGATGAAATCAAGCGATCGGGGCTCCGCTTTAGTTACGACGATCATGGACACCCGGAGCTGGGAAAAATTTCCAAAGCGCAGCTCTTTAACGATCTGTTGAATGTAAAATATAAAGAGATCGGACTGAAAATAAAATCCCGACCGATCGAGTTGGGCTATGAGGTACGGTGTGTGACGCCGGTAGGTTACGATCTGGTGTACTGTACCCTGCTGGGCAACGGCGTTTATCAGCTGTACAAAGAGGGCGCCAGCGGCTGCATGGTGTATGTGAACAGCGCCGGTGACGCCAGCCCCCTTTTCCTGAAAGACCTGGAGGGGGTGGATGGCAAAATCCCGCCACGCCTGGTGGATATCGAGAGCCAAAAAGCCCGGTCTGTCGTTCAAAATATTTTACAATATGTAACGGAGAAAGATTACGAAGCCGCCAGAGCTTATGTACCGGATCCTGAAAATTACGATTTTCATAAGATATTAAACTGGATTTGAACGGCATTTATATCAGCATACGGCTATTTTGTACCGCGAATTGCGGCGGCGGGATTTGTTTTTCCCCTGTGAAAATTGTAAGTTTTAAGTCGAAATGTGGCTGTTTCTCAAATCAAGTTATGCGGAATTAAGCGAGATTTCAGATTTTGGTAATGAATTTTTGGCACTCTGAAGCAGAAAAGCGAAGTAAATAGTTATATACATGGAGAATATCATGGCTCAAAAAATGAAAAGTATGGACGGGAACACTGCGGCGACTCATGTCGCTTATGCGTTTAGTGAAGTTGCTGCAATTTACCCGATTACCCCTTCATCGGGGATGGGTGAGATGGCTGATGCCTGGGCGGCTAAAGGTCTGAAGAATATTTTTGGTCAGACGGTGGATGTAGTGGAGTTGCAATCCGAAGGCGGTGCCTCGGGAGCTGTCCACGGCGCCCTCTCGGCGGGGGCGATGACCACCACCTTTACCGCATCGCAGGGATTGATGCTGATGCTGCCGAATATGCATAAGATTGCGGGTGAGATGCTGCCGACCGTATTTCATGTTTCGGCGCGCTCCCTGGCGTGTCAATCGCTCTCGATTTTCGGCGACCATTCCGATGTGATGTCGGCGCGCAATACCGGCTGGGCATTGATGGCGCTGAGTTCGATTCAGGAAATCATGGACCTGGGCGTGGTTTCCCACCTCGCTACTCTGAAGTCCAAGATTCCCTTTCTGAATTTTTTCGACGGATTTCGGAATTCCCACGAAATCCAGAAAATCTATGAGATTGACTATGCCACAATGCGTGAGATGCTGGATATGCAGTACGTCGAAGACTTTCGCTCTCGCGCAATGAATCCGGAAAAACCGCTGCTAAAGGTCGGACAGGAGGGTCCGGATACCTATTTTCAGGGACGCGAGACGGTGAACCGGTACTATCTGGAGGCTCCGGCGATCGTGCAGGAATATATGGATGCGCTGGCAAAGAAGATCGGTCGTCAGTACCATCTGTTCGATTATTTCGGCGCTCCCGATGCAGAGAAGATTATCGTCATTATGGGCAGTGGCGCCGACACGGTGGAAGAGACCGTTGATTATTTGAACAAGAAAGGTGAGAAGGTAGGGCTGATTAAAGCCCGGCTGTATCGTCCTTTCTCCGTTGAGCATTTTATCAAAGCGATTCCCGCCAGTGTAAAGAAAATTGCCGTTCTGGACCGTACCAAAGAGCCCGGCTCTATCGGTGAGCCGCTCTACCTGGATGTGGTTGTAGCCTTAGCCGGAAAAGACCTGAAAATCGTTGGCGGACGCTACGGATTGTCCTCGAAGGAGTTTACCCCTTCCATGGTGAAGGCGGTGTACGATCATCTCGATGGGGCAGCCACTAACGGTTTTACCGTCGGTATTAACGATGACGTCACGCACACTTCCCTGGAAGTCAGGGAAAAGATCAACACCATTCCAGAAGGAACGATTTCCTGCAAATTCTGGGGACTTGGTTCTGACGGTACGGTGGGTGCCAATAAGAACTCCATCAAGATCATCGGTGACAACACCGACATGTACGCTCAGGGCTATTTTCAGTATGATTCCAAAAAGTCCGGCGGGATTACCCGCAGCCACTTACGCTTTGGAAAACACCCAATCAAATCCGAGTATCTGGTAACCGACAACGTCGATTTCATCGCCTGTCACAATCAGGCGTTTATCCACCGCTACGATATTCTCGAGGGTATCAAGGAAAACAGTGTTTTTCTGCTGAATTCGGTCTGGAGCAAAGAAGAGGTATTTGAAAATCTGCCGCAGGCAATGCAGCAGACGATCATCGATAAGAAAATTCGCTTTTACAATATCAATGCCCTGGAGATTGCCAATAATGTCGGCTTGGGAAACCGTATCAATACGGTCATGATGGCGGCATTTTTTATCATCTCGGGCGTCCTGGAAAAGGATTTTGCCATAAAACTGATTAAGGATGCCATTGAAAAAACCTACGGCGCCAAAGGTCGTGAAATCGTCGAGATGAACTGGAAAGCGGTTGATGCTGCGGAAGAGGCTCTCGTTGAGGTGCAGGTCCCGGATACACTTCCGAAAAAACATGCACCGGTGAAGCCACTGGTTCCTGAGGATGCCGATGATTTTGTGAAAAATGTCATTGAGAAAACCATGCGTGAAAAGGGTGACGAAATTCCGGTTTCAGCGATGCCCCTGGACGGATTTGTCCCCACCGGAACGGCGAAACTGGAGAAGCGCGGTGTGGCACCTTTTGTACCGCACTGGATTAAGGAGAACTGCATTCAGTGTAACCAGTGCTCCTTTGTCTGTCCCCACGCCGCAATTCGGGCGAAGCTGATCGATCCCAACAGCCTGAAAGATGCACCGGAAGGTTTTGAAACGCTGGATGCCATCGGCAAAGACGCTGGGATGAAGTATAAAATTCAGGTCTATGTGGAAGATTGCCAGGGTTGCATGAATTGCGTCAATGAGTGCCCGAAAGGAGCCCTCGTTGCCAAACCGATTCAGGAAGAGCGCGATGCCGGCGAATCCGATTTTGCGCTCTATTTTGATGCCCTGCCGTCGGATGTACTCAGTAAAGCCGTAAGACTTGAATCGCTGAAAGGCAGCCAGTTCAAGCAGCCACTGCTGGAGTTCTCGGGCGCCTGTGCCGGTTGTGGCGAAACGCCCTATGTCAAGCTGATTACACAGCTCTACGGCGACCGGATGATCATCGCCAATGCAACCGGTTGTTCCTCCATCTGGGGTGGAACTTTTCCGACCATTCCTTATGCCAAAAATAAAGACGGTCACGGTCCAACCTGGGCAAACTCACTCTTTGAGGATAATGCCGAATACGGTTTCGGCATGCGACTGGCAGTGGATTCCAATCGCAGACAGCTGCGCACGGCGATGGAAAAAGCCCGGGAAATGGACCTGGATGCCGGTTTCAACGAGCTGATCAAAGAGGCTTTTGAACTCTGGAATACCAAAGAGGACGAGATCAAAGCAGTATCCAAAAAGATTCAGGCGGCGCTGCCGGACCTGGTCAAAAAAGCCACTGGCGAAGGGCAGACGGTTCTGAAAAAGATCATGGAACTCCAGAGCTATATTGTGCCGAAGAGTGTCTGGGCTTTCGGTGGCGATGGCTGGGCATACGACATCGGTTACGGTGGTTTGGATCATGTCATGGCATCCAACCGGAACGTCAATATTTTAGTCCTGGACACGGAGGTCTATTCCAACACCGGTGGGCAGGCGTCCAAAGCAACGCCGCTGGGCTCGGTGGCTCGGTTTGCCGAAGCCGGGAAAACCACCAAGAAAAAAGACCTGGGCATGATGCTGATGAGTTATGGGTATGTATACGTCGCTTCCGTTGCTATGGGTGCCAACAAGAATCAGTTAATCAAAGCAATCAAAGAGGCGGAAGATTACGATGGACCGGCAATTATTATTGCCTATGCGCCCTGCATCAACCATGGCTGCGATATGCAGATGACCCAGCAGGAAGAGAAGAAAGCGGTCGATACCGGGTACTGGTTGCTCTATCGCTACAATCCGACATTGAAAGCGGAAGGCAAGAATCCCTTGATGCTGGACTCGAAGAAACCGTCACTGCCGGTTGAAGAGTTTCTGAAAAGCGAGAAGCGTTACACATCGCTGAAGCTCAGTTTTCCGGAGAATGCTGAAAAGTACTGGAAAGAACAGCAGATAATCGTTGATGAACGCTACGAACAGTATCGTAAGATGGCAGAGCAGTAAAAAAGAAAACGATGTTCCGGCGAGCATCCGATTAGTATGAACCATAAGGGGCGTGAGATATTGCGCCCCCTCTTTTTTTGGAGGATCAAGATAACCTTCCGAAGGTTTTTCATCAGCTTAACTCCCGGCAAAATTATTTAGAAAAACCTTCGGAAGGTTAAGGAAATCACCCACCGATTTTGCCGTAGAGTTTTTCGTAGCGCTGAGGATAGAGTTTTTTCATACAATCCCGGCAGATACCGTGACTGAATTCGGCATTGCTATGCTTGCTCAGGTAGGTTTCCAGGTTGTTCCAATAACCTTCATCATCGCGGATTTTCTTACATGAGGGGCAGATGGGTAGCAGTTTTTTCAGCTGTTTTATCCGGGTCAGGGCTTCGGTCAATTCCACGATCAGGCGTTCACGCTCTTCTTCAATCCGCCTTCTGGCGAGGATTTCGATCTGCAGTTTGTGGTTGGATTTGACGATTTCACCGCGGCGTTCGCGGATCCGGTCTTCGATATGATTGCGCTCTTTTTGCAGAGCGGCGGCGACGTTCTCTTTTTTCTGCAATTCCTCCTGTAAGCGGGTATGGACATTTTCCAGCTCGCCGATCGTCTGCAATAGGCGTAATTCCCGGGCTTCGATCTTGATGATCATCATGCCGAAAGACTCTGCCAGGTCCGCAATTGAAGGGGGGGTATTTGTCCGTTTTCGTCAATTCAAATACCTGAGCATCGTGCTGAAAGTGATTCGCACCGGCATCTTTAACGGTTCGAATCAGTATATCAAGTATTTCCTGATAGCTGCTGTCATTATCCATATTCGTCTCATATCTCCGACGGTAAATCCGTCAATTTGCCCTTTTCGAGCATCCGCTCATACTCTTCCGGATAGTGTTTTTTCAGGCAATCGGGACAGAGGCTGTGACTGAATTCGATATCGGCATTCTTGCTGATGTAGATTTCCAGTTCGTTCCAATAGCCCTGATCATCGCGGATTTTTTTGCATGAGGCACAAATGGGAATCAAGCCCTTCAGGGTTTTGATATTGTTCAACGCCTCCTGGAGATCATCAACCAGTTTTTTGCGCTCTTCATCAATGGCTTTGCGTTCGAGAATCTCGGTTTTTAACATTTCATTGGTTTTCATCAATTCGGAGGTGCGGTTTTGAATGAGCGCTTCCAGATTGTTCCGGTAGTTCATCAGCTCCTGCTCGATTTTTGTGCGGGCTTCGTACTCCGCCTCCAGCTGACCGTTTAGTTTTTTCAACTTCTCAATTGTCTGTTCGAGACGCAGTTCCCGGGCTTCGACTTTGACGATCATCATGCCGAAGGACTCCGCCAGCTCGCTGATCTTCGCCGGGTAGACGCCGGTTTTTGCCAGCTCGAAAATTTCGTCCGGATCGCTATACCGCTGCCGGGATATATCGCGGGCGATATCGGAAAGGTAATCCAGCAGTTCATCAATCTTCTGGTTATAACTTTCCGCTCCTTTTTGTCTGGCGTGTTCGAGAGAGTCTTGCTGCTCCTGGGTGATTTTTTGGCGCAGGGACTCCAGCCGCTTCAACAGTTTGGAATCGGGCATCAACTCCTTGCTCATTAAATATTCCCTCCGATCTTTATTTTTGCCATATAGGATTTGTTAAAGCGAAATGACCGTTTAAGGTTGTTAATTCTGCCCGAAGGTAAGCTTTTTCCGGCATATTTTCCACGGTTAAATCAAACCTGGACTGCAGCTCCCCGGCGTGATACGTTTCCTGGCGAAAAACTGTTTCCCTGACGGCTTTGACGTTACCGATAAAAACGGTCAACTGATCCAGGGTGCCGAAATAGGGTGTTGAACGGGCATTGATTGTAACGATATTGTCTGCGGCTGATTCAAGAGAGAGGAAAGGACCGTCCGAGATTATGACGTTTTCTCCCTTTAGAGCATCGATGATGCCCTGTACGCCGTTATCGAGGTCGGCTTTGATCCCGGTCAGGTTCTGTCCGAAAATCTGGTGCTGGTGTTCATGCATCAGGAGCAGCGGGATTAAAACCTGCCGAAAGCGGTTGAAATTGCCGTGAGAATCGTTACCGGCGTAGATCAGTTGCCGTCGACCTTTCAGGAGCTGACTGATCCAGAAAGCTTTGCCGGTTTCGAAATCTCCGGCAGGTTTACCGTTCAGAATCTGAAAGCCTGCCAGACGGGGGTGATAATCCCGGCGGTTCCAGATACCCCGATGGATCAGGAGGTGATGCCAGAAAGGCGGCTTTTCAAAAGGGTGCGCGGCAAACGCCAGCGACTGGTCGGGAATCGTATCCAGGACGGTCGCATAGTGTGATTCCGTTACTTGTCCCAGCGATTTTTCCATGCCGTCGCCACTGCCGCAGTGAAAATGGGGGTCGTTGAGAACGTTCATATGCACTGTGCGCCCAAAACCATTATCAACCGACACCTCTTCACCGGGTATGAGGATAAAATCCCGGTTGCTGCGGTTTAGATCATGGATATCATTCAGGAGCCGTTGCCATTTACGCAAATCGGGGTCCTGGACGGTCCAGGAATCTGGAGAATCGTCGAGATCGTACGAATGATCCGTAACGGCGCAGAAAGAGAGCCCCATGGTTCGACCCAGCGGGCGGTAACAGTCCGGCGGAACGCCGAATTCGACCTGATCCTCGGTATAGGATGAATGGACATGCAAATCGCCCCAGAGCCAGCCGTCCTCTTTGGGGAGTGGATCCCGGTCCATAAAGATTTCAAAGGATTTTTGGGAAAGCGTTGGGTAGTTGTCATTGCGTACGATAAACGCTTTCCCACCACCTACCAGATAGGCAAAACAGTCGAGATGAACCCATTGATTCTGAAAATTCGCGGCATCAATGGTGATGATTTTGGTAAACCACTTGGTATGGACCCCTGTACCGACAGGTACGGTAACATCGCCGGCAATCGGTTTATGTTCGTGATCCATCAGCCGGATGACGATCTTTTCCAGGGTAACGGGAAACCAGTGAGCGTCCTTGATCAGCAGCAGAACCGGAATGTGACCCGTCTCGCTGCGCCGGGGCAGGTCAAAGATGATTTCGGGCTGTTTTTTATAGAGGAGTCCTTTGAAAAAAGGCAGACGATAGTGCATTTCTGCATAGAGAATAAAGGGCGCTACCAGCAAAGCGGCGGAGATGATGAAATCCGCGTAAAAAGTGAAATCCACAGTTAACATAGACCAAAGATAAAATAAAAAAGCAGATATCGCCAACGTTTTTCACACTACGGTGGCAGTACCGGGATCGCGGAAAAATTGGTTGACACTAAAGACAGCAGGCGGTAAATTCTACGTCACGATTGGTAAATTAGAAGGGGTACTTTTGGCATCAACAGCAGATATTCGAAACGGTTTAATAATCAATTTAGACGGCGATTTATTCAGGGTAATTGAATTTCAGCATGTGAAAATGGCGCGGGGCGGTGCCCGTATCCGGACCAGGTTGAGAAATGTCCGCACCGGTCAGGTCGTTGACAATACTTTCCGATCGGGCGAAAAAATCGATGTCGCCCGCCTCGAAGCGGTGGAGATGCAATATCTCTATTTTGATGGAAACCATCATATTTTTATGAATACCGGGACATTCGAACAGACTCCCCTGAATGCGGATACTTTCAAAGAGGCGTCCCAATACATCAAAGAAAACGATATTATCAAGGTCCTTTTCTACGGGAAGGAGGCGGTAGATATCGAAATCCCGCCTCACGTCAATCTGGAGATTGTGGAAACCGAACCGGGCATGAAGGGTGACACGGTGACCGGCGCCTCGAAACCGGCGGTTCTGGAAACCGGTTTGACGGTCCAGGTACCTCTCTTTCTGAATGTCGGTGACGTCGTGCGGATCGATACCCGCAGCGGTAGTTATGTGGAGCGGATTAAAGAGTAAGCGGGGAGAATTATGAATAAGCGTCAACTTCTGGATTTGGTGAAAATTCTGGAATCACACGACATCAGCGAGATTGAAGTATCCCGTTGGGGCAGTAAGATCCGGGTTGCCAAGCAGCCGTCCGGAGCGGTTCGTAATGTCATCATGTCAGAAAACCAGCCCGGCGGAGCAGCACCGCAATTCGTCGAGATAGCCGGCATTGCCGAAGAGCATAAAGTCGTCAAGAACGAGAACAATGGGCGTGGCATCGAAATCAAGTCGCCGATTGTTGGTACCTTTTATCAGGCACCGGCGCCCGATGCCGAACCCTATGTGAAAATCGGGGATCATGTCTCCGTCGGACAGCCGCTCTGTATCATTGAAGCCATGAAAATCATGAACGTGATTGAATCCGAAGTATCCGGGAAACTGGTAAAGATTTTAGCAAACAATGCCCAACCGGTGGAATACAACGAGACCCTTTTTATTATCGATCCCGAGGGTTGAATCAAAGCTATTGTCAACTAACCGATCGGTACGATTTTGATTGAAAAAATACTGATTGCCAATCGCGGCGAAATTGCACTGAGAATTATCCGGGCTTGCAAGGAGATGGGAATCGCTACGGTGGCTGTCTATTCGACCGCCGATTCACTTGCGCTGCATGTCCGTTTTGCCGATGAAGCGGTCTGTATCGGTCCCGCGAATAGTCAGAACAGCTACTTGAAAATGGCGAATATTATCAGTGCCGCCGAAGTGACCAACGCCGACGCCATTCACCCCGGCTATGGTTTTCTGGCGGAAAACCCTGATTTTGCCCAGATGTGCATGGATAACGAAATTACGTTTATCGGTCCTTCGCCCGAAGTGATCCGGCGGATGGGCGACAAGGCGGAAGCAAGGGCGACCATGATCAAAGCCGGCGTACCGGTCATCCCCGGCAGCGAGGATGTAATTACCGACCTGAAACAGGCGCGCAGGATCGCCGCCGAGATTGGATACCCCGTCATTTTAAAAGCAGTTGCCGGTGGCGGTGGACGCGGGATGCGGATTGTTGCCGAAGAGAGTAAACTGGAAGAGGCTCTGGCAACCGCCCGCGAAGAGGCACGCTCTGCGTTCGGCAATCCCGCCATGTATCTGGAAAAATTAATCGAAGATGGTCGCCACATCGAAATTCAGATACTCGGCGATAACCATGGCAATGTATGTTATTTAGGGGAGCGGGAGTGTTCCATTCAGCGTCGTCATCAGAAGCTGATCGAAGAATCACCTTCGCCGGCGGTGAATGAAGATCTGCGGGAGAAATTCGGAAAAATTGCGATTCGCGCTGCCAAAGCCGTCAATTATACCAGTGCCGGGACGGTGGAATTTCTGATGGACCGGCACCGCAATCTCTATTTTATGGAGATGAATACCCGAATTCAGGTGGAACACCCGGTTACGGAGATGGTTACGGGAATCGATTTGCTGAAGGAGCAGATTAATCTGGCGAACGGTCATAAATTGCCGCGCTGGTTGAAAAAATTCCGGCTGCGCGGTCATGCCATCGAATGCCGCATAAACGCCGAAGACCCGTATAAAAACTTTCGACCGTCACCGGGTAGAATCACCGCCTTTCACGCCCCCGGCGGTCCCGGCACACGCATGGATACCCATGTCTATTCCGGCTATGAAATCCCATCTAATTACGACTCGCTGCTGGGCAAACTGATTACCCATGGTACGGACCGGGACGAAGCCATAGCCCGTATGGAACGGGCGCTGGAAGAGACCATTATCGAAGGAGTTTCGACCTCAATCCCGTTTCATCGGGCGATTATCAATGATCCGGACTTTCGCGCCGGCGATTTTCATATCAACTTCCTTAAAAATTTTAAATTCCAGTAAATTCTATGACAAGGAGGAGAGTCAATGAATGTACCCGAAACATTAAAGTACACCAACGATCACGAATGGGCTTTGATTGAAGGCGATATCGCCACCCTGGGGATTACAGAATATGCTGCCGGAGAACTCGGGGACGTGGTCTATGTGGAATTGCCCGAAGTGGGCAGTCAGGCGGGCAAAGGTGATTCCATCGGGACGATTGAAGCCGTTAAAACCGTTGCAGATCTCTATAGTCCGCTGTCCGGTAAAATTATTGAGGTGAATGAATCACTGAATGACAGCGCCGAGCTGATCAATCAGGACCCTTACGGCAAGGGCTGGATCGCCAAACTGAAAATCGCCAATCCTGCTGAAATTGAGCAACTGCTCAGCGCTGACGATTATCAAAAATTGATTTGAACATTATGCATTATATTCCAAACACCCGGGAAACTGAACAGGAAATTCTACAAGCGATCGGTGTCGAAACATTTGAGGATTTACTGGTCAATATTCCGCCAAAATTTCTGAAAAAATGCCGCATCCGGTTGCCTGAACCTCTCTCCGAAATAGAGGCGACCAGCAAGATCAGCGCCATGGCAGCAAGAAACCGCAATACTGCTGAAACGATCTCTTTTCTGGGGGGCGGTAGTTATGATCATTTTATCCCGGCGGCGGTGGATTTTTTAATCAGCCGCTCGGAATTTTATACGGCTTATACGCCTTATCAGCCGGAGGTGGCACAGGGTACACTGCAGTCCGTTTATGAATATCAATCGATGGTCTGTCATCTTCTGGATATGGAGGTGGCGAATGCCTCGATGTATGACGGTGCGACGGCGCTGGCAGAAGCCGCTATTCTGGCGACGGGGAAAACGGGACGTAATAAGGTTTTGGTATCGGAGCTGATCAATGCCAATTCGCTGAAAGTGCTGGAAACCTACCTGCGTACCCGGGAGATCGAAATTCAGTATCTGCCGGAATCCACTGGTCGGACGATGCTGGAGAATCTGGAGAGTCGTTTGGATGAGGATGTGGCAGCGCTGCTGGTTCAGACACCAAATTTTCTCGGCAATATTGAAGATTTGAACGGAATTGCCGACATCCTTCACGCCAACAATTCACTGCTGATTATGTCAGTCAATCCATTGGCAGCGGTGCTGCTGCAGACGCCTGGCGAGCTGGATGCCGATATTGCCGTAGCGGAAGGGCAGCCTCTGGGATTGCATCAATCCTTTGGCGGTCCCTATCTGGGCATTTTTGCCGCAAAAAAAGACCTCATACGAAGCATGCCTGGACGGATTGTGGGTGAGACCGTGGATGTAGATGGGAAGCGCGGTTATGTGCTGGTCCTGCAGACCCGGGAGCAGCATATCCGGCGGGAAAAAGCCACATCCAATATCTGCACCAATCAGGGCTTAATGGCACTGACGGCGGCGATCTATATGGCTCTCATGGGGAAAAATGGTCTCAGGCAGGTCGCCGGATTGTGTCTCAAAAATGCGCATTATCTGGCGGAAAAAATCGCCGCTTTACCGAATTATTCACTGGTTTACGAATCGCTGCCGTTTTTTAATGAGTTCGTAATTCAGACACCGGTGCCGGCAAAGCAGATTGTAGCGGCTGGTCTGGAAAATCGCTTTTTTGCCGGCATCAGCCTGGGTAAATTCCGGGAGGATTGGGAAAACCGTCTTTTGATTGCCGTCACAGAAAAACGCAGCTTGCAAGAAATGGATGATTTTATCAAATTTTTAACTAAATTTTGACCGGTATGAAAGTATTCGAAAATCTAAAGGCTGCAGCGGCAAAAAGGGGCGGAGCATATTTTGTGCTCATTGATCCCGATACCCGCAAGGGAGCCGATCTGCAGGATTTTGTCAAAGAGGTTTGTGACCAGGGCGCCGATGCAATCTTAGTGGGTGGCAGTTTGATTCTCGATGCCGGTTTTCAGAGCGCCATAGAACAGGTTTGTGAGCAGAGCAGTCTGCCGGTAATCATTTTTCCGGGGTCAGTGCAGCAGCTCTCTCCCCGTGCCGATGCGGTGTTATATCTGTCATTGATCAGCGGCAGGAATCCCTATTATCTGTTCGGGGAGCACATCATTGCGGCGCCGATGATCCGAAAACTGGGCATTGAACCGATCTCCACCGGTTATATGCTATTTGAATCGGGACGGACGACGACGGCGGAATTCATGAGCAATACTCGTCCGCTGCCGGTGGGAAAACCCGAAATCGCCATGGCGCATGCTCTGGCAGCCCAGTATATGGGGATGCAGACCGTTTATCTGGAAGCCGGCAGTGGTGCCGACCGCTCTGTTCCGGCTGATCTGGTACAGGCGATCAGTCACTACATTGATATTCCGGTGATCGTTGGGGGCGGGATTCGTACACCCGATGATGCCCGTTCGAAAATCGAAGCCGGGGCAACCTTTATTGTCACCGGAAATATTTACGACAATTCCGATAATATTAAACGTATCAATGAGTTTGCCCGGGCTGTTCATATTAAGGAAAATCCCTAGTGTCAATACCCATTTCCCGGGACTCGATTCGATCCGTTATTGATAATCAACTCCTCGAAAGCGCTCAAATAAAAGAGAAATTGCGCGTGGAATGTTCGGAGAACATAGCCGCTGTAATTGAACTATTGATTGAAACCGTCGCCCGGGGTGGTAAAATTTTACTGTGCGGGAATGGCGGCAGTGCGGCGGACGCCCAGCATATCGAAGCCGAACTGGTTGCCCGATTGAAAAAAGAGCGCCGGGCGATTCCGGCAATCGCCCTGACAACGAACAGCTCGACACTGACGGCTCTGGCGAACGACTACGATTTTTCCAGAATCTTTGTCCGGCAGGTGGAAGCCTTCGGTGCCACTGATGATGTCCTGATCGGCATCAGCACCAGCGGGAACTCTCAAAATATCATAGCCGCGCTGAAATATGCCGCCCAAAAAGGGCTGAAAACCATCGCACTGACCGGCGGTGACGGCGGTGCAATGACGGCAATTGCTGACCTCAGTGTGGTGGTACCATCGAAGAATACCCAGCGGATTCAGGAATGTCACATCGCCATTGCGCATATTATCTGCGACATGCTGGAGGAATCGGTCACTCAAAGCGAATGATAAGCAATTCTGTGAATGCAATATTTAATTCAAGATTTTATCAATTATCTTACCATAGAACGGCATCTGTCCGGCAATACTCTCGACGCTTACCGGAATGACCTGGAGCGGTATTGTCAATATCTCCAGGATGAAAATATTCATCAGCCGAATCAGATCGATATCGCTGTTATTCAGAAATTTATCAGCACCCTGGCGGAAATCGGGCTGGCAGCCAGCAGCCTCGCCCGGAACTTTTCCTCGATTCGGTCTTTTCATAGATTCCTGATGGGCGAGAATATTGTCCAGACGAATCCCACCGATCTGCTGCAATCACCGCGTCTGCCGGCGAAATTACCCAAAGTCCTGGACCTGAGTGAAATCGAAGCAATTCTGGCTGCGATTGATATTAACACCAACAAAGGTATCCGTGACCGGGCGATTATTGAGACCCTGTATTCCACCGGTGTGCGGGTTTCGGAATTGATTACCCTGGAAATGAGTAATATTTTTTTTCAGCATAATGTCATTCGTGTTTTCGGAAAAGGTTCCAAGGAACGGATTGTCCCTTTCGGCGACCGGGCGAAACGGTATCTCAAACAATATATTACGGCGGTTCGTTCATTGCTGCTGCGTCATTTCCGCAGCGGTGATGTGCTTTTTCTGAATATGCGCGGTGCGCCGCTGTCACGCATGGGAGTCTGGAAAATTATCCAGGAATATGTCAAAGCCGCCGGTATCAAAAAACATATCAGCCCGCATGTTTTCCGGCACTCCTTTGCAACGCACCTGCTGGAGGGTGGCGCCAATCTGCGGGCGGTTCAGGAAATGCTGGGTCACTCCGATATTTCGACGACGCAAATTTATACGCATCTGGACCGGGAATACCTACTTGAACAACACCGAACCTTTCACCCGAGGTGGCAATGAACCTGCAATACATCATCCTGCTCGCTCCGCCGATCTTACTGGCGCTGAGTTTTCACGAATTTTCCCACGGCTGGATGGCAAATAAACTGGGCGACCCGACGGCGAAATTAGCTGGCAGGCTTTCCATGAATCCGCTGGTGCACCTCGATCCCATCGGGACCCTGATGATTTTTCTGGTACGTTTCGGGTGGGCTCGACCGGTGCCGGTGGATCCCCGCTATTTCAGTCAGCCGAAACGGGATATGCTGCTGGTTTCGGTTGCCGGACCGGGGGCGAACATGATATTGGCACTCCTCAGCGGTCTGTTATTGCGCCTGTTTCACGGCGGTGTTTTTGATTTTTTCCCCGATAATGTCCTGCAACCGCTCTATTTGATGGTCAAATTCAGTCTTCAGATCAATCTGGCGCTGGCGATTTTTAATCTGCTGCCGATTCCGCCGCTGGACGGGTCGAAGATTCTCTATGGGATTCTGCCGCCGCAATATGACCACGTTTTCTATAGTCTGGAACGCTACGGCGGTTTTATCCTGATGGGCTTGATTCTGTTCGGGATGTTGTCTGGAATTTCGATTCTGGGGGCCTTTATCTACCCCTTTGTAAATTTCTTTTCCGGGATCTTCGGAGGTGTGTGATGAGACAGCATCAAAGACGTCCGTTCTCTGTTCGTCGGGATGAGCGGGAAGGCGATGAAAGGCGCATCCATTTTCAGCGGATCAGCCATAATCCCAGGAAAATGGTACGCCGACCCTTCTGGTGGTTGTTGGTCCTGTTGCTGGTTGTCATTGTGGTTTTGTTGTATTTAAATAATATTCGATAAAGGAAGAGGTTTGGCAATGCCGGAAATTATTGAATGTGTTCCGAATTTCAGTGAAGGTCGTGATCTGAATGTGATCAACGCCATTACCGCAGCGATTCAAGCGGAAGCTGAGGTCAAATTGTTGGATGTGGACCCCGGCGCCGACACGAACCGGACGGTGGTGACATTCATCGGCACCAACGCGGGTATCCTGAACGGTGCCTTTGCCGGAATTGCCAAAGCGGCGGAGCTGATTGATATGCGCAGCCACAGCGGTGCCCATCCCCGTCTGGGCGCGACCGATGTCTGTCCGCTGGTACCCATTTCCGGAATCAGCGAAGAGGAATGTATTCAGCTCTCCCATGCATTGGCAAAAAAGGTAGGCGAAGAGTTGCATATCCCGGTCTATCTTTATGAAAAATCGGCACAGGCGGAAAATCGTCGCAACCTGGCGGACATCCGTGCCGGAGAATATGAGGGGCTCGCCGAGAAGTTGCAGCATCCCGACTGGCAGCCCGATTACGGAGATGCCAAATTTAATGCCAAATCCGGTGCAACGGTGATCGGCGTACGTGAATTTTTAATTGCTTATAATGTTAATCTGAACACCACCGACCGCCGAACTGCCAGCGATATTGCCCTGACGATTCGTGAAAAGGGGCGGCTTAAACGGGATCGGAACGGCACGATTCTGAGAGATGAAAATGGTATCGCACTGCGGCAACCCGGTTTGCTGAAAGAGGTCAAGGCGGTAGGCTGGTATATCGATGAATACAAAATGGCGCAGGTTTCGATTAATCTGACAAATTATAAAATTACACCGCCTCATGTCGTCTTCGAGACAATCCGGAAATTGGCGGGTGAGAAAGGCTTGCGCGTGACCGGTTCGGAACTGGTGGGTTTGATTCCGTTGGAAGCGATGCTGATGGCGGGACGATATTACCTTGAGGCTCAGGGCAAATGTCAGGGTGTCCCCGAGGAATCGCTGATTCGGACGGCGGTTCAATCGCTGGGGCTGAACGATGTCTCTGAATTTGATCCCCGGAAAAAGATTATCGAATATCAAATTAAGGAGTTTGAAAAGTCGCTGGTGGAGCTGAATCTGCGTGGATTTGCCGATGAGCTCTCCGCCGATTCCCCGGCACCCGGAGGCGGCAGCGTGGCGGCTCTGAGTGGTGCTCTGGCTGCCGGTTTGACGGCAATGGTCGCCAATCTGACCCATGGCAAAAAGGGTTATGAGCGTCACAACCGAAAGATGAATGATACTGCAATTCAGGCACAGCGGCTGAAGGATGAACTGCTCCGTCTGGTAGACCTTGATACGGCGGCGTTTAACAAGGTCATGGACTGTTTTCGGTTGCCCAAAAAAACCGACGAGGAAAAGCAAAAGCGGGAAGCCGCTATTCAGGCAGCGACGAAAAACGCCGCCGATGTGCCCCTGCAGGTGATGCAAACTGCTTTGAAAATACTCGAATTAACCGAGATCGTTGTGAAGTTCGGGAATAAGAACTCCATCAGTGATGCCGGGGTGGCTGCCCTGGCTGCCGATACGGCGATCAGGGGCGCCGGGCTGAATGTGTTGATCAATCTGGCTGCTCTCGAAGACCGCTGGTATGTGGAGCATACAAAAGAGCAGGTTGCCCGAATAAAAGCGAAATGTCAACAATCTGTTCGGCGGATTATTAACCGGGTCGAAAAGACCATTTTCGGTATGTAGTCCATGTCCAAAATTAAAATTCTGTCTGACCAACTCACGAATAAAATTGCTGCAGGAGAGGTGGTACAGCGACCGGCGTCGCTGGTTAAAGAGCTGGTGGAAAACAGCCTCGATGCCGATGCTAGTGAGATTACAGTGGTGATCAAAAACGGTGGCAGAACACTCTGTCAGGTCGTGGATAACGGCGAGGGAATGAGTAAGGATGATCTGCTGCTGGCTTTTGAGCGCTATGCCACCAGCAAGATTGCCACGGCGGAAGATTTGATGGGAATCCGTACTCTGGGGTTCCGGGGCGAGGCGCTGGCAAGTATTGCGGCAGTCTCCATTGTGAAAGCGGTCAGTGCCGAAAAAGGAGCGGACAGCGGCTACGAGCTGCGGATTGAAGGTGGTAGTTTCCGGGAAATTAAGCCGGTCGCTGCTCTGCCCGGGACGAATATATCCGTAAAAAACCTATTTTACAATGTCCCGGCACGGCGCAAATTTCTGAAGAGCCGGGAGGTGGAGTTCCGCCACATTATCGACATTATCCGGAAATTCTCCATGATTCACCCGCAGGTTCAGTTTATTCTGGTTCATAATGATAGGGAGGTTCTCCGGTTACGTCCGGAAACACTGTTGGATCGGATCGTTAATCTCTATTCCAGGGAATATCGGGAAAATTTGATTAAAATCAACGAATCCCGGAATGGCGTGAAACTGTCGGGATATATTGGCAATCTGAATCTGGTCCGTGCCCGACGCGGCGATCAGTATCTTTTTGTCAATCAACGTTTCATCAGCGACCGTCTGATGAATTATGCCATCAGCTCCGCCTATTCGAGTCTGATCAGCCGCAGCGAGTACCCCTTTTACTGCCTGCATCTGGAGTTGGAGCCGACAATGGTGGATGTGAATGTGCATCCAACCAAGATGGAGGTCAAATTTCGGGAGCAAAACCGGATATACCGGTTTCTGGAGGAGAGTGTCAGAGCGGGTCTGCAGGAGATTATGCACGTGATTCCGGACCTGACCCGTTTTGCGCCGGAGCATTACTACTCATCGGGACCGGTGGTAAAGCAGGCGGATCGTCCTGAACGTGAACCGGTATCCGGTCAGGACAGTGAGAAACGGCAGCTGACACAGTCCGAGGATGAATTCTCCGCTGTGTCCGGGATTCAGACAGATCGGCAAACCGAGATTCGACTTCCGTCCGTCCGCCGGAATACCGACGAGCAGTGGTCTGACAGAGCAAAGAGGTTTATCGAGCAGGGCTTGCCGGAATCGCAGACCGACTATCGCCCCGATGTTCCACTGTATCAATTGCATCATAAATATATCATTACTCAGGTGAAATCGGGATTGGTGATCATTGACCAGCATGTGGCGCATGAACGAATTTTGTATGAGAATGCCATCCGGGCTATGTCGGAACACCCCTGGAGGGCACAGCAGCTGCTTTTTCCCGAAATCATCGAACTGTCGGTTACCGATTTTTCCCTGCTGCTGGAGGTCCTGCCTTTTCTTGAGAAAATCGGTTTCAGTTTGCGGGAATTCGGGAAGAACACGGTTGCTCTCGAAGCGGTTCCAGCCGGTATGACCTGGGGTCATGAATCCACGATTATTAAAGATATCCTGGACCATTATCAGGAGTACGGCACCAAGGATGCCAGCATTCAGCACAAAGTAGCGGCTTCCTATTCCTGCAAGGCGGCGATCAAATCCGGCGATAAACTGACTCAGGAAGAGATGCGCAACCTGGTTGACAATCTATTCGCCACCGAAAATCCCTATTTCTGTCCGCACGGACGCCCGATCATCGTCAATTTGACTCTGAAAGAGCTGGATAAACGGTTTGAAAGGATTTAACTATTGGTCGGAGAGGAGAGGTCTGCAAACTGCTTTCCGGTAATCCCCTTTATCGTCGGTCCGACGGCGGTCGGGAAAACAGCCACGGCGATTGAATTGGCGAAGCGGCTGGAGGGTGAAATTATCTCCATCGATTCCCGCCAGGTCTACCGGGGGTTGAGTGTCGGGACCGCCAAGCCGACTCTGCGCCAGCAGAGAGAAGTTCCCCATCATCTGATCAATATTCTTGAGCCCACCGAACAGATCAGCGCCGGCGCCTACCGGGAAATGGCATTAGAAAGAGTCGCGGAGATAAAGTCCCGGGGGAAATTGCCGATTTTTGTCGGCGGCAGCGGCATGTATATTAAAGCGGTGGTCCAGGGTATCTTCGCAGAAAGCGTTACCGATAATCGTATTCGGAACAGATTAAAAAGAGAACTCAGGGAAAAGGGAGCTACGGCACTCTATAACCGCCTGCTGGATATCGATCCCGATCTGGCGATCAAAACCCATATCAACGATGTCAAACGCATTACCCGGGCGCTGGAAATCTATGAAATTACCGGTAAGGCTCCCAGTGCACACTATACGGAGCAGACAACCGATCCGCCGTTTCCTTACCGGATATTTGTGCTGACCATGGAGCGTAAACTGCTTTATCGGCGGATTGATGAGCGGGTGGATCGGATGATTGCCGAGGGACTGGTTGAGGAGGTTGTCAGCCTGCTGGATGCCGGTTTTCGGAAAAATCTGGATGCACTGCTGACTCTGGGCTATCGCGAGGTGATCAATTATCTGGATGGTGAGTGTATTTTTTGCGATATGGTGGAGAATATCAAGCGCAACACCCGCCGCTATGCCAAGCGCCAGCTGACCTGGTTTCGGAACCAGCTGGAGGCGGAGTGGATCAAGGTGACGCCGGATCAGGAAATTACAGAGATTTCCCGACAGATTATCGAGATTCTAAACGGTGGTTGCTAAGCGGGTATTATGCTGTTTAATTCCTTCCAGTTTCTGATATTCTTTCCGCTTGTCGTCTGCTTTTACTTTGCCATTCCTCATAAATATCGCTGGATATTGCTGCTTGTTGCCAGTTACTATTTTTATATGTGCTGGAAGGCGGAATATCTGCTGCTGATCGTATGTTCGACGCTGATCGATTATTTTGCTGGTTTGCGGATGGGCAGAGTTGCCGAAAAGGAGAAACGGCGCATTTACCTGATCCTGAGTCTTGTTGTTAATCTGGGGCTGTTGTTTTCGTTTAAATATTTTAATTTTATCAACGAATCGCTGCGCCAGGTATTTCAGCACTTCAACGTACTCTACAATGTTCCGTCGCTGAAAGTACTGCTCCCGGTGGGAATCAGCTTCTATACTTTTCAGACCCTGAGTTATACGATTGATGTGTATCGTGGTGAACGGGAACCGGAACGGCATCTCGGGATTTTTGCCCTGTATGTGTCCTTTTTCCCGCAGCTGGTCGCCGGACCGATTGAGCGTTCTACACGTTTGCTGCCCCAGTTTTTTGAGAAAGTAGCGTTTGATTACCGGCGCGTAAAAGACGGCTTGATCCTGATGGCATGGGGTTTTTTCAAGAAGGTTGTGATCGCCGACTGGGTGGCGATTTTTGTGAATCAGGTGTACAACCATCCGGAAATGTACCCCGGTCTGCCGGGCATTGTGGCGACCTATTTTTTTGCCTTTCAGATCTACTGCGATTTTTCAGGGTACTCCGACATTGCTATAGGTGCCGCCCAGGTAATGGGGTATCGTCTGATGCTGAATTTCCGGCGCCCCTATTTTTCGAAATCCATCTCGGAATTCTGGAAGCGCTGGCATATCTCGCTGTCCAGCTGGTTTCGGGATTATCTCTACATTCCACTAGGCGGCAATCGCGTAAAAAGGGCACGAATGTATCTGAACATCTTCATCGTTTTCCTGGTCAGCGGCTTCTGGCACGGTGCCAACTGGACCTTCATTGTCTGGGGTGGTTTGCACGGTGTATTTTTACTGATCTCCCGCTGGACCACAGAATGGCGCCACCGGTTGCATCGCTTTGTCGGCTTGACAAAATACCCGGATCTGCACCGTTTTCTTAAGGTGCTGGTTACCTTTCATCTGGTGTGGTTCTCGTGGATATTTTTCCGGGCGAACAGTATTTCGGATGCCTTTCTGATCATTCGGAATCTGTTCACCGCCTTTGAGCCCGCGACCCTGTTGACCGTCAGTGGATTCACCTCTCAGCATTTTATTTTATCCGTTCTCTCGATTGTTATTTTGCTGGGAGTGGCGCTGTTCCAGCGCAATCACGATATTCGGGGATGGTTAAGTCAAAGACCGGTGGTGCTGCGCTGGGCGTTCTACTACGGCTTGATCATGTTCATTCTGTTGTTCGGTGCCTATGATAATGCCAATGAATTTATCTATTTTCAATTTTAATGAAATGAGACGACTCCTTACCAGAATATCCCTGCTGATTGTATTGGTATTTGCGACGTTGCTGGCGGTGGTCCTGATTCCCGTGGATGCATCAGACCATTTTCTCCTGGCTCTGATTGACAAAGAAAACCGCCTGCAGCAGCTTGACTCACCGAAAATGATTGTAATAGGAGGGTCCAATACGGTATTCAATATCGACAGCCGCAGAATCGCCGACACCACGGGTTACTCTATCGTCAACATGGGTTCGCATGCGGGGCTAGGACTCATGCTGCATTTGAATCAGGTCAGATCTTATATCAGGGCGGGGGATATGGTAGTCATTATGCCGGAGTATGCCCAGTTTTACCGGCAACTGTTTTTCGGTGGGCGCACCGTTACGCGGCTGGTAATGTTTTGCCCGCAATTTTTTCGGTATATTACCAATTGGCGGCAGTACCTGGAACTTTTGAAAGGGCTTGGACTCGAGACCCGCAGCAAACTGGTCTATCTGCTCGGACGCAGCGCTTATGAGGAAACCTATCGCCGGTCGGCTTTTAATGAATTCGGTGATTTGAATTCCGCTCTGATTGGCGATCGACCGATGGAAAAATTAAAATACGAGCACTATGAGATTCGCAATCTGACGGACATCAACCCTGCGGCTATTTGGGAGTTGAATAAATTTTATGATTATGCCGGGAAAAGCGGTGTGCGGGTTTGCCTGGCGTTCCCGCCGGTTCCGCTTGAGAAATATGCCGCCAACCGGCAGGAAATTGAGGACATGGAAGTGTATTTAAATGATAACCTGGAGATTCCGGTTTTATACCGACCAGTAGAGGTATTGTTGCCGGCGAAGGAGTTTTACGATACTTTTTATCATTTGAACACCGTTGGCAGAGGACATTACACTCACATTTTCCTGAACTATTTCAAGCGCTGAAATTGAACCGGGATATTCAGCGGCGATCCGATACTATTAGCCATTATCAATTATTTTAAATATCTTTAACGACAAATTACAGCAACTCGGGAGAAAAAATGGGACGTGTACATTATAGAAATGTGGTGATCATCGCGGTTTTACTGGGTGCGGGTCGCTTTTTTGCCTGTTCCGGTACGAGTGGACCGGAGGACCCCGGTGGATTGCGGAGGCGGATTGCCGAGTTGGAGGGTGTCAATGTCGTTGAACTGGTGCCCTATTACGATTTCAGCAGAGAATTTTTGCTGGAGATTGAGCAGCCGGTTGATCACGGCGACAGTGCCGGCGCGACCTTTATTCAGCGGGCGTATCTGCTGCACCGTGATGAAAACAGTCCGATGGTACTTGCCTGTGGCGGTTATGCTGCCTATTCCGATGATCTGCACGAGATGTCGGTTGCACTGGACGCCAACCAGATCGCGGTTACTCACCGCTATTTTAGCGGAGCGGTTCCGGGTTCCCGGAATTATGACTATCTTACGACGGAGCAGGCGGCTGCCGATCTGCATCGGATTGTGGAGCTCTTTGCTGAAATTTACGATGCAAGCTGGCTCAGCAGCGGTTTTGGCAAAGGTGGTATCATGGCGCTGTCGCACCGCCGTTTTTATCCGGACGATGTGGCGGCGACAGTGGTGTACGCGACGCCCTTTCTCAAGAGTCAAACCGATGTGCGACCCCTGGATTATATCAGAGAATTGGGTTCTGACAATACTCACACAAGAATCCGGATGTTTCAAGAGGCGCTCTTGCGCCGCCGCTCGGAAATCATGCCGTATATCCTGAATTTCATTAATTATACGGCATATCATTACTATTACGGCTGGTCCCTGAATGCGGATGCGGTTCTGGAGCTGGCGGTGTTGGAATATCCCTTTAATTACTGGTCAAATTACAATCAGATCGACAGCGAGCTGCCCGATACGTCGGAATCGGCGGAAATGCTCTTCGGGCATCTTTACGACACCGTCTGGCTGGAGTATTTCAGCGATGACTATATCGCCTATCTGATGCCCTACTATTATCAGAGTCTGACGGAATTGGGTGCAGTCGCCCACGATTGTGAGCATCTGCGCGACCTCTTTGATATAATTGAGCCGGACAGCTTTGTAAATGTCAGCTACGAATTATTTGCGCCCTCCGGTGTCGATATCAGCTACCGGGAGTCGGTCATGACGGACCTGTTGAACTGGTTAAAACAGAGCGGCAGCAATATCATTTACCTGTACGGAGAGAACGACCCGATTACCCCCACCGCTACCGAATTGTTGGAGACCGCCACCAATGCCATTATGCTGGTCCAGGCTGATCAGGATCATTACCTCAGCCTAGCGGAATTCAGCGAGGCGCAACAGGTCTACGATGCCCTTGAAGAGTGGCTGGCAACCGATGTTGTGGAACCACTGTCAAAAACTGGTGTCACGGCTGAAACCGGGCGATTATTGAAAATTCCATTGAAGTAATCGGTTCCACGGATTCTATCACCGAAGTATGATATCTTCATCCACCAGAGCGTTTACGATGCGGCGGTTCGTAATCCGAAGGCAACCGCTGATCTGTCTGGTGATTGTGCTGTTTGGAGTTGTAAATTTCCGGTTGACGGCAGCAATGAAATTTGATATCCACGAATTCATCGCCGATTCACTCATCGTACCGCTGCCGGTGGACTCGTTGCATTGTGATCAAAAACTGCATATAAAAATATCTGATGACCGGGACATAG
The DNA here is from genome assembly GCA_049975265.1 of Fidelibacterota bacterium. Classification (GTDB taxonomy): domain Bacteria; phylum Fidelibacterota; class UBA2242; order UBA2242; family UBA2242; genus B118-G9. The sequence goes on from JBNGDF010000011.1 coordinate 72,239, forward strand.
CGGGGCGGATAATCGGCATCCAGACCAGTAAAAAATGGAAATACATCCCCGTGGATCAATATATTCTCCTGCAGAGTGATCTGGCGGCGGTAATGCGGACCTATTTTCGGCGGGATTCAGTGGATTTTCCAGGGACATTGTATATTAAAAATTTGCATCACTGGTATGACGACAAACCCCTTTTCGGTAAAGGGCGCAAACTGAACGCTTATACCGTTTTGGGAGACAGCGCCGGAAAAGTGTTGGGCGACTGGATTTGGGAATATACCCTGAAGCCGGAGAAGAAACAAAAAGCGGAAAATGTCATCGGCGCGCTGATGGATCGTTGGTTGACGGAGCAGGTCACGGCGGTTCAAAACCGGAATTATCATCGCAGCCTCTATCCCTATCTGTTTCGGCGCCAGTTAATGAGCTGGTGGGATTTTGTCATTTTGAAAGACGGCTTTATTGTGAATGCTCACCTGACGCTGGATTTTCCGGCGGATCAGCAGGCGAGCTGGGTGCGTGGCTCGCCGGGCATTTTTTACCGCAAAGCCCGCTATCATCAGTCCATCGCCATCGGCGGCAAGGATCAGCAGTGGTATGCCCGTTTGAATAAGCATTTTGTTCGCCGCCTGAATATCAGCGGGCGCTTCGGATTCAATAATTTTGACACTGAAAAGTACGATCATCTGGATTTCTGGAATATTTTTCTGGTCAATTTCAGTGTCAATGCCGCCATCGAATATCGTCCGGTTTATCTAAAAGGACTGTTTTTCGGGGTCGGCTTACACGGCTCGGTCAATCTCCTGCCGGAGGTGATCGACCGGGTAGAGCCGGGTTTGTTGTTAACCGCGGGGATTATTATTCCATGAACGGTTTTCGCCTGGTGATGATTGCCTCATTGTTGATTATCCCCCTTGCGGCGGGAAATATTTCCGGTTTTGTGACGGATGCCGAGACCGGCGAGACCATCATCGGTGTGAATGTCATCGTCGTCGGGACCGGGCAGGGCGCCGCCACGGATGTAAAAGGGTTTTTCATCATCCGTAATCTCGACGATGGTCTGCATCGATTGCGCTTTTCCCATATTGCTTATGAAGAATTAACCAAAGAGACTGTTCTCAAAGGTAAGGACCTCTATTTGCCGCAGGTATCACTAAAGCCGCGGATGATCCGGGGTGAAGCGGTGGAGGTTCTCGGACGGCGGGGTACGATTATTCAGAAGGATATGGATATTTCCAGCTTCAGTGTGGATCCGATTGTGCTGACCGAAATTCCCCAGATGAGCAAGGATGTCTTCAAATTGGTAAAGCTGTCACCCAGTGTGACCATTTCCGATCCCTATTCGCCGCAATATTATGTGCGCGGCAGCGATCCCGGTGAGAACCTGGTGCAACTGGATGGCATGACGATTTACAATCCCCAGCATTTTATGGGCTCCAACGCCATTTTCAATCCCTATGCGATTAAAAACATCGAGATGCTGGTAGGTGGCTTCGATGCCGAATATGGCGGACGTAATTCATCGATCCTGAATATCAGTTCCCGGGAAGGGCATCAGAGTGAAGTCCACGGTGAATTCAAACCGTCCATATCGGGCGTCACCGGTGCGATAGAATTTCCGGCGGGAGAAAATGCCTCCGCCATGGTATCCGGTCGTTTGCTGACCGATTTCACCCTGCGGGTGTTGATGGGCTCACCCAATATCATGATGGATTTCAATGGTGCCTATCAGCGCTCATTCAGAAAGACGAAGCTGCGCTTGTCGGCATTTTATGCCCGGGACTATATGGATTATACGGTTGACGACCTCTTTATCTATTTTCCGCAGGATATATTTAATGATTTTAGTGAAGGCTATACCACCAACACCGACAATCGGGCGCTGGGTATTCAGACCAGTACGGTCCTGGCGCCGAACCTGCTGCTGGAATCCCATCTTTACTATTCCGGTTCCGAGGTGGACAACATCACCTATCTGAGCTATTCTTTTGAGGATACCACTTATGAAATGGACGCCGCCCTGGATTACCGCACCCGAATCGAAAATTCCATCGATGATCTGACACTGAAATCCCATCTCTCCTGGTTTCTTTTACGCCATCAGAATCTTAAACTGGGGTTTGAAATCAACCGGTTGCGCTTCATGAACCGATTGGGCAGTTTTGATGCGAAATTAAGCCGCCGGCTCGATTCCTCCACCTTTCAGGCATTTTACCTGCAGGATAAAATCGAACTCGGTCGGCTGCGGTTTAAAATCGGGCTGCGTAATTCGCGGGATGTTGCCAGCGGCGGTTGGCGCAATGAACCCCGGATTTCAGCAACCCTGACATTGTCCTCTCTGACCTTCAAGTTGGCTTACGGGCACTATTTCCAGTATCTGACGACCATGGATTCCAGGAATAACGAATTCGTCCAGTTTCTGGAATATTACAATACCCTCGAAAATTATAAACCCTTGCATTCGGTGCATTATATTTTCGGAATTGAAGGGAAAATCAATGAACGTCTGGATTATTCCCTGACCGCCTACTATAAAGATTTGCGCCGCCTCTATCGCTATTCCTATGAATCCCAGTCGCTCTCCGGCTACCGGACGAGCAGTGTGGAAGCGGGCAGCGGTGAATCCTGCGGATTCGAAATTCTCTTGCGCGGTGAAATCGGCAAACTGTCCGGCTGGATCGGCTATACCTACAGCCGCGGAACCCGTAATTATCCATCGATCCTGAACGGAAAAACGGTTCTGTTTGACGGCGATCAGCCGCACAATTTCAAGTCGGTTCTGCTTTATAAATTAACCGAAGACATTACCGCCAGCTCCACCTTCCAGATCGCCTCGGGGTTTCCGCGCACCTGGGAAACCGGCATGCTGATGCACTATTACTACGATCCGTTGTGGAACAGTTTGGGTGCGTCACCTTCCAATATAACCCCGGTTAAAAATAATGTCCGTTACCCGCCGCGCCTGACCTGGGATATCGGCTGGAAGAAAAAACTGCGCGAGGGATTCGGCTATCACCTGGCGGAATATCTGCAGGCTGAAGACGCCGTATTTACCATGACGATTCGCAATGTCCTGTTTTTGCACCGAAATCCGCAATACTATTTCTATCTGCCCGGTTATGGCTATTACGCTCTGGATTTACAATTTTTGCCCAGCATTTCGGCGGGCTACAGCATCAGGTTTTAAATATGATCTGCAATAAAATGAACTATCGGTCAGTTTTAATTTTTTTGTTTCTTATCAGTGTTTACGGGTGTTTGTCGGTCCTGAACTCCTGCGACCTGCCCACCGATCCGGGTCCCCTGCCCAGGACATTAATCGAAACGGAATATCAGCCGAGGTTGAATGTGTTCGGCGTATTGCGGGCAGACGGTGTCAAAGGCAGCTCCTTTATTCATGTACAAAAGACCTTAGCGACGGAGGAGATGTATGAAGGCGGGGAGATTTTCGATACCACTGCCGTCGTGCGGGTAACCGATACTCAGACGGGTAATGTCTTTCAATTTGAAATGATCGCAGACACGACCCATCGAGGGTATTATTACAATTTCGAATTTATACCGGAGTGCGGACACCGCTATCACCTTGAAGTCTGTTCGGACATTTTGCCAACGCTGACCGCTGAGACGGTTGTGCCGGTCCAGCCGGAAATCGTTCCGCAATCCCTGACGGTAACCACTGCGGAGCTGCGGTTTCGCCTGCGGACGACAATGGATACTGATCAGTACTGTTGTGTACTTTTTTCCGGTGAGGCGTATGCCGAAAAAGAGATTGTCAATGAGAACGGTGGGGAAATACCGGTCGCTTTTGATCTGTCGGGCATGGGCGCCGCGCCGACCCGTCTGATCATTTTTGGCTTTGACCACAATCTGACGGCGTATCGCAATTCCACCCCGCTGTTTATTCCCCAAACCTATCACGAAATGGTTCTCAGCGTGGAAAACGGTTTCGGCTGCTTCGGGTCGCTGGCGGTCACGGAAATAGGGTTATAGATACTGTTTTATCTTCTCTGCAATTTCAACCAGCCGGGCGGTCAAATATTACCAGCGGTTCAGCACTTTCTCGGCGAAACCGGGAAAATTCCGGATGATGATTTCGTCTCCATTATCAAGAATCGCCTTGCCGGAGAAGCGTCCGAAAACCTGATGCTGGTTGGACCGGATAACAAGCAGATTGGCATCGGAATGGCGGTCGAGAATCGGCTGAAAATCCATTTCGAAGCGTCCGTTGTTGCTGCTGATGCGCCAGGGTCTCAGGTAACTATCGGCAGGAATGTGAAATTGCACCTTATCGAGTTTGTGAACTTTGCCGTTAAAGAAGATCAGATTTTCCGTGGCGTGTGAGGTATCGCCGAAGCCGTAGCCGATATTGAAACCAAACAGGTCAGCGCCGATTTTCCCCGACGCCGAGCCCCAGTACCAGGTATTGTTATAGGTCCAGACGCCCCGTCCCCAGTCGAGCACGCCGAAGGAGTCGTTTGGCGTAAAGACAATTTTCCGGTTACCGAGAGTCAGCTCCCCTTCGGCTGGCATGCAGTTGATTTTTTGATTGTAATAAAAGGCATGCCGGTTTTTCGGAAAGGGGGTGGCGATAACCATGGTTTCGTAGCAATCGGGCTGCTGCAGAGTGATTTTGCCGGTCGGCGTTTTATTATTATGAAAATTTGGAAAAATAACCTCGATTGTCCGGGATTCTTTGTCCCGAAAAAATTTCAGTACCACATTTTTCTGCTGAAAAATGACATCGCCGCTCTTTGAGGTGCGGGGCATCCTGAATTTTCCCAGGGGAAAGAGCGTCATCCGGTCGGCGGAGAGATCTTCCGGCTTTGTAAAATCGAAGATTGTCGCGGCGACGAAGCCCATGTAGCCGTTGTCGGCAATCGTGAAGGCGGCGCCGGCGCGGTCATTGAGAATGCAGTAATAGTCCCACTCCTTGATCCGAAATTTGG
>JBNGDF010000011.1:77272-78688 GCA_049975265.1 Fidelibacterota bacterium
TCTGCAGAAATCACTTCAGTTATCTTGATGTACAGTTTTCTGCCAAGCTCAATGATATGTTCTTTTGGGCGGACATTAGAAAAATAGTATTTGCGCCATTCATCAATTGTTCTTGGAGCACATCGTCGGATACTTTCTGAGGTGGGTCCAACATTTCGTTTGAAATTCAGTTGAAACCGATTCATAGCACTATTTAAAATCCACTCTTTAGCCATTTTTTTGCCTGAGATTTAGAAATTTATCTCTGTATTTAAAATTAATTGAAGTATCTGGTTCTGCTAATCCTTCTTTGATTAAGTGGGCATTTAGGAAAGTTTTATTCTTTAAGTACAAATAACATAACAGGTTATTTTGATCGTCATACTTTTGTTGATCAAATTTCATGAATACTTTTTGATTTTTGGTTTTGTTATGAAGAAACTGCATGGCGGCACCATTGGCAGTTTTCTTCTCTTTGACTCCAATAAGCCTGACGACAAGGTCGTTATTCAGTTTAATCAGCTCCGGGCTGATTATTTCCTTTACGGAGTAGAAGTTTTCTCTCTGACCACTATTCCGGTCGATTTTTGATCCGAATTGCATTTTTTTCGGGTCAACTTTCTTGTCAAGGTTCTGACAATCAACGAAGCGATAAGGCAGGTTTTTTAACTCCTTATCAATGTCAATATGAATATTATCCTTTAAAAATTCGTAGGTGGTTCCTTCAAGGTCAGCTTGGTAAAAATTCAATTTTTCTTTGGCTATCTCAATAAATTCAGGATTAATTTCATAACCAATTGAGTTTCTTTCCAGGTTTCTGGCAACCAGAGCTGTCGTACCGCTTCCTAAAAAAGGATCCAGCACTGTTTCTCCTTTGTAAGCGAACATTCTAATGAGCCTTTTGGGCAGTTCTTCCGGAAACATGGCAATATGTCCGTCTTGTTTTACTCCCCCGAAATACCAATGACCTGAAAAATATTCTTTCCACTCTTCTGTGGTTAGTTTTGACTGTTCCTTTACTTCTTTAAAAACCTTTTTGGTCGGGTTTCCCAACTTTTTAAAAATCAGGATAAATTCATAATCAATGGACAGAATACCGTTTCTTGGAGTCGGAAAGCTGCCCATCAGAGACGCACCGCCTGTCGTGTTTGTTGTGGTTTGCTTCTGCCAGATGATAGCTCCCATATAGTCAAAACCAATGCTTTCGCAGAATTTGATTATTTCTGTTCGGATAGGAATTACTTTATATCGCCCGTAATAAACCGCTCTGGCAAACTGGTCTCCAATGTTTACACATAATCTGCAGCCGTTGTCAAGAACACGGTAACACTCTTTCCAAACGAGGTTTAAATTGTTAATATAGGTTTCATAATCTTCATGATAACCAATTTGGTTTTCTACACCATAGTCCTTTAGTTGCCAGTATGGTGGCGAAGT
>JBNGDF010000012.1:0-75081 GCA_049975265.1 Fidelibacterota bacterium
CCTTACCAGTAGGCAAAGGGGGTCAGGAAAAAGTTCCAGCGCTCCACGTTTTGGGATGAAAATAGTTCTGTCTCTCCGTTATATTGCCGCCGGTTTTCGTAGATCACGCCGATTCCCAGACCGATCATCCAGCGTCGAAAGGGGATTGCTTTTCCATAGATCAGCCGCAGCCGCGAAATTTTTCCCCATTGTCGGGTCAGGGGAAATTGCAGTTCAATCTCCTGCCGGCTGTTCTCCAGCCAGCGCCAGTCAAATCGCCCCGGTGACATCCGATCCCGGGTATAACAGAACAGCAGCGTGTTGTCTATCTCCCGTAAACCGTAATGCCGGTATCCTATTGTTATATCCCAGTTGTAAACAATACTATCGGTGACGCTCTCGCCTTTCAGTTTCCACGCGATCCGATACCAGGAAGAGGGCACCAGGCAATTGTCAAAAATCTGATATAGACCGCCGGTCAGCACCAGACCACCGGCACCGGTTGCGGCAACCATCAGATTTTCCTCTTCATCCATGGTAATAAAGGGCGCCAGCTGTCCCACAAAAAGGCTGACCGACCAGGGCTCCTGATAGCCACCACTGATGCTGCCGATCAGGTTTATGTCCCCGATGACGGTGCAGCGGTCATAAAATTCCCGATGATTGCCTGCGATCCAGGCGGATAGCGCGGTTGTCGGGTAAAGGGTCAGTTCAACCAGTGCATAACCGGGCAGATAGGAGCGCTTCAGCAGGTCGCGGTACAGCCGGGTCTCGCTTTCCTGAAAGATATAGACCGGCGGTTCCCGCTGAAGTTGATAATAGAGATTGGCATAGCTGTGATAGAAATCCGGAATAATGGCAATTCCCAGTTCCCGTTCACCCGCCGTCCAGTGACGGTGCCACTCCGCCGGACAGTTTAATCCGAGCAGTAAAAGTGTACCTGCCCAGAAGAATTTCCGGAAAGTGATAATGTTCATGTGAAACTTTCGGGTCTGCATCGGTTTATAACTTACGCTATTGATGACTTTTTGAAAAAAGCATTTTTTCCGCTATTTTTCTGATAATAACAGAAGGGGAGCCTATGTCACGGGATAAAATTGCGCTGGCGTTGAGCGGTGGCGGAGCGCTGGGACTAGCGCATATCGGAGCACTGAAAGCGCTGGAAGAGAGAGGACTCAAACCTGACTACCTGGCGGGAACCAGTGCCGGTTCGATTATTGGTGCTTTTTATGCCTGTGGTTTGTCGGTCGCCGAGATCGAAAAGATCGCCCTGTCCATCGATCGCAAAAAGACCTTTCAGCTTCTCTCACCGACACTACCCCGCGGCGGGCTGATGGATGCCCGGGAATTCAATGCCTTTATGGAGGATATCGTCGGGGAGGATACACGAATCGAGGATTTGAAACTACCGTTTATCGCGGTGGCGGTGGATTTCCGCAACGGCAACACCCTTTACATCGAACGGGGTCGTCTGGTGGACGCCGTCCGTGCCAGCATAGCCATACCCGGCGTCTTCAAACCGCTGGAAGCCAACGGAACCCTCCTGGTGGACGGCGGTCTGCGGGAAAATTTACCCCTCAGTGCTCTCAGGAATTTCAAATACGATACCCTGATCGGTGTCAATGTCCTGAAAACACCGCAACTGAAACTCGAGGGTATCTGTACCCCCATCAGTGTGAAGAGAGATGAGACTAAGGATACAGAGCCGGACAATTTTTTCCAGAGGATCGCCGAAGCGCTCCAAATCCGGATTTCCAACCGCCTGAATCACCTGCCCCGTCTGACCTACGCCGGCTATCAGTCGATTCTGATTATGCTCACGGAGCTCTCCAACAAGGAGATTCAAATCTGTGAACCCGACCTGGTGCTGCACCTGGATCTATCCAAGATTCGTCCCTGGGAGTTCTGGCGTGCTGCCGAAGCCATCGAAATCGGCTATCGGGAATCGCTGGAGCAGCTGCAAAATTTTTCCTGAAAACGGGGTATACTCCTTTACTTTTAGCACAGAAATATTGTATTTTTAATAGTAATTGCGAAAACTCCCGGACCCCCCCATGGTAAATTTTGCTGAAACATGACTGCTCCCCAAAATCTACCCTCTTTTGACCCTGCCCGTGAAGACGGTAATGCAGTCCTGGAGATCATTCCGGATGCTGCTCTCATCATCGGTATCGACGGGAATATCCTGCACTGCAACCAGCGCTTTGAATCACTTACCGGTTACCGGCGATCCGATCTGACCGATTTGCCCCTGGCAGATATTCCGCTGTTTTCCTGCAAAGACCGTCCGATTGTCCTGAAGATGTTCCGGGAGGTGCTGAAAGCAGAACGGGAAGAGACTCTCCGGCTGGACTGGCATCCCCGGGAAGGTTTGCCCTCTACCGGGGAAGTGCAGCTTCGACCCTTCCGGAAAAACGGCGCGGCTACCGCCGTTTTCCTGTTTATAAGGGACCTGAGCATTCCGCCATCAGCCCTGGAGACATTGCAAAAGACCACGACGGATTATCGGCAGATATTTGAAAATATGCGCGACGGTTGGGTCATCACCGATCTGAAGAGTGTTATCCGGGAGGTGAACCCTGCTTTCGCCGAAATGACCGGCTATACCCGGACCCAGCTGATGGGTAAAAAACTGACTGACATCACCCTCTCCAAATGGCACAAATTTGTAAAGTACGCTGTCGAAGAAGAAGCTCTGATTCACGGTCGCTCCGGAATTTATTACAAAGAAATCAGCCGCAAAGACGGATCGGTTCTACCGGTAGAATCCGTCATATTTCTGGAAAGAGATCGCCATAACAGACCCAGAGGCATGTGGAACATGATCAGGGATATTACCGATCGGAAAAACGCCCAGGAGGCGGTGGCGGTCAGCGATTACCTGTACCGCCTGACCCTTTCCAATATCTCGGAAACCGTGTTCGTTACCGACGATGCCGGCGACTTCACTTTCATCTGTCCCAGTACGGAAAAGATCTTTGGCTATCCGAAAGATGAGATCGCTGCCCTGGAAAATGTCAGCAATCTGTTCGGTCGTCAAATCTTCGATCCGGTAAAGCTGCGTTCCGCCGGCGAACTGGTTAACATTGAGCAGCGGATCGGGGATAAATTCGGGCGCCAGCACGACCTGCTGGTTTCCGTCAAGGCGGTGGTAATCGGTAAAGGGACGACACTCTATACCTGCCGCGATATCACCGACCGGAAAAGGATCGACCGGCTGTGGGCGCTTCATCGCGAAATCCTTGAAGAGGTAGCCCGGGGTTTATCACCGGGGAAACTGTTTGACCGGATCACAATGAGGATCGATGAGCTGCTGCCCGCCGCGCATTCTGCCCTTTTTCTTATGATGCCGGACAATCAACATCTTCATCTTGTTTCCGGTCCGCATATTCCGGATAAATGGAAAGAGCGGATGAAAATTCTCAGAATCCATAAGGATCATACCTCCTGCACCGCGGCGGTCCAAAGAGCCGAAGCGATATTTGTCAGTGACATTTCAAAAAGTGATCTCTGGAAAAACAGCCGTACCGCTGCCCGCAAGGCGGGTATCCGCGCCAGCTGGTCACAGCCCATTCTGGCGTCTGATCAAAAACATGTTCAGGGGGTGCTTTCTCTTTACTTTGGTGCCGTTCACCAGCCCGATGAATACGAAGGTCAGTTGCTGAAAACGCTGACCGAACTGATTGCGCTGGTGCTTGAGCATCGTCAGAACCAGGAAAAGGTGCAGACGGAACGGGAACGACTCTATCAGGTTTTGGACATACTGCCGGGAAGTGTCTGTCTTTTTGGAACCGATCATAAAATCGCCTTTGCCAACCAGCACTTCCGGGATCAATACGGTTCGGATTTCAGCAAGCCCTGTTTTGAAATTATGCACGCCAAAAGCCAGCCCTGTGCCGACTGCCCCACTTTCCAGGTCTTTGAAACCGGCAAATCCCGCATCTATGAGTGGACGCTGAACAATGGTGCCACCTGTCTGGTGCACGATCTGCCCTTCACCGACATCGACGGTTCTCCGCTGGTGCTGGAGTACAGCCTGGATATCAGCGACCGGATCAATATGGAGAAATCGCTGCGTGCCAGCGAGGAACAGTTTCGCCTGATCTGGGAAAAATCACCTCTAGGATTGCGATTGACGGATGCAGACGGTCAAATTGTCCGGGTCAATGGAGCCTATTGCAAAATGGTCAAAAAAAGCGCCGGTCAGCTCGAAGGACAACCGCTCTCCTGTGTCTATGAAAAATCCCGGCAGAACCATATTCTCGAAAGCCATCGTCGCCGCTTCAACGGCAGGACCGTTAAACGACACTTTGAAACTGAACTCACCCTTTGGGACGGTTCCAGGATTTGGCAACGCGTCTCCAACGCCTACTTTCAGTACGGTGATCCGCCCCGGGAACTGCTGCTGGGTATTTTTCAGGACATCAGCGAACGTAAAAAAGCCGAGAATATATTGCAGAAAAGCGAAGAACGCTACCGCGCTTTTATTAACGCCACCCGGGATATGGTCTTTATCAAGGATGATGCCTTTCGCTATGTGGTGGTCAATCGCGCCAACCAGGAGTTTTTCGGAAAACCGGAGGAGGAGATTCTTGGCAAAACCGACTTTGATCTGATGTCGCCCGGGGCTGCCCGGCGCTGCCGCGAGACCGACAAACAGGCACTGCAATCTGATAACATCGTCAATAGTATTGAAAAAGTAAACGGGAGAATGTACGAAACCCGCAAATTTATGGTGCCCATTGGCGACCGCAAAGGGGTTGGTGGCTTTATCCGGGATATTACAGAAAGACGGATCGCCGAAGAAAATCTGCAGTTTCAGGCGATGCTGCTGGATCGGATTCAAGACGGTATTGTTGCCACCGACCTGGAGGGCAATATTACCTATGCCAATGCGACAGAATTGGAGATTCTGGGAAAATCCCTGGATCAGGTGGTCGGGACCTCGGTCAGGTCCTTCGGTGGCGATCCCCGGCGGGGCGCCACCCAGGAGGAGATTATTGCCGAAACTCTGAAAAAGGGTTACTGGCGCGGCGAAGTCGCTAATTATCTGCCGGATGGGAAGCCGATTGTTTGGGACAGCCGGGTGCAGCTGATCCGGGACGGGGAAAACCGTCCGCAGGGAATGGTTGGCATCAGCACCAACATCACCGAGCGCAAAGAATTTATCAGTAAGCTGGAAAAATCCGAAAAGAGTCTGCGGGCGCTCGCCGGGCACCTGCAAAATATCCGTGAAGGTGAACGGGTTGCCATCGCCCGGGAAATCCATGATGAAATTGCCCAGATTTTCACCGCCCTGAAAATTGACCTGTCTATCCTGGAGTCCGATCTCGGGATTCATGTTCCGGATGTTCTCGAAAAATATGCCACTGACTTTACCGGAATGAAGGAGATGCTTGATGCGGGTATCGGGAAAATCCGCAGCCTGATCCGTCGCCTGAGACCCGAAAAGCTGGAAAATATGGGGCTCATTGAGGCTATCCGGTCACAGCTGGAAGAGGTCCGTCAGTCCGGCGGTCAGAAGACCACCTTTCATTCCGACCTTAACCACATTCATCTGAATAACGAACAACGGCTGGCTTTTTACCGCATCTTTCAAGAAGCGCTGACCAATATCAGTCGCCATGCCGAAGCCGACCACATCGCTGTTTCAATCAACCGAAAAAAGGAACGCGTTGTTATGACAATCCGGGACAACGGCATCGGCATTGACCCGGTGCACATGAAAAAACCGGAAAGCTATGGCATCATCGGAATGCGCGAACGGGCGATTTTTCTGGGTGGAACACTTACCATTAAGGGGCAGCCCGGCGCCGGAACCGAAGTCGTTCTGGAGATTCCGGAGGACCATGAGGAATGAAAAAATCCCTGTTATTTTTCACATATTTCTTTTATAACTTCCAACTACAATGATCAAGGTCCTCATAGCAGATGATCACAGCCTGATTCGGGAGGGATTTAAGAAAATCATCGCCCGGGAATCCGACATCACAGTGGTCGGTGAAGCCGCCAACTCCACCGGGGTTTTGGATTATCTCGAAAAACAGAGCTGCGATATCGTCGTACTGGACATCACCATGCCCGGCAAAAACGGGCTGGATATTTTAGGCGATATCCGGTTGCGGTATCCCAATCTCAACGTCCTCATCCTCAGTATGCACGCCGAAGAGTATTACGCCCTGCGCGCCCTGAAAAACGGCGCCAGGGGCTACCTCACCAAGGAGAGCGCCCCGGACGAACTGATCAAGGCGATCCGTAAAATTCATAGCGGCAGGATGTATATCAGCCAGGAAGTCGCCGAGCAACTGGCTTACAATATCGGCGGAAAATCCGAAAAGATGCCGCATGACGAACTCTCCGACCGCGAATTTCAGGTCCTGCAGCTTCTGGCTAAAGGCAAGACCATTTCCGAAATCGGCGAAATGCTCGCCATCAGCGCCAGTACCGTCAGCACCTATCGACAGCGCATCCTGGAAAAACTGAATCTGAGGAATACGTCGGAGCTGATTCTGTATGCGGTGAACAACCGCCTGGTGAGCTGAAGGTACGGTTTACGAAGAGATACTTTTTATGATATTAAAAAATTCCGGAAACGAGATTCCCACGCAGTCGGCGTCCCGAATCACCGATTCGCCGTCCGCAATAGAGGCGGCTACCGAAAGTGCCATGGCAATCCGGTGATCGTCGTAACTGCGGCATTCCGCACCGTACAGTTTCGTCGGTCCCTCTACGATAAAGCCGTCCTCGGTCTCTTCAATTGCTGCCCCCATCTTTTTCAACTCACTGACAATCGCCGCAATCCGGTCGCTCTCCTTGATCCGCAGTTCCAGAGCATCGCGGACAATCGTTTGTCCCTGAGCCTGGGTCGCCAGGACAGCAATAAGCGGCAGCTCGTCGATCAGTTTCGGGATCAGGCTGCCGCCTATTTCAACGGCTTTCAGCGGTGCCGACACAACCCGGATATCCGCCAGCGGTTCATTGGCAACCAGCCGCTCATTTATGAGCTCCGGCGCCGCGCCCATCTGCCTGAGGACGGACAGCAACCCGGTGCGCGTCGAATTGATGCCCACATCGTGCAGGGTCAAGCGGCTGTCGGGAACGAGGAGCCCCAGCGCCAGCATAAACGCGGCTGATGAAATGTCCCCGGGAACCTGAAAATTCCGCGCCGCCGGCTGACGATTTTTTCCGAGAGTGATGACGGCGCCCTTCCGTTGAACCTCCACGCCGCAAAATGTCAGCATTCGTTCTGTATGATCGCGGCTTCTGACCGGTTCGATGACCTGCACGGCTCCGCCGGCATAGAGACCAGCCAGCAGGACCGCCGATTTGACCTGGGAGCTGGCGACCGGCAATTCATAGCTCACGTCGGATAATTCCGTTCCCCGGATAAAAAGGGGGGCGAACCGGTTCGTCCGGCGCCCGTAAATTTCGGCACCGTTCTGCGTCAGCGGCTTGATAATGCGGTCCATGGGGCGCCGCCGCAAGCTGGCATCACCGGTCAGGATGGTCGCAAAATTCTGACCCGCCAACAGACCGCAGAGCAGCCGCATCGTCGTTCCGGAGTTGCCGCAATCCAGAACATCCTCGGGTTCGCGGAGCGACCACTGCCCCTTTCCGTGGATTTCAATTTCGGAACCGCGGTGGCGAATATCCGCTCCCAGGGATTGCATACAGTTCAGAGTGGAACGGCAGTCAATCGCCGATGAGTAGTTCCGAATGCGGCTGATTCCGTTGCCGATTGATGCCAGCATTGCCGCCCGGTGTGAGATTGACTTATCGCCCGGAATGGTGACGTCGCCACGCAGGCGGGTGATGTGCGACAGAGAGATATCCGCCACCTAAATACTCCGCCCGACGGCTTTAGCGACCTTTTCCAGCTCCTTCATCAGCTGTGCAAAATGCTCGAAAGTAATCGATTGATAGCCGTCAGAAAGCGCCTTATCGGGAAAAGGGTGGACCTCAATCATGACGCCGTCCGCACCGGCGGCGATGGCGGCTTTGGACAGGGGGATAATCATATCCCGGCGACCGGAAGCGTGACTGGGGTCCACCAGAACCGGCAGATGAGACTGCTGTTTCAGTTCCGGAATACTGCTGATATCCAGCGTAAAACGGGTATAGTCGTTAAATGTCCGGATGCCCCGCTCACACAGCACGACGTTGTAATTTCCGCCGGACATGATGTATTCCGCTGCCAGCAGAAATTCGCTGATCGTAGCGGAAATACCGCGCTTAAGCAGAATCGGTTTTTTGCAGTGCCCTGCCCGCTTCAGCAGCGAGTAGTTCTGCATGTTGCGCGCTCCGATCTGAACCATATCCACATATTCTTCCACCAGATCAAAGCTCTCCGTATCAACGGCTTCGGAGACTACCGGAATGTCAATGAGCTCCCGGGCATCCGCCAGGATTTCAAGCCCCCGTTTTCCCAAACCCTGGAAGGAGTAGGGTGAGGTGCGTGGTTTGTAGGCGCCGCCTCGCATCAGATCGGCGCCGAGCATTTTCAACAGGCGTCCGCCTTCATTGGTGCCTTCTACAGTTTCAACGGCGCAGGAGCCGGCAATGATTGTCAGCTTTTTCCCGCCGATGGCGACCTTTCCGACCTTTACAACCGTATCTTTGGCTTTCATCTCACGGCTGCCCAGCTTGTAAGGCTTTTTTACATCATCAATATTCTTGACGCCGGGCATTTTGGCGATTTGCTCCCGATCCAGTCCGGCGTGATCACCGGTCACTCCCATGGTGCCGGTGGAACCCTTGGGAAGATTATGCACATCACCCCCCATTTTTTTTATCAATTCGGTAACCCGTCTGATCTCCTTTTTTGTTGCCGAATCGTCCATTGTAATAACCATTTTAATATTTCTCCTCTACAAAGCACTTATGTTGCGAATAAAATATTCTATAGCCAGAATATATCCGAGATACCCCAGCCCGCTGATTTGACCCCGGCATACCGGCGCAATCAGCGAGGTCTGCCGGAAATGTTCCCGGGCGTGAATGTTGCTCAGATGGACCTCGATCACCGGAACAGCGACCGCTTCCACGGCATCCCGAATCGCTACGGAGCTGTGTGTAAAACCACCGGGATTTAAAACAATCCCGGTCAGCCCTCCTGATTGCTGAATGGCGTCGATAATGTCGCCTTCATGGTTACTCTGGACTATGTCCACCGTTACATTTTTGGATTTCGCAAAGGTTGTAATTTTTGCGTTGATCTCGTCCAGGGTCTGCACGCCGTAATGCTCCGGCTTGCGCTGCCCCAGCAGATTCAAATTTGGTCCATGAATGACACGAAATTCTGCCATGTCAACTCCTTTATGCTACTCTTTCCAATGGACGTTAAAACGGGAATTTTCAGCCTCCCGTCCGCCAATTTTTTATCCTGAAGTAAATGCTCCCGCAGTTTCCCGGTCTCAAGCCCTGGTGGCAGGGTTACCGGCAGCCGGTAACGCCGGATCGTACGGACAATCCGATCGATATCATTCTCCGGCAAGCCGGATATCCGGCGGGCGATCTGTGCCTCCAGCACCATCCCGGTGGCTACCGCCTCACCGTGCCTGATGCCCCGGTAATGACGACCGGCTTCGATCATATGACCGACGGTGTGTCCGAAATTCAGCAGCGAGCGAAGTCCGGAAATCTCCCTTTCGTCTGCCCTGACGATGTTTCGCTTAATCTCGACACACCGGTAGACAATGAACCCCAACAGCTCGTTATCGCGCGCCAGCACCGCCCCGGAATTTTTCTCCAGCAGATCAAACAGTTCACTGTCCCGAATCAGAGCGGCTTTAATCACCTCTGCCAGACCGTTGCGGTATTCCCGTCCGGATAATGTTTTCAGCAGTTCAATATCCGCCAGCACTAATTCCGGCTGATAAAAACTGCCGATCAGATTTTTCCCGGCGGGATGATTGACACCGGTCTTGCCGCCCACGCTGGCGTCTACCTGTGCCAGCAACGTCGTGGGAATGTGTATCAGCCGGCAACCCCGCTTCAGCGTCGCCGCCACAAATCCGGATATGTCGGTCACCACGCCGCCGCCCAGCCCGATGATCAGGTCGCTGCGGTCGAACTGATGTTCCAGAAGGGCGTCGTAGATTTTTACCACTGTCTTCAGTGACTTGAAGCGCTCACCGTCAGGAATTACAACGGGTAGAACGGAAATATCCATCGCCGCCAGCAGACTGGTGAACCGGTTTAGCCACAGCGCGCCCACCAGCGGATTGGTGATGACCGCACAGCGGCGGGGAACTTTCCGCAACAGCCGGGGCAGCGTCTCCAGAATGCCGGTGCCGATCCGGACGGGGTATTCACCACCTGCCGTTGTTACCGGTACGGTGATGGTTTTGATCGCTTTGGCTTTTTCGTAGAAATCTTCAATGCGAATTTCAGGATGCGTTTCCCGCAGGATTCTTTCGGCAATCTCCGCTGGTGACAGGTCATCGGTGGCGATGGTGATTTTTGCTAAGTCGTACATCCCGCGGCGCT
This sequence comes from Fidelibacterota bacterium, assembly GCA_049975265.1. Classification (GTDB taxonomy): domain Bacteria; phylum Fidelibacterota; class UBA2242; order UBA2242; family UBA2242; genus B118-G9. Next base: position 10,468 of record JBNGDF010000012.1, read on the forward strand.
CCGCCAATAAATTTTCAACAGCCCCCGGTTGTCTCAGCAAAGGGCGGGTTTCATCACCCGCCAGACGCTTTTTTACCGTCCCGGCGGTCACTTTCAAATGCACGACAGTTCCCAGTCGCGCCAGACGTTTTTGGTTCAGCGGCTCTTTGACGATGCCGCCGCCGGTCGCCAGCACGATATTTTGCAGGCCGCGGAGGGAGCGGAGCATTCTGGATTCCAGACGCCGGAAGTAGCTCTCGCCGCTCTCTTCAAAAATAGCGCTGATGCTGCGCTTTTCCGCCAGTTCGATCATCCGGTCGGTGGACAGAAAGCGCAGACCGCTACGCCGGGCGATTTCACGCCCTACGCTGTCCTTACCGCTGCCCATGAATCCGATCAGGATCAAATTTTGCATATTCGTTCCCGGTATTGTCGAAAATTGGCTTTGATATCTTCTAAACTGTCACCGCCGAACTTTTTCACCACGTCATCGGCGAGCGTCAGCGCCAGCATGGCTTCGCCCACGACGCCGGCTGCCGGCACAACGCAGACATCCGCCCGCTCTTTTTGAGCTGCCACCGCCCTGCCGGTGTGGATATCGGCGGATTGCAATGGCGTCCGCAGTGACGGCAGCGGCTTGATTTGCATGTATACGACAACATCTTCGCCGTTGGTCATGCCGCCCTCGATACCGCCAGCGTGATTGGTCTTGCGGAAAAATCTGCTCTTTTTTTGAAAGTAAATCTCATCCTGTGCCGCCGAGCCCGGTTTGTTGGCGATATCACGGTCGCCGATAATTACCCCTTTGACTGACGGAATAGACATCAGCGCCGCGGCAATTTTGGCGTCCAGACGCTCATCCCACCGGGTGTATGTGCCCAGCCCGGGGCAGACCCCTGCGGCGCGGATTTCCGCCACACCGCCCAAGGTATCGCCCTTTTTCGCCGCTGCATCAATCCGCTCCAGCATGCGCTGCTCCTGCAGCGGGTCGGCGCAGCGCAGCGGGGATGTTTCTGTTTCTTCCGCTGTCCGCGTTCTCTGGTCAATTTCAATATCGGCGATGGCGATTGTCTGCGACGATAAATGAATTCCAAATTCCCGGAGAAAAAGTTTCATCAGCGCGCCAGCAGCCACCCGTGCGGCGGTCTCCCGGGCGCTGGCGCGCTCCAGAACATTGCGCACGTCCCGAAAACCGAATTTCTGTACACCCGCCAGATCAGCGTGCCCGGGACGCGGCGCGGTCACCGGTTCGTCAACGGTCAGTTTTTCCACATTCATCCGCCCCTGCCAGTTGGCATAATCCCGGTTTTGGATCCAGAGGGCAATGGGTGACCCGAGCGTTTGACCGTCACGGACACCGGATAAAATTTCCACCTCGTCGGCTTCGATCTGCATCCGTCCGCCGCGACCGTAGCCCTGCTGCCGCCTCCGGAGTTCGGCATTGATAAAGGCAATATCCACCGGCAGTCCCGCCGGAAAGCCGTCAATAATGACGCTCAGCCCTTTTCCGTGCGATTCTCCGGCGCTGATCATTTTAATCATGATTCATTCCTAACGCTTTTTGCATGACACCCACCGGCGCTTTTTCACCGGTAAAAATCTCAAAGGCTTTGACGCCCTGATAGAGCAGCATTTCCAGTCCGTTTACGCAGCGAATTTCGCCGCACTGCCGTAGGGAAAATTTGTAATTCAGGTCCAGATACAACGAACCCCTTTGCATGAAAGGGGTTACGTCGTCCTGAAAATCAACCGGGCTGGCATTGATCACCATAGCAGTGTTATTGAGAGTGGTCTGAAGAGCATCGGTGGCGATGACCGTCGCCGTCTTGTAGTGCGACGCCAGCGCCTCCGCCTTGGACCTTTCAATGTCATGGAGATACAGTCGTTCGGGCTGGTACTGATTCAGCACCCAGGCGGCGGCTTTCGCTACTCCGCCGGCGCCGATCATGAGCACTTTTTTGCCACGCAGATCGATCCTGGTGTGTTCCAGCAAAATCCGGAAACCGTAGATGTCGGTATTGTATCCGGAGAGACCATCCTCATCGAAGACGACCGTGTTGACGGCACCCACCTCCTGCGCTTCTTTAGCTATGCGATTGAGAAAGAGCAATACCGTTTCTTTGTGTGGGTTTGTAACGTTTACTCCCCTGCAGCCGATTACCCGGAGGGCGTCCAGGACGTCCTTCAGCCGGGTCGGTTCCACAGGTATCCGGAGATAGGCGCCGTCAATTTTTTTCGCCTGAAATGCCGCATTATGCATGCGGGGCGAATAGGTCGTTTCCAGCGGATAGCCGATAATGCCGGTAATCAGCACACTCTACTCCTTTCCTGAAATTTCCTCTCTGTTTAACCACTCCTTTGACCTGCACATGCTCTGAACGAAACGCTCCGGTTGATCGTTCATAACACAATCTATAAGAGCTGTCATAGCCTGTTGCATCTGCTCGTAAAGCTCTTTTTTAAAGGGATTATATTTCTGAATTAAATAATAGAGCTCCGGGTTTTCATTGATTACACTGGAAGCCGTCGCCATTTGCGAGAGAAAGGTGGTGCTGGCAATGTCGCGCATCTCGCTGTAGCGGAATCCGCTCCCCGCCAGAATTTTCATATAGATAATATTGCTGATATGCGAGAGCCCCAGCACGTAGGAAATCGCCCGGTCATGGGTGTCCAGCGCCAGGTCGACACTTCGGGCGGCGGTGTCTCTGAAAAAGGCTTTCGCCCGGTTCAGCGCTTCCGAACTGCCGCAATTGCAGTAGCAGACCACCTTGTCCGAAAGGGTGCGCACACTCGGTCCGAACATGGGGTGAATACTGGTAATCAGGAGTCCCCGCTGCCGGGCTCGTTCGATCGCCTCCCGCAGATGACCCTTGATGCTGGCGATGTCGAATACCAGCCCCCGGAAATTCAGGTCTGCGATCCGCATGATCATTTCGGGCACCGCATCCAGCGATACGGCAATCACGGTGCAGCTGGCGCGCGCCAGCCCCTCTTCCAGCGTCGCCACCGCCTTAAATCCCGGTGCCGTCTCCACGATATCATAGACCAGTACCTCGTGTCCCTGGGTCTCAAAAAAAGAGGCGAGCCAGTGCCCCATTTCACCGGCACCGCCTACAATCAGGATGGTTTCCTTGTCACCGCTGTAGGCGCTGTAATGCTGCCGTTCCTGTTGCGTCCGGGACTCGCCGATCAGCAGCTGCATGACCGCTTTGACAAAATCCGGCGACAGATTCAAGTCCCGGGCAACCGCCCCGGCATTTTCCATGACCGCTTTTTCCACCTGGTAGTTCAGGAGCGGTAGACCGGCGGCTTTTTTAATCTGCCCGATGGTATGAGTCAGTTCGAGACGCCTGCCCACCAGCCGGATAATCTCCCGGTCCACCCGGCGCACTTCGTCGCGCATCTCTTCCAGTTTTTCCATAACCTCTTTCACTTGTCATTAAAACCAAAACGCGGGTCTTTTCAGGCCCGCGGTTTTTATTCTTTTTCTGATTTGCTTAATGGTTTCGAATCCGCGGACCTGGCTCAATTTGCCCATTAAAATAGTAATATGTGGTGTAATTCAGAGGCATATTGAGCAGTTCACGCTTCATCATGCACCAAATATAGGATTGAAAATCCTTAGTGTAAAGAAAATTTTTTCAAGGAGCCGTTTTTTTACACCGGGATAATTATTACTCCCCGGATGCCCGAAACAGTAACCGGATGGAGTCCGGCTGCGATGCTACTGACCACAGCCGGACTTTCCGGATGCTATTTCCCATTTAGCGGCAGATGATCGAGAGCCGCCCGGATTTTCTCTTCGGGATATTCGTAATCCTCCAGTTTTCCGGACAGGTAGGCGTCGTAAGCCGCCATGTCCACATGCCCGTGACCGCTCAAGCCGATCAGGATCGTCTTCGACTCGCCAGCCTCTTTACATTTCAGCGCCTCATCAATGGCGACCCGCACGGCATGGTCGGTTTCCGGTGCGCAGATGATCCCTTCGTTGCGGGCAAACTGCAGCCCGGCTTCGAAGGTTCCCAGCTGGTGCACCGCGGTGGCTTCCACCAGCCCCAGCTTATGCAGATGCGTCACAATCGGCGCCATGCCGTGATAGCGCAACCCACCCGCATGTACCGGCGGCGGCATGAATTCATGTCCCAGGGTGAACATTTTCAGCAGCGGTGTCATACCGGCTTCGTCACCGTAGTCATAAGCGTATAATCCCTTGGTCAGCGTCGGGCAGCTGGTGGGTTCCACATTGATAATCCGCAGGTCCGGTTTCTTACCGTCCAGTTTGTCCTTTAAAAAGGGCAGATAGAGTCCTGCGGCATTGGAGCCGCCGCCCACGCAGCCGACGATGATATCGGGGTAATCACCGATATCTTCCATCATGGTTTTGGTTTCCTGCCCTATAATCGTCTGGTGCAGCAGCACGTGATTCAGCACGCTGCCCAGTGAGTAATGGGTGTCATCCCGGGAAACCGCGTCCTCCACCGCCTCGCTGATTGCCAGACCGAGACTGCCGGGGCAATCCGGGTCCTCTGCCAGGATTTTCCGTCCCACCGCCGTTTCATCACTGGGGCTGGGTATGCAATTGCCGCCCCAGGTCTCCATCATGATACGACGATAGGGCTTCTGGTAAAAGCTGCATTTGACCATATAGACTTTGATTTCCAGCCCGAACAGCGCTCCGCCAAAGGATAGCGCGCTGCCCCACTGACCGGCGCCGGTCTCGGTGGTGATCCGCTTGATGCCCTCTTTTTTATTGTAATATGCCTGAGCGACGGCGGTGTTGGGCTTGTGGCTGCCGGGCGGGCTGGTGCCTTCGTACTTGTAATAGATTTTTGCCGGGGTGTCCAGAGCCTTTTCCAGACGCCGGGCGCGGTAGAGTATCGTCGGACGCCATAGCCTGAATATATCCTGCAGCTCTTCGGGAATCTCAATATAGCGCTCGGAACTCATCTCCTGCCTGATCAGCTCCATGGGAAAGAGCGGTGCCAGATCTTCAGGTCCCAGTGGCTGTTTGGTGCCCGGATGCAGTGGCGGCGGCAGCGGCGCCGGCAGGTCTGGCAACACATTATACCAGTGTGTCGGCATTCGTTTTTCGTCCAAAATGTACTTCGTCTGTTCCATCATTCACTCCTCTGTTTAGATTTATGGATTTCCTCTGACTGTCATATAACAAAAATCGCGGGCTTTTTCAGGTCCGCGATCTATTTTGCTATGGTTTTTTGACTTACTGTCGATGCCCGATCGGCAAACCTGAAAAGATATCTGCCTGGTGCCACCACCAGTTCCAGGTATTGTTTATTGTCAGGTTCGCTCGCATCGGCAGTTAATATAAACCGAAAATCCAAAAACACAAAAGAAAATTTCTTTTTCAAACCTTCGGAAGGTTTTCACAAGCCCCGCTCGTATCAAATCTCTTCCGTCAAAACTTCCGAAGGTTGTATAAAGAAAGTCTTGCATTTTTTCGGTTTTTTTACATATTTCATAAGGAGAAATCGACATAATTATTCCTTCCGGGAAAATTTGCAGGAAAAGGTTTTGTGAATTATTTAACGAGGGGGAGACAATGAAAAGAACCACGTACATACTATTGGTAGCCGGACTGCTCATCGCAGTGAGCGGGATGGTGATGGGGCAGACAGAGTTGCTGGAAAATGGAGGTTTTGAATCCTGGGATGACACTTCAACACCAGCTGGCTGGGATCACATTGAAAGTATCACACAAGAAGCAACTGAAGTCAGATCTGGTTCTTATTCGGCAAAGCATGTAGGAGGAACCAAAGATTTAGGCCAATATATTGCTGTTACTGGAGGAAAATCATATACTGTTACTCTTTGGTATAAGGTAACTGCAGGCGATGGTACTGACGCAAGAATTTGGTCATATTGGAGAAGTAGCGGTTCTAATCTGGATGATAATGCTAGTGAATTAAGAGGTCCAAATAATTCATATTTTGATAACAATGGTGGTGTCTGGACACAGTATACCGTTACATTGGATGCTCCGCTTTCCGCGGATGAATTTTATTTTGAGGTTAGAACATATTCTGGTGCTACTGTTTACTGGGATGATTTTTCGTTTCTTGAAAATTCAGTATCTTCGGATCCAGAACCAACAAATCATGTCAGCAGCTTTTCAGCAAGTCTAAATGGCTATAGTGCCATTGACCTTACCTGGTTAGATAACGATGGGACGGATGTTGCTTTAGGATTTTTAATATTGGCAAACACAAGTGGTTCTTTTACTGATCCAGTTGATGGAACACCTCAAGCAGATGACACCGATCTTAGCGACGGTTCCGGAGTAAAAAATATTGCCCATGGTGTTCAATCATATACATTTACCGGATTAACTGCAGAAACAACTTACTATTTCAAAATTTATCCCTATAGCAATGTGAGTGAAAATATTAATTATAAAACGGAAGGGGATGTTCCAAGTGCAAGCGCCACAACTGAAACACTTCCCAACGCCTGGATCAATGAGATCCATTATGATAATGATGGTAGCGATGTAAATGAGGGGGTTGAGATTATCATTGAAAATCCTGGTGATTACACGCTATCGTCTTTTACTGTCACATTATACAATGGAAATGGCGGAGCGTCTTATGGTTCAGAAACATTAGATAATTTTACCGTAGGAAACTCTCAAGGAGATTTTACAATTTATTATAATACTTCAGCATGGGGAAGTGGAATTCAAAATGGAGCTCCAGATGGTCTTGCATTATCCTATCAGGGACATTTAATTCAATTCCTGAGTTATGAAGGTACATTTACTGCTACCGATGGTCCGGCTAATGGCATTACTTCAACTGATATAGGTGTCAGCCAAAGTGGATCTGATCCTGTTGGTGAAACTCTCCAACTCATAGGCGGCGGTACACAATACTCAGATTTCACTTGGGGCAGTTCTACATACCCTGCAACCTGGGGCGCTCCGAATAATGATGGAAGTACCGATCAATCCCTCCCCGTCGAGCTGAATGGTTTCAATGCCGTTCCTGGCAACGGCGAGGTGACGCTCTCCTGGACCACCGAATCCGAGACGGAAAACCTGGGATTTATCATTCAAAGGAGACAGGAAACAACCTGCCTGACTGCGCAGAGCGGTCAGGGAGAATGGAAACTGGTAGCGGACTATACGACCGATGAAACCTTAGCCGGGCAGGGCAGTACTTCCGAAGCCCATGAATATACATACACCGACGCGCAGGTTGTGCCGGGCGCAACTTATCTCTATCGCCTCGGCGATGTGGATTACAGCGGTAAGGTTACGTGGCATAAAGAGGTCGAGGTTAAGGTTGAGGTTGAGGATGAGCAGGTGCCAGTGGTTTTCAGCTTAAAACCGGCGTATCCGAATCCCTTTAATCCGGAAACCACGCTGCGCTTTCAGCTGGGCGAAGCCTCCCATGTTCGGGTTCAGGTGTATGATCTGCTGGGCAACCTGGTGACGACGCTGACCGATGGGCGCTATCAGGTCGGGCGCTACAACCTGCACTGGAACGGATGCGATGACCGGGGACGCCTGTCCTCCAGCGGAGTCTATTTCATTTATATCAGCAGCAGCACCGGTTTTACGAGTACGCAAAAGGTTGTCTTTCTGCGCTGATTATTACGCCCGTTAGTCCCCCGGATTTTCGGGGGTGACTATCCACAACGCCCCCGGCTACATCCGGGGGTATTTTTTATGATACTAATGATCGTTTGTCCCTGATAACCTTCCGAAGGTTTTTACAAGAATTTTATACCAGTCTGAGCATCTCACTAAAACCTTCGGAAGGTTATAATAAGAATCCTGTTCTAGTCTGACCATTACACTAAAACCTTCGGAAGGTTTCCGTATCCTGTGACAAAAATCGTTTTATTCCAACAAAAATCGCCGTAAACTTCACTGTTGACATCTAAGAATATCCAAAGGGACTCATGTCTATTAAAAAATTCCTCTCACTCAGCATCGGCATTCTGCTGCTTTTTACAATTGCCGCCGAGGCGCAGATACCCGACGGTTACTACGACGCCGCCGACGGCAAAACCGGCTCAGAGCTGAAGGCGGCGCTGAACACCATCGTAAACACGGGCTTGAATCGAGTTTCCTATGGCGATTCCAGAAATATCCTGGATAAAACCGATCAAGACCCGGATAATCTTGATAATATCATTTTAGTATACCGGGGAACTTCCGTAAGTGGCGACTGGGACGAGGGAACAACATGGAATCGCGAACATGTCTGGCCACAGTCTTTGCTCGGATTAGAAGATTTAAGGAATACAGATAAAAATGTCGGAACCGATCTTCATAATTTAAAACCCGCCAATCCCAGCGAAAACAGCAGTCGGAGTAATAAATATTATGACAATCAAACCACATCTGCCAGCTATGCTCCAAGAGATGCCGTAAAAGGCGATCTTGCCAGAATTTTATTTTACATGGTTATTGCTTACGAAACATATCCTCTGGATCTGGAACTTGTCAATCACGAACCAAATCTATATCAAATGGCGATGCTTGATGTTCTACTTGAATGGCATGAACAGGACCCTGTGGATTCTTTTGAGGAAAACAGAAACGAAATTATCTATAGTTATCAGCACAACCGCAATCCCTTCATTGATCATCCCGAATATGTCGCCCTGATCTGGTCCGAAAATCCACCGCCGCAGCCGCCATCCGACCTGGTTGCACTGGATGCTGCGCAAACCTCGCTGCTACTCCGCTGGACCGACAACTCCGCCGAGGAGAATGGCTTTATTATCTATCAGAACAGTGTCAGGATCGACAGCGTCGCCGCCGATTCCACCAGCTACCAGGTGATAAATCTGCTGCCCGGCACCCTCTACTGCTTCGCCGTCACCGCCTATAATAATTACGGCGAATCCGCCGCCGCCGTTCTGGAAGTCACTACCCTGCCCGGCGATTCGAGCCAGACGACCCCCGATTCACTCTTTTTCTCCGAATATATCGAGGGCAACGGTTTCAATAAAGCCTTGGAAATTTATAACGCATCCGGTCGTTCTGTAAACCTCTCCGGCTATTCCATTCTGGCTAATTCCAACAACAGTCCCTGGTACCAGACTCATTACAGCTTTCCCGCCGGGGCGGTCCTGGAACCCGGCTCCGTCTGGGTCATCATGAACTCCGGTTTCGATTCGACGTATCACTCAGTCGCCGACGAGCTGACTTCCGCCACCGTTGTTAATTTCAACGGCAATGATGTCCGCGCTTTGGTAAAATTCAATGCCGCCGATACGACCTTCCTTGATGTGATCGGCGTCTATGGCGATACCGCTGAAGTCGCCGCCTGGTCGGTCGCCGGAATCACCGGTGCCACCGAGAATCATACCCTGGTTCGCAAACCATCGGTCAAGTGTGGCAATCCCGACTGGTACAGCAGCGCCGGAACGGATTCCCTTGATTCCGAATGGCTTGTCTATGCCGGCGACACCTTCGATTTCCTCGGCTATCATACTGTTGATACGGTCAGCGCTATCGATATTTGTAATGTGGCGCCTGCCGTCGAATATTTTCGGCTCTACAGCTGCTACCCCAATCCCTTTAACCCCACGACGAAAATCCGCTATGATCTCGAAACGATCGCTACCGTGACGCTGCAGATTTTCGATCTGCGCGGAGTCCTGGTCAAGACCCTTGTCCACACCCGGCAGCAACCGGGACACTACCGGGTAGCCTGGGACGCCCGGGATCAGCAGCAGCGCAGCGTTCCGGCGGGTGTCTATCTCTACCGGTTGCAGACCGCCGACGGCTTTGGGCAGACCGGCAAAATGATGTACCTGAAATAAAGGAGAGCCCCGCATGAATGTACTGGAAAAGGCAAGAAGCACCGGACTCCTGTTCGACGGCGCCATGGGTTCCATGTTAATGGCAGGCGGCATGCCCACGGGGATGGCTTCGGAAATGATGAACATTGAAAAACCGGATACCGTTCTGGCGATTCATAAAGCTTATCTCGAAGCCGGCTCCGACGTCATTACCACCAACACCTTCGGCGGCTCGCCGATCAAAATGAGGAGCGCTGGGATTGAACACTTAATGGAGCAAGCCAATCAAACGGCAGCTCGGATTGCCCGGCAGGCTGCCGGCAGTGAGCGGTTTGTCGCCGGCGACATCGGTCCCATGGGCGAGATGCTGGAACCGTTGGGACTTATTACCGCAGGCGAGGTAGAGGATAATTTTTCCCGGCAGGCGGAAATACTGGCTAAGAACGGTGTCGATCTCTTCATTGTCGAAACGATGTTCGATATCAATGAATCTCTGGCGGCGATTAAAGGAATCCGGGCGGTCACCGATCTACCGGTTTTTGCTACCTTGACCTTTGAGAAAGGTCCGCTGGGTTTCGCTACGATTATGGGTAACCGGGTGGATGAGAGTATGCACGCGCTTGTTGATGCCGGGGCGGTTGCCGTCGGCGCCAACTGCTCCATCGGCAGCGATCTGATGATTGAACTGGCGGCAGAAATCCGCCGATGTGTTACCGTGCCGGTTATTATTCAATCCAATGCCGGACTGCCGGAAAACCGGGATGGTCGGCTGGTCTATCCGGAAACGCCGGAGCGTTATGCGGAAAACATTGCAGAGATCAGAGCGCTGGGCGTGGAGATCATCGGCGGCTGTTGCGGCACGACGCCGGAGTACATCCGCAGAATACGCGAAATATTTACGAAAAACTAAAATGGCGGCACAAAGCATTTGAATCTTGTGGCGGGATTCCGTACTTTATTTCTGCTGTGAAATCCATACCCAACGATAAAATGTCCGGAAGGTTGAGATGAAAAAGTTATGTCTGCTTATAGCCCTTTTTATTACCGGAATTAGCGCACAGCGTTTTCCCAGTCCCTCGGACATTTTCCGCCAGCCGGCTTTTTACGGCGATGCGCCGGAACAGATTTGCTGGTCCCCCGGCGACTCCGCTGTTGCCTTTGTCTGGAATCAAGAGGGTTACCCTGATGGCGATATCTGGCTCGCCCGGATTCCTTCCGGCAGGCTCCGACGGATCACCCGTTTTAATGACGACGGCGCCGGTCATCCGCTCACCGAGTTACAGTGGTTTCCCGACCAGCAGCGCCTGCTCTTTGTCCGTAACGGCGACATCTATACCCTGCAACCCGGCACCCAGGACGAACCACTGGCGCTGACGATTACACCGTCGCCGGAGCTCTTCCCCCGGATTTCCCCGGCAGGGCGCTATGTCTCCTTTATCCGGGATAATACCCTGCGCCTGATCGATGTTAAGACGGGACGGGAGATTCAGCTCTCCGGCGCTATTCCCGCCGATTGGAATGCACTCGGTCTGCATTGCCGCAACAACCGGTATGCACCTTACTGCTGGTTGCCCGATGAAACCGCCTTGATCATGCCAGCCTATGAAGATCATCTCGCCAACCGGCTGTATCGGTTTGACCTGGTGAATCAGGAAACGGCGATACTGCCGCTCACCGGAAACGAAAAGGTGCTGGTCCGTGACGTTTTGTACATTCCGGGAAAAAACCGGCTGGCTGTGGATTACCTTGCGGCAACGTTGACCGCCCGGACGATTATCACAATTGATTTACATACCGCCCAAATCGACACCATCTATCACTGTAGCAATGAATTATGGTGTGGCGATTTCGGTGCCAAACTCTACTGGCTGCCGTCACGGGAAAAATTGCTTTTCGGCGAACTTCAGAACGGCTATCAGCACATTTTCAGCACGGGTCTGGAGCATCCTACACCGATCGCCATCACCCGCGGGAAATGGCATGTCTTTGACTATCACGCCAATCCTGCCGACGACCAGCTCTATTTCTCCGCCAATAAGGAAAATTACCACGAAAAACAGATTTATACAATTGATCAGAAAACCGGTAAGGTACTCAATCTTTCCTACCTGCGCGGCTGTCACGATTTTGTCCTGTCGGCTACCGGTGGTTATATCGTTGATATCTACTCTACCCCAGCGATCCCGCCGCAGCTCTACCTGACCCGCACATTTCCCGTCAGCAAAGCAGGACTGTTTTTAAAAGCCGACAGCCGAATCCCCAATGCCGACCACCTGAATACTGCTCTCGATCGTAAAATCGCCGACCCGCGCACCGGACAGGATATTCATTATAAGTTATGGTATCCCTCCGACCGGTTGAGCGCCGATAAGTACCCGCTGATTCTTTTTTTGAACCGGGCAAACGGACCGGTCAACGGATTGCACGAGTGGAAAATCAGCCATCTGCTTAGTCAGTGGCTTGCCAGCCGGGATTACGTCGTTGCCGAAATTGATGTCACCGGGCTTGACCGGATTCCCTGTCTGGAGGCGACCGTTGACACGCTGGCGCCCTGGGTACAGCCGCTTTCCCAGATTTGTGAGGTTATCGGCGAATTGAGCCGGCAGGAATTTATTGATATGAGTCGCATCGGCGTCACCGGATTTGGCTATAGCGGCTATCTCAGTATTATGGCGCTGCTGAATGTGCCGGAATATTTCAACACCGCGGTGGCGGTGTTACTGGATAATCGCTGGGAACCGGAGCCTTCACTTTACGATTGGATTCTCTTTCAGCAGATTCGCCGGCGTCAACTCACTCCCGATTTGGCGTCTCCGGAAACGGTTGCTCGGTTACGCGGCAAGTTGCTGCTGTTTTATGGCGACAACCGCCCACTCAGACCGCTGGTGGATAGCCCCGCACTGATCCGGCAGATGGTAACCCTGGAAAAGCGCATCGATTTTATTTACTATCCCTGGGAAGATGGCGTAATTACGTCGGGCCAGACCTATATAGATTTGTTCTATAAGCTTCTGGAGTATTTTGATCGGTTTCTTTAGACCGTTAATCCCGGCTTAATTGGGCAGGCTGCTTTTGGGCGGCGGCTGAAATCCGAAAGGCACGTCCTCGCTCTTGTCAGGCAGCTTGATGGTGCCGAATTTATCCTCGAATTTTTTGATATTGTCCTGCAGGGTATAGAGCAGTGTCTTGGCATGCGTCGGCGTCATAATCACGCGACTCTGCACAACGGCTTTGGGGGAACCGGGCATAATCCGCGCAAAATCGATCACGAACTCGGCGGCAGAGTGGGAAATGACCGTAAAATTGCTGTAATTTCCTTCCGCCCGGCTTTCGGGGAGCTCAATTTTCAGCTGTTTGCCCTCATTTTTACTATTCATGGCATTTACCTTTTGGGTTCGTTGTTTTAAAATGTTTGCTCAATCATCGTCCCGGTCGTTGTTATTCGTCGTCATCAAAATCGTCGAGATCATCCTCTTCCAGCACCTCGGGATCGATGATATCCCAAGCCTCTTCTTCGATGTCGCTATCATCCTGGAGACCTTCATTCAGTTCTATATCATCCTCGAATTCGTCCCAAACCTCTTTGCGTTTCTCGAATTTGGAAGGATCGATATCCGGTTCGTCATAATCTTCCCGTTCCTCTTTCAGAATCTCCTCACCGTACAGGCTCATATCAAAGAAATCAATATCATCAACGATATCGTTATAGACCAGCAGCTCGAGGAAGTCGATATACTTGGGATCCCGCAATTTTGTTTTACAGTGTTTACAGACCAGATTTTCACGTAAATCTGCTTCGTTTAGTGCGGCGCCACACTCGGGGCATACCAAATCTTCCATTGAAGTTCCTCCTACTTAGCGGCGGTAAATATAAAGCGATAGAGTGCCAGCGTCAAGGAAAATTTTCGATAAAAACAATCGCCTTGATAAGCGTCAATTTTACAGCTCAGATCAGACCTGTATCGCGTACCAGATCCAGCATGATCCGGTAAGAGGATTCGATGGGATCAGAGCTCTTTTTGGAAATTTGTATATTGTAAAAATAATCGGCGTATTCCGTCAGAAAACCGATCCGTTTGGGCGCTCCGCTTTGTAAAACAGCGGCGGCATTATAGGGGTGAAATTCCGGATTCAGGTCCAGCGCCACGGCAAACCGGAAGCGCTGGAGCTGCCGACTGATTGCTGCATCCAGCAGCGGTTCTTTCAGAATATTTTCCGGCAATGTCAACAGCAGCTGCTTTTCAGGCGGAATATCCGTGAGTATATCCAGTCCCGATTTCGCTATCAGATTGCAGGAGCTCAGCGCGGGAGATTTCAGCACCGGCGCGAAGACCCGGTAGGCGATCTGCTGGTGTTGTTCGTCAAAGGGGAAGGTCAGCAGGATCGCGGTGCGTCCGGTCTCTGCCGCCGAATCCGGCTGATTTCGCCGGCAATCCCGCAGGATTTTTTTTAATATTCGATTGGTGATTTCCATGAATCGATAGTGCCTCTTTTATTCCACCTCCTTCGGCGTCAGGAACTTATTGTAGAGGAATAACCCGATTATGGTTACGATGCCGATCAGCGAAAAGATTAACCAGAGCGTGCGTGGCTGTTGCAGACCGTCTACAAAATGGACATAGAGTTTTGCTCCGACGATGGCGCCGATGGATGAGCCGATCACTCCGTATAGAAAGATGTAGCCCATAAAGGTCGCCAGCCGCTCCTTTGGTGCGGTCTGCCCGATGTAACTGATAAATTTCGGATGGGCGGTCATTTCACCGATGGAAAAGATCACGATCCCCGCCATGAAGACCCAGATGCTGGTGTTGATTGCCAATATCGCCATACCCAGCGTTCCCAGCCCGATTGCCACCATCATGGTGGGCAGGGCTTTGGTGTTTTTTACCAGCATGGAGATGAAAATCTGTAAAATGATGATGGTCAGGGCATTGATCACCGTGACATGCTCAATGTCAAAGTGCCATTCATAACCGATTCCCAGAAACGCCAGCATCCGGTTTACGGCGGCATCCAGACTGGCGGCATCCACATAATCGTTTACGTACCACAGCACCGAGTCGAACATCTGGAAATAGAGTACCCAGAAACCGGAGTAGATGCAGATCAGCAGTAGAAATTTAAAATAGTCGATGAACTTCGCCGGCTCCGCCGAATCGATTTTAAACAGTGAAAAGACGGTTATGAAGATGACCGAAGTGACGATTCGGGAGTAGAGGGTCAGACCCGGTAGCAGCCAGAGGATCAAACCGCCGACGACAAGGAGCATAACAGCCGCCCGTGTATGCGTACACGCTTTGAAAATCCCGCAACGGGATTTTACATTCAGGATGAAAAAACAGCCCGTTATCAACAGCGTGACATACAACAGGAAAAAGGAATTTTTAGCGATCAGCAGGTAGATCGCCAGCAAGGCAATCAACCCCGTGATACCGTAGATCAACCGGGCATTTTTTAACGCCTCCCGCGCTTTTAGAAAGAGCAGCACAATGGGGCTGTAGATGATCTCAAAAGCATTGGCAATCGTCTGCAGCAGATCGGTCTCATGCTCCTTTCTGCGCTCGTGCATCGGAGGCTCTTTGTAGAGGAAAAAGGTGGGAATCAGCATAATTCCCGTTCCAATGCCCGAAGCGATGATCACCCAGCGCCAGCTGGGATCCGCCGATTTCAGGAAAGGTACCAGAAACATGGGAAACAGAAACGCCCCGAGATTGATGCTCCAGTAGAAAATTCCGAAACCGAGTGAGGAATTGGATTTGTCCGTCACCCGGGCGATGGTCCCGGAGATAATCGGTTTGAAGGTTCCGGCGCCCAGCGCCATGATACAGAGCGCCAGAAAGACTGCCGCATAGCTGGTCATCTGGCTGGTGATCAGGTAACCGGCGCCCAGCAGGGTAAACGCCACCGTCAGCGCCCGGCGGTACCCGAAACGGTCTGCCAGCGCTCCGGAGATGATCGGCAGAAAGTATAAAATCGGCTGGATTGTACCCTTTATCAAGCCGACGCTCTCCTTGGCGAACCCCAGTTTCTCCGTCATATAGACCGACAGAATACTCATCATTCCGTAATAGGAACCGCGTTCAAAAAACTCCATTACGACCGCCAGCCAGTAGGTGGGCGGAAACGACCGGAAAGTTCCTTTTTTCTGTTCACTCATAAAAAATATCCTCTTGCTTGTCTTAATGGAAAGAAAAATACGATTTTCCGTCTAAATTCCAAATAGTAATTCCGAATCGGCAGCAAATTCCTGATTCATGTCGCATGGCAAAGCCACTCTCAAATCATTTCCATAGTGACAATGACGACGGAGTTGGCTATATTAGATTCAGTTCGGTAACCGGGATGAATTATTGAAGCATCACCATTATACCAGTCAATGATCAATAACGGAAGGGACAGACGATGAACGCTTGGGAACTTACGCTGGATTTAAAAAACGTTGTGCTGGATTTTGCCTGGCTCAGCGGATTTTTGATTTTAGGGACAATTTTACGGCGCTACGGAAAATTCTTTCAGAAATTCCTGATCCCCAATAATATAATTGCCGGCTTTATTGGACTGATTCTGGGACCGGAAATTCTCCGGCTGATTCCGCTAAACGGCGACCGGCTCGGGATGTATGTGTATCACCTGCTGGCGATCACCTTTGTGGCGATCGGACTCCGGCAGCAGAAGACACACTGGGGGCGCGGACCACTTAGTAAAGCGATCGCAAATCTGTCAGGGATTCTGATCCAGGGCGTCATTGGTCTGATGGTAACGTTTTTATTCGTTTATACGATCAAGCCCGACCTCTTTCCGGCAATCGGACTGCTTTTACCGCTGGGTTTCGGGAATGGTCCCGGTCTGGCGTATGCGCTGGGCAACAGCTGGGAGCAATACGGATTTGTCGGCGGTGGGGATGTGGGACTGACCTTTGCGGCGCTGGGCTATCTGGCAGCCTATTTCATCGGTATCATCCTGATTTACCGGGGCATCAGAAACCGGGAAACCCGTCTGGTGAAAGGACTGGAGGGCATCACCGGAGATATGCGCCGGGGCGTCGTTAAAGAGGAAAAACCGCGGGTAGCGGGTTATTTGACGCTCTCCACGGAAGCCATCGAACCGCTGGCGTTTCAGATTGCCACCATCGGCATCGTCTACCTGTTTACCTACTGGATTGTCTGGAACCTGACGCATTTTATGGAGCGCATGGGCGCCGGCGGATTTGTGCCCACGGTCTGGTCGTTTCATTTTTTAATTGCTCTCCTGGTGGCGCTGTTTACCCGCAAGATTCTGGACTTTACCAGGAAAAGTTATCTGATCGATAAGGGTTTGATGAACCGCCTGGCGGGTGTGTCGGTGGACTATCTGGTGGTGGCGGCGATTTGTGCCATCAGCCTGAAGATTGTCTGGATGTATTGGGCACCGATCCTGGTGATGTCCGTTGCTGCGGCATTTGCCACCTATTTTTTGCTGGGCTATGTCTGCTGGCGGGCTTTTGACGATTACCACTTCGAGCGGTTTATCGCCCTCTGGGGCGAGCTGACCGGGACGCTGAACTCCGCGCTGGTCCTGTTGCGGGTGACGGACCCGGAGTTTGAGACGCCGGTGGCAGAGGATATGGTCTATGGCAGCGGCATCGGGCTGTTTCTGGGCTTACCGGTGCTGATTCTCCTGACCGTGCCGATGAACTTTTTCAACAATGAACTGCGGGGTTACTGGATTGTATTTGGGTTGATAATCGCCTATCTGTTAATCATCTGGGGTGTCTGGCGTCTGATCGGTTATATTAAATTCAAAAACCCCTATCCCAAAACCGTTAAATAGGTGATTTATGCGAAAGATTATCGGCGGATTGTGTCTGTTCATGTTTCTGCGGGTCGGGCTAGCGCAGGTTCAGCCGGAGGAGCAGCTGTTCGTTCCCTGGAATGTTGACTCCATGGGAAATGTCAGCTATACTCTCGATCCGGAGGGGCGGGTCGGACCGCAAAATTTTCGGGTTAATGGTGACAATGTATATCTGCTGGATCAGCATCAGCGGGTCATTCACCACTATGTTTCGGGGCATTTGGCGGATCGGCTGCCGGTTCCCCGGTCTGCCCGGGATTTTATCATTCAACCCGACGGTGAATATGCCTATCTGGCGGATAATGGGATTATTATTTACAGGAATGGAAAGATGGCTGCATCGATTCGGCAGAGCGGACCGTTGCCCATTATTCAGAAAATCAAACAGTTTCAAAATGAGATTGTCGCCATTAACCATGACGGCTCGGTATCAAAAATCACCAATCAGCGTCTGTCAAAAGCCGTTTCACCGGGGATACCCACCTGTGATCTGAAAAAAGAATCCCGGTCCCGGGCAACCGTCACCCTGTTGGATGAAAACGGGGACCGGACGGAAACAATCAATCTGGATATTCCCGGTCACAATCTGGGCTCCTTTGGTTTGGTTGGTGTTGACAAATATGATCGCCTTTTTCTGAATTTGGACCTGATTATCCGGGAGATTCCGCTGAAGGTTCAGCGGGAGGTCTGGATTGTGAAATCATCCGGAGAGCACGCCGGGACAATCACGATTCCGCCCCATTGCTACGCAAAAATGTGGAACGATTTGCGCCTGGATGAAGACGGAATTCTCTATCATATGCTGTCTTCGGATGACGGGATTCATATTATCAAATGGGATTTATCACGGGAAAATTCCACGATATTCGAAGCGGTCTATCCTGAGAAATTTCAACGCTACCTGCACTATAATGAGGCAATTCAGGAAGAATCGCCGGCATTGGAAAAAAAAAGCCCGCTCAGTAAACTCAGCGCCGTGGTAACTCGCAGCGAGGCGCTGGCGATTGCCGAGACCTATGTGGTGCATGGCTGGACGGCAACAGCGGCGAATATTACAAACGGATTAATCACCGATCCCGACGGGGTGGAACTCTGGACGCCGGAATGGGTTCAGTTGGGGACGAACTATAAGGTTCCCTACAAGTGGGGCGGCTTCAATACAATCCCGCAATTCGATCAGGGATTATCGGATGGTAAATCCGCCGGAGACCGGGCGACCAGCGGCGTCAGCAGTTATGCCGTGGGGGTGGACTGCTCCGGTTTTGTGTCCCGCTGCTGGAAATTGACGTCCCATTATTCGACCCGCAGCATGGATGTCGATGTGAGCTGGGATAATGTCGATGGTCCGATCACAACGTTACTTGATTCCTGGGATATTATTAAACCGGGCGACGCCATCCATAAACACGGGCATGTGATCCTGGCGGTGTCCAATTTGGGGGATGGAAGTATACTTGCCGTGGAAGCGGCGGGCTCAAAGACCGATTGGCGGGTGAATTATACGAATCGCACCTATTCGGAGATTGCCGATTATTCTCCCCGCGAGTATATCAACATGATCGGTCCCTATATTCCTATGGCTCAACCAGTATTACTTACTACTATAGATAATGATATCCATGCATCGTTTAGTTGGAATCTTGGCTCTCAGGAAAATATCAGCGGCATCCGTGTTGAATATTCGGAAGACGGGGAAAACTGGATCTCATTGCTGGGCGATTCGCTGATTGCAGCGGATATTACGAATGTTGATTATGAGTGGTCTGACGGTCCCGGGTTTATCCGGGTAAAGTCCATCAATAATGAAGGAGATGCCGACATCGAGAGTCTGCCGTCGGACACCTACGGTTTTTATACTGCTCCCGTGGCAGATGGGAAAGTATTGATCGTAGATGGTTTTGATCGGAGAGGCAGCTGGAGTTTGCCATATCATGCTTTTGCGCAATGGATGGGTGCCGATTTAGCCGCTTTGGGAATTTCTTTTGAGACCGTCGCCAATGAAGCGCTCACCGCCGGGGCGGTCCAACTCTCTGATTACCGGGCGGTTTACTGGATTTTGGGTGATGAAAGCACGGATGACGAAACTTTTTCCGATGTCGAACAGGATTTGGTTGAGGATTATCTGGAAAACGGCGGTCAGCTCTTTGTCAGCGGATCGGAGATCGCCTGGGATCTGGATTACGAAGGCAGTGCGGCAGACAAATCATTTTTTCTGCAATATCTCCATGCCGATTATGATAAAGACGATGCGGGAATTTACAATGTGATTGGTACCGAGGACGGAATATTTGCCGGTCTGACTTTTGAGTTTGACGATGGCTCCGGTGGGATTTATGAAGAAGATTATCCCGATCAGATTTCTCCCAAGCTGGGCGCTGCAGCCTGTCTTGAATACTCGTCCGGAAACGCTGCAGCAATTCAATACGAAGGAGCCTTTTTAGATGGCTCGACTCCGGGAAAACTGGTCTATTTCGGTTTTCCCTGGGAAACCATTACGGATCGCCAGCAACGCAGAACAATATTGAAAATTATCTCCCAGTGGTTCGGTTTTGATTGTATGGATACTGCTCCCGATCATCCGCCTTTACCGGCGACCGCGACGCTCAGTCACGGCTACCCCAATCCCTTTAACAGTCGGGTCACTTTCAAACTGATGATACCGGGGAATGACCCTTTTGAGGGTTATATTTATAATTCCAGAGGACAGATTGTCCGCAAAATAAACCATTACGGGAATAAACAGAAAGAATATTTACTGACCTGGGACGGATGCAATGCTTACGGGCAGAGCGTCGCTTCCGGCTGTTATTTGCTGCAGGTTGTCTGCGGTGATCAGGTTCTCACGGAAAAGATGGTCTTGCTAAAATAAACAGAGGAGAGGATATGGCGAAGTTGACATTTTTGGGTGCGACGCAGACAGTCACCGGTTCCAAATTTCTGCTGGAAGCCGGTGGAAAAAAGTTGCTAATCGACTGTGGACTGTTCCAGGGTTTGAAGGAGTTGCGGTTGCGCAACTGGGAGGATTTTCCGATGGATCCCGCGAGTATTGATATGGTGATCCTGACGCATGCCCATATTGATCATACCGGCTACCTGCCGAAACTGGTGCAGCTGGGCTTTCAGGGAAAGATTTATGCGACGCCGGCGACTGCAGATCTGTGTGGAATCATGCTGCCCGATTCGGCGCATCTCCAGGAAGAGGATGCCAAATACGCCAACAAGAAGCAGTTTAGCAAGCACAAACCGGCGTTGCCGCTGTATACGGTGGCGGATGCGGAGCGGGCGCTGGAGCTGTTTGAGCCGCTGCCCTATGGCAAAAAAATCGAGATCGGTTCCGGCATGACGCTCTGCTACCGAGATGCCGGACATATCCTTGGATCGGCGTTTGTGGATATCCGGATTCAGCAGGAGAAGGGTGAACGGAGGATTCTATTTTCCGGGGATCTGGGGCGTCCGGCGCAACCGATTCTGCGCGACCCGCATACCGTGTATGGAACCGATTATCTTGTAATAGAATCCACCTATGGCGACCGCCTCCACGGTGAGACCGATCGCAAGGAGGATCTGGCGCGGATCATCAATGAGAGTTATGAACGCGGCGGCGTGTTGATTATTCCCTCCTTTGCCGTCGGACGAACCCAGGAGCTGCTGTTTACGATCCGGGAGCTGGAAGAGGAACAGCGTGTACCGATTATGCCGATCTTTGTGGACAGCCCGATGGCGATTCACGCCACCGATGTGTTCGAAAAGAATACACAGGATCACGATCTGGAATCGAAAGTAGCGGCGCTGAAAGGGGTGGAAATTTTAAAAACAACGGATTTACGAGTCGCCCAGACAGCCGAACAGTCAAAAGCAATCAACAATATTTCCGATAAGGCGATCATTATTTCCGCCAGTGGAATGGTAACCGGCGGGCGCATTTTGCATCATCTCAGTAATCGCCTGGGGAATCCTCAAAACACTGTGCTCTTCATTGGCTATCAGGCTGAAGGGACCCGGGGTCGGACGATCATGGAGGGGGCTGAGGCGGTGAAAATTCATGGTCAGCAGGTCCCGATCAATGCCAAAATCGAGCAGATCAGCGGCTTTTCAGCCCATGCCGATTACAATGAAATCTTAGCCTGGCTGTCGAATTTCAATGAGGCGCCGCGAAAGATTTTCATTGTGCACGGTGAGGCTTCGCAATCGGCGGCGCTGGGAAAACGAATTGCGGAAACATTCAACTGGGAGACGGTGATTCCGGAATATTTGCAATCCTTTGAGCTGAGCTGATTTCATGGAACTGTTTGATAAACAGGGAGAACAGGCGGCGCTTTTACCACCGCTGGCGGAGCGGATGCGACCGGCGGATATCGAGGACTTTGTCGGACAGGAACATCTGACCGCGGAGGGAAAAATTTTGCGGAAAGCGCTGGTGTCGGGCGGGGTCTTTTCGATGCTGTTCTGGGGACCGCCCGGCTCCGGTAAAACGACTCTGGCGAAAATCATTGCCAATCGAGCCGAAGCCAGATTCTTTCAGCTGAGTGCCGTATCTGCCGGCGTGAAGGATGTCCGCAAGATTATCGATCAGGCGGAACTGAACCGGCGCCAGAATCGGAAAACCATCCTCTTTATCGATGAAATTCACCGTTTCAACAAGGCACAACAGGATGCGCTGCTGCATGCGGTGGAGAACGGTTCGATTGTCCTGATTGGCGCCACCACGGAGAACCCCTCGTTTGAGGTCATTGCACCGCTCCTTTCGCGCTGTCGGGTATTGAAATTGAAATCGCTGAGTGAGAAGAATCTGGAGACAATCCTCACCCACGCCCTGGAAAGCGACATTGTTCTGCAGAAGTGGGATATCCGGATTGAAGCCGCCGCCCGGCGGTTTCTGCTGCGGACCGTCAATGGTGATGCCCGTAAATTACTGAATGCGCTGGACATCTGTCTGCATCTGGCAGCACCGGACGAAGGAAATCGGGTTCATATAGATCAGAACCTGATCCGGGAGGCTCTCCAGCAACGTAATTTGCTCTATGATAAAAAGGGTGATTACCATTATGATGTCATTTCGGCATTTATCAAAAGCGTGCGCGGCAGCGATCCCGACGCAGCGGTGTACTGGCTGACCGTTATGCTCGAGAACGGAGAGGACCCGCTGTTTATTGCCCGGCGTCTCATTATTCTCGCCAGCGAAGATATCGGCAATGCCAGTCCGCTGGCGCTGACTGTGGCGACGTCGGGATTTCAGGCGGTACATGCAATCGGGATGCCGGAGGCGGCGATCATTCTGGCACAGGTGACCAACTATCTGGCGGCTTCGCCGAAAAGCAATGCCTCCTATCTGTCCCTGGAGCAAGCCCGTCAGGTGGTCAGAGAGGGCATACTTCCGATCGTTCCGCTACATCTCAGAAACGCACCCACCGGGCTGATGAAGTCACTGGATTACGGGAAAGAGTATCGCTACCCTCACGATTTCGCCGATGATTTTGTGGCACAATCCTATCTTCCGGAGGAATTGGGAGAGCAGCTGTTCTACCATCCGAAAGATCGTGGTGTGGAGAAGTATATCAAAGACCGCCTGAAACGGCTTTGGCCTAAGCGTTATCAAAAGGATTAATTATAGCCATACCGGGGAGTTGCGGTATTATTGCGCAATATTTCGGTCGATTTATTGACAATTAATGATATTTTTTAAAACGGGGCTTGATTTTAATGATAATGTTAAGTATTTTGAGTCGAATTTTTGAGCGAAGGGGCGAATCGATGAAAAGAAAAATTGTACGAGTTGGTGCAAGTCTTTGTATACTATTACCCAAAGACGTGATTAAAACGATGGATTGGGACTTTGGCGATCCCATCGACCTGATCCTGGATGAAGAGAACGAGAAGGTGGTTCTGCGCAATCCCCCCGAAGAGGAGCCGAAGCAGAAAACCTATCTTGAGGAATTCAATAGTTTTCTGGAAGATTACGGCGGCGTTTTGGAACAGATTGACGCTGACGAAGAAGTAAGCAATCGAGGTTGATATGCAGCGAAAAATTATACGGGTAGGATCCAGCCGGGGCGTACTGCTGCCGAGGGAAGTAACCAAAGCCATGCACTGGGATTTCGGAACAGAGGTCGATCTGGATGTAGACAAGGATCGCAGGGAGGTTACCCTGAAAACCATCAAGGTCAGCCTGCCGGACGATTATGAAATGGAACATCTGCGGGGTATTGAAGAGCGATTAATGATGCATGCCGATCTGCTGGGAGGTATCGATGACTGATGATCAGAAAAGAGAACTGAAGTTGCTCTGCTATGTCAATTGGATGATGGCAAAAAAGTTCGAAGATGAATACGGGATTCGTGATCTTGACAAGCTGAAAAACGTGGTGGAGCTGCCGGGCGGCGGTTCGCTGACCAGTTTTTTAGGCGAGCGGCTCTCCAATCGCCGCGATCTATATTCCCAGCTGGGTTGGTTTGTCTACTATATGATAGACGGCGAACCGTTTATCACCAGAAACCGTGCGATGGTGCTGTTGATGCTGATCTGGACCCTGAGTTACTACCGGCTTGAATTTGATCTCGAGGCGCTGGCGGACTTTGTCGTTATGCTGGACCCTATGAAACAGGGGAATTCGGATATCTCCCTGTGGTTGTCGAATAACTGCCGTTAGCCGCCGCAGTGAACAACCGTTCTTGATGCAAAAAACACCTTCTGGGGCGAAGGTGTTTTTTTTTATATTTGTGAATTGAGGAGATTACAATGAGCTTACAGAAAATGATCATGGCGGCGCGGGGACAGGTGCCGGCTGATCTGCTGATTACGAATGTGCGGGTGATGAACCTGTTGTCCGGAGAGATTATTGAAACCGCTGTTGCGGTTTTTGCTGGCAAAGTTATCGGCTTTGGTGATTATGAGGCTGGGGCGACAATCGATGGCGAGG
Source organism: Fidelibacterota bacterium (assembly GCA_049975265.1). Taxonomy (GTDB): domain Bacteria; phylum Fidelibacterota; class UBA2242; order UBA2242; family UBA2242; genus B118-G9. Next base: position 34,971 of record JBNGDF010000012.1, read on the forward strand.
GAGCTTATCTGGCACCGGGACTCATTGACGGTCATGTTCATCTGGAAAGTTCAATGTTGGGTCCGGCGGAGTTTGCCAGAGCGGTGGTGCCGATGGGCACAACGGCGATTGTTGCCGATCCCCATGAAATCGTCAACGTCATGGGTCTGGAGGGATTGAAATATCTGCTGGACGCCGGTATGGATTTGCCGCTGGAAATTTTCTTCATGCTGCCCTCCTGTGTTCCGGCGACTCATCTGGAGACCTCCGGTGCGGTGGTTACCGCCGATGATATACGTACGTGGATTGACAATCCGCGTATTCTGGGTGTCGGCGAAATGATGAATTTCCCCGGAGTACTGTTCGGTGACCCGGCGGTGCTGGATAAATTGGCGGTAGCGGGTGCGAAAAGGATTGATGGTCATGCACCGCTGGTACGTGGCAGGGAATTGTCCGCCTACATTGCGGCAGGCATCCGTTCCGACCACGAGAGCAGCGAGATTGAAGAGGCGCGGGAGAAGCTGCAAAAGGGGATGTTTCTCATGATCCGGGATGGTTCAGCAGCACGGAATCTGAAGGATTTACTACCGCTGGTTACGCCTCTGAATGCCCGCCACTGCGGCTTTGTCACCGACGACCGCCATCCCGATTTTCTGCTGGACTTCGGTCACATTAATTCCATGGTGCGGGATGCCATTGCGTTCGGGATCGATCCACTGATCGCCTTGCAGATGGCGTCTCTGAATACGGCACAGTATTTCGGACTACGAACCAAAGGTGCCGTGGCACCCGGTTATGATGCGGACCTGATTTTATTCGATAATTTTGATAATTTTACGATTAAAAAGGTATTTAAAACCGGTCGCCTGGTGGCTGAGAATGGCGAGATTGTGCCGTTTAAAGCTCCCCGGACAGCAGCGCTGCCCCGGACGGTTCAAATTAAGGAAATGTCTCTGTCTGATCTTGTTATCAGACCTGAGCCGGCGTCGCAGGTCAACGCCATTGTCGTTGTCCCAAACCAGCTGATTACCAAAAAGGTGGTTCTGGAGTGTCGGGTTGCAGACGGATGTGCTGTCAGCGATCCGGGGCGGGACCTGCTGAAAATGGCGGTGGTGGAGCGCCATCACGCCAGTGGCAATATCGGACTGGGATTTGTGCGGGGGCTTGGTTTGCAGGGCGGCGCGCTTGCCTCGACGGTGGCGCACGACTCGCATAATATTATCGTCATCGGCACCGACGACAGAGATATGCTGTTTGCCGTTAAGGAAATTCAAAGGATGGGTGGTGGGCAACTGGTCGTGAAGGACCAAAAAGTCCTGGCGGCGTTACCGCTGCCGATCGCTGGTCTGATGAGTGACAGACCGCTACTGGAGGTTCGTGCCGCAATGGATAAGGTCAATGAGAAGGCGCGCGAGCTGGGTTGCTCATTGGAAAATCCCTTTATGACGCTGTCGTTTCTGGCGCTGCCGGTGATCCCGGAACTGAAACTGACCGATAAAGGATTGGTAGATGTAACGAAGTTTGATTTTATCCCGCTGTTTGCAAAAAAATAGAAGTCGAATGCTATTCGGTTTTCTCGAAGCGGTTCAGATCAACATTCTTGCGGGTGGAAAAGGGCTTAAATATCTGCCCGTTCATCGTCAGGTAAACTCCGTGAGGCAGGGTCTGGACGGCGGCTACTGCGCAGCCGATATTAAAGGCGGCATCACTGTTTTTAAACCGGGCGGGCTGCATGGAGCCGGTCAGAACGATCGTTTTACCCTGAATGGCGGATAATGTTTTGGCAGTCTCGATCATGGTGTCGGTGCCGTGGGTGACGATTATGAATTCATGGGGATCGGCGGCAATTTTATCGAGAACCAGTTGACGGTCAGTGTCGTCCATATCCAGACTGTCTTTCTGCATGACAGATTCGGTTTCAAAGTCGAAGGTCACGTTGGCTTCCTGCAGCACCTCAACGATTTTGGGATCGCCGACCTGGTAGGCGCTTTTCCGGTCGAAATAGATTTTGTCAATGGTTCCGCCGACGGTGAAAATTTTTATAAACGGCATAATGATTCCTTTTCAACATAAATCGCCTTTTAATTTAGGATTAAATCGGCAAATTGGAAATATTTCATAATCGAACCGGTTTGGTTAATTTACTTCTGGTAAACTTGAGGGTGAATGGAGATGAAAACAGGATTCCGACTTTTTGTGGTGCTGCTGCTGAGTCTGGTTGTCTTACACGCCGGCGGCGAACAGCGTTTTGCCGAATTGGGTGATTTTAAACTGGAGAGCGGGCAGATAATCAAAGACTGCCGGATCGGTTATCGCATTCTTGGAGAAATGAATGCTGAAAAATCGAACGTTATTCTATATCCGACCTGGTTTGGTGGCAGCAGCGAGCATGTTGCGAAATTGGTGGGTCCGGGAAAATTGGTGGATAATAGCGAATTATGTGTCATTGTTGTGGATGCCTTGGGCAACGGGGTTTCGTCGTCACCGTCGAACAGCCGGCGGCAGCGGAACGCCAAATTTCCGGAATTCACGATTCACGACATGGTAGAGAGTCAGTATCGATTGCTTACGGAGCATCTGGGGGTCCGGCATCTATATGGCATTATCGGCGGTTCGATGGGCAGTTTTCAGACCTTTGACTGGCTGGTGAGTTACCCAAAATTTATGGACAAAGCGCTACCTTATGTTTGTTCGCCGGCGCTGAGCTCATTTGATTTACTGAGGCAGCGGCTGGAGCTGGAAATTATCGAGACAGTCCGGGATGCCCGGCGACCCGAGCGGGAAATTCAACGGTTGACCAACATTTATACGGAACTGTTTGCCCGGACGCCGGAATATATTGTCAGGCACCATCCCAGAGAGGAATTTGAAACCTTTTTCGCCGGTTTTGATCGGGAACCATCAGAGCAATTTACATCCTGGAATAAAGCTGCGCAGCTGCGGGCGATGCAACATCACGATATTTATCGTCGTTTTCATAATTCGGCTGAAGAGACCGCTGCCGCGATCCATGCGGAAGTTCTGATGATCGTTTCGGCAACGGATCATCTGGTGAATCCGCTGCCGGCGATGGAATTTGCCCGGCTGCTGGATTGTGAAATCGTTGTGCTGGAAAATGATTGCGGGCATCTGGCGATCGGTTGCGAGATGGAACGCTGTGCCGCAATTGTCAATACCTTTTTCAAGAAATCGTTGACGAGTGAATGATTTGATGATAAAAGAGAGACTGTCTGGAATCCAGAGACGCCGTATTTTGATCGCCCTGCTGATTTTGACGCCACTCGGGTTTTACACCAAATTTTATACCGGACCGCTGCAGGATTGGGTGAGGAATTCGCTGGGAGGGGTGTTTTACGAAATATTCTGGTGCCTTGTGCTGGCTCTGCTTTTCAGGCGCTTGCGTCCGGTCACCATCGCCGGGGTGGTTCTTCTGGTGACCAGTGCGCTGGAATTTCTGCAGCTCTGGCACCCGTCGTTTCTGGGGTATTTACGAAGCACCTTTCTGGGTGTGACGATTTTGGGAAATTCCTTTACCTGGAGCGACTTCCCCTATTATTTTGTCGGTTCGGCGTTGGGATATGTTTTGCTGATGCGACTGATACCCGGGAGTGACAAAACAGACCAGGCGGATTGTCCGCGGTAGTATTTGTTACGAATAATCTGCCTGTTGAACTCTTGCAATGTAGTGGTCGGGATTGAATTTTCGGTGCAGTCCGCCGCTGCTCATATAGCGTACTTTTCCAAAGACCGGTCGTTCAAACCAGGGGCGGTCATGGAGTCCGCCGATGGACCACAAAATACCAGCATAGCCGTTGGGATCGCGCCCGTCAAGTTCGTATTTGTCGTTCAGGTAGACAGCGGTCTGAATCGCCTCTTCCGGAGACAGACTCCATTCGAGGATTTTTTTCGCCCAATACATGCGCATATAGCCGTGCATTTTGCCGGTTGTACACATTTCTAACTGGCAGGCGTTCCAGACCGGATCGTGTGTCGTGGCAGATTCGAATTGGTTCGGGGTGTAGAGAAACTCCCGCGGGTCTGCTTTGTGCTCGGTAAGGGTTTTTTTAGACCAGTCGGGCAGACCGTTCCAATTGTCATATTCGGGATTGTAAAAACAGAAGTTGTCGGAGAGCTCCCGGCGGACAATCAGCTCTTCCAAAAACGCTTCAGCGGACTCTTTATCCGTAGCGGTTTTTTCGATTTCAAGGGCGATACGCTGGGCGCTGATCTGTCCGAAGTGCAGGTAGGGAGACAGATTTGACAGACCGGCGAGAGCCGGATCGTTACGCTGGTTGTTGTAGTTTTGCAGTTTGTTCTGGATGAATGTGTTAAGCATTTCGCGGGCGCCTGTTTCGCCCGGTTGCAGCCAATCAACCGGCGGGACACTCCGATCGACCGGTAATGGTTTTAATATCTTTAACCAATCAATTTCCGCTTGCGGTGTAGCGTTGGCGGGCGACAGCGGTTCCAAAACCGGATATTCCTGCAGGTATTGATAGAGCTGCCGGTGAATTTTTGGACGAATTGTCCGCGCGGCAAACTCCTGTTTTGGGGAGGCGCTCCAGCAGGGGATGATATTGTGCGCATCTACTTCGAAAAGCGGAACATCGGTTTTTGTGGCGAGTTCCTGTTTCCAATGCCGGTAAATCCGCAGAGGCGAGAAGTCACAGATCACGGCACCGACCTGCTGATTTTTAATAAATTTCGGGATCGTTTCGTCGGGTTGACCGGTGAACAACAGGAAAGGAATATGCAGCTGTTCCAGATTGACAGCCACTTCCTGTAAACCTCTTACCATGAAGTCGTATTGGCGCAGGGTAGCTCCTAAAAATTCCGGCATTAGATTGAAGATGACGAAAAGTGGCGCCTGGAACTTTTTCGCCATTTCGTACGCAAAAAGCAGCGCCCAGTTATCATTTACGCGCTGGTCGCGGCTCATCCAGTAGAGGATGGAACCGCCGGAATAGCGGTGCTGGTCCAGCTGGCGGATTCGGGTTTTGTCGACGAGCGATGCTGAAATGATTGATTGCACCATTTAAGATAAGGATATATATGGAATTAAAAAAGCAGGTACGGCAGGAGAATTGTCAATTAAAAAAAGGAGTGCTGATAAAGTCCGGGATTTTTAGAAATAAAATTTGTAAAATAGACTGAGGTTTTTATTATATTTGGTGATGATGTTGCCACTGACGAACGAAAAAAAGTTGGATTATAGACCCATTTGCGGGAGTCGGCTCCACACTTATTGCGGCGATAAAAAACAAGCGAAACTGTATAGGAATTGAAAAAGAATCCCAGTATTGTGAAATCTGTAAAAATAGAATTGACGAATTAAGAGAGGGTACTTTAAAAATCAGACCGATAAACAAACCGGTCCATAAACCTTCCGAGAATGATAAAGTTGCCCGAATTCCAAAGGAGTGGTTGGCAATAGAAAAAAATGGTTATCTTAAATGAAAAATATGCAGAAAGAGATGTCTTCCGGACCACCCTGGTTCGAGAAAGAGGTTCATAATGTGCTCCGGCACGGGCGGACAAACCCGCCCGTTCCGCTGCTGATTCTCGGTATTGAACCTTAAAAATCTATCCGGTGATCAGCTTTTTTCAATGCTCTGTGATAAATATTCGTGCACAATCAAATTATAATTGGAGGCTTGATGGTCAATACCCCGAGTGCGTTTATTACCTGGGACGATAGCTGGTGCACCGGCATCACCACTATAGATGAGGAACACCGCCGGCTGGTGAAATTAATTCAGAAACTGTTCGGCGCGCTAATTTCAGTTCAGGCGGCAGAGCACATCAGAGAAATTCTCCATGAACTGATTGATTATACCCGTTACCATTTCAATAACGAGGAACAGGTAATGTCGGAATATGCTTATCCGGAACTGGCAGATCATAAGGTTCAGCATCAGGATTTGATTCGGCAGGTTCTGGATGTCAGTGACCGGATTCTGACTGAGGGTGAATCGGAACAGCTAAGTGATGATGTGTTCGAATTTCTAAAAGGCTGGCTGGTAAATCATATCATCAATGAAGACTTAAAGTTTAAGTCGTATCTTGAGAAAAAGTAGCTGACGGTCAGCCCTCCTCTCGAAACCATCCGGTGGATTGTCGGCACTACATGCAGAAATGTTGCAGGGCTTCAAACACGAAAAAGACCGGCCAGATGAGAGCTTTGAAAAAACCGAGCACACCCACCCAGAAACCGGTGGCATGAGAGATATAATAGACCATTGCGCCGATCAAGCCAAGCCCGTATAAGGCGTTGGACGGAGCGCTGCACTGCAATTCGTTTTTCATGATAAACCTCCCTTTTCAATGATGGTTGATAACTTGACAAAAAGTTGCATTCATATGATAATATTGCGTTTAATAAGTGCCTTATGGAAGGATGTCCAATCGGTGAACTGAATTGCATTAAGACCCAGATTTCTGGCGGCGGTGACATGGGTCTCCCGATCATCTATGAACAGTGTATTTTCGGGGGTGGCTGCCAGCATTTGCAGAATTTTTTCGAAGGCTTCCCGTTGCGGCTTGATGAGCCGGTGCTCGGAAGAGATCAGCATTGCGTCGAACAGCTCGTTCAGCTGGTTGGTCTCGAGAATCGGGCGCAGCCACTGGGCGATAAAATTTGTCAGCAGTCCGATTTTATAATCCTTTTGGCGGACGGATCGAATCAGTTCGACGACTTGTTTATTGAGGATGATATACGCCAGAATACCGTTTCGTATTTCCTTCTCCGGGAATCCAATTATCTGACCGATTCTTTTTATAAATTCGCCTTCCGAGATAGCGGCACTGTCGGCGAGCATTGAGAGCTCCAGCAGAGCGCTGCGGTGTTTTTCCAGACCGGGAACATTTTCTTCAAACCAGAGCCAGTAGCCGTCGGAAGCAATCACCCCGGCGAAATCAAATATGAGGGTGTTGATCATAGTTGAAAGAATTAAACCTCCGTTTTTGTCGGATAACTGGTGAATAAATATAATCACCGGTGGTGAAATTTGCGAATTGAAACGGAGAATATTGTAGAAATAATGTGACCGGAATTACTTTTCAAATGGTTCGGTTTCTTTACCTTACACTTAACAAGCATTCGTTTTAGGTGGTCAGGGGGACAGGCAACAGAGGTTGTTTCGGGGGTCGAAACAGCCGAGAGAGGCGGGTTTAGGCAGATGAGAAAAATGGCAGTGGCGCTTTTAATGGTATTGAATTTTGGTAGTGTTCTTTGGGCGGCGGGAACGGAACCAACAGGCAGTCCACGGCAGGTATCCACGCGGGAACATCTGCTCTGGATTTGTACGAACAGCTCTTCCTGGGGCGATGACTTTATTCAAACAGCGGACATTGTATTTACACAGGAAGATTTCGAAAACGGCGGCGCTTTTTATAATGTCGGTGCCGGCTTTTCACCAATCGGCAACAACGGCACCAAATTCACAGGATCGTATGACGGGCAGGAATTCAGCATCGAGGGATTATTAATAAATCGGACATCTGATTATATCGGGCTGTTCGGCTGGATCAGTGATGCAACTATTCAGAATCTGAGTGTTACCAGCGTCGATATATCCGGTGGAACCTTTGTCGGCGGGCTGGTTGGTGTCAATACGGTTTCTGCCACAATATCCAATTGTTCCACATCCGGCAGGGTAACCGGCACCGGTGATTATGTTGGCGGATTGATTGGATATAGCAATGCCATTATTGAAAATTCAAGCAGCGTTTGTCAGGTTATTGGTAATAGTTATATCGGAGGGCTGGTGGGTAGTAATGACGTGACTGTGAGTCGCTGTTATAGTTGTGGTGAGGTTACTGGAAATCAGCACGCCGGTGGCTTGGTGGGATATAACACATCAACCATTGATAACTCTTTTTGTGTTGGAAGTGTAATCCGAGCCAGTGGAAGCACCTCAGAAAGTTTAGGTGATTTCGTTGGGTATAATTATAATGGAGTGGTGGCATTCTGTTATTCAACGGGTAGTGTCAGTTATAATAGTGCCGAAAATCCAACGGATAAAGGTTTTATCGGCGAGCAGGCTGGATCAGGTAATAGCTATGCCAATAATTTCTTCGATAGTACCGCTTCCAACCAGAGCAGCGATGCCGTCGGATCGGCAACTCCCAAAACGACTGTTGAGATGAAAAATGTCAGAACCTTTACCGATGTGGAATGGAGTTTGGGTTTGTCATTCGCCTGGGACTTTGAAACCAATCCCTATGACGATGAAGCCAATAACAATTATTGGGACCTGGACCTCGATGGAATCATCAATAACGGCTATCCCTATCTCTCCTGGGAAGATGGCGCGGATGTGTCTCTGCCGGTGGTGTTGGTGAATTTCACTGCGGATCAGAGTCGTGATGGAGTGGTATTGCGGTGGACGACGGAAAGCGAGATTGAAAACTTGGGTTTCATTATATGTAGAAAGTGCAAAGTGTCTCCAACAGGAGTCCCTGAGGGGAAAAGTTCAAAATGGGAAGAAATTGCGAGTTATTTGACGGATGCAGCGTTGCAGGGGCAGGGTTCGACGGCGGAAAAACACGATTATCAGTATATTGACTTTGCGGTTCAACCGGGAATGACCTATGAATACCGATTAAGCGACGTGGATTTCGGCGGGAAGGTCACCTGGTGCGCCGGGGCAGAGATCAGGATTAAGGTCGGAGATGCCCCGGTGGCGACAGAATTCGGTTTACAAAAAACCTTTCCCAATCCCTTTAACGCGAACGTGACGCTCTGCTACAACCTTTCCGATAACGGTAAGACCAACCTGGCGGTTTACAACCTGCGTGGTCAATTGGTGGCAACCCTTGTCAATGTGGATAAAACGAAAGGTACATATCAGGTGAACTGGCAGCCGCGGCAGCTGAGTACCGGCATATATATTGTCCGTCTGGAATCGGGTGCCCGAACAACGTACCGGAAGATTGAATATGTAAAATGAAATAGCCAGAAGGTAATCATTCTTCCTGTGTTCTGAGACAGATGGTGCTTTTGCGGTCTGTTCAGCACCGAAAAACCATTCAAAGTTGAATAAATACAAGTCTTGTGTAATATTAATCCTTGACATTGTATTATTACAGCCTTATATTGACCATGGTGGTATAATATTTGACAGATTGAGCAGAAAGGAGTTGGTTATGTTAAGAAGTATAAATGAGATTGTTGGATATTCTCTGGATGCAGAGGATGGTAACATCGGTAAATGTTGGGATTTTCTGTTTGATGATAAATTCTGGACGGTACGCTATATGGTTGCCGATACAGGTAAGTGGTTGCCGGGTCGTAAAGTCATTATTTCACCGATTTCTCTTGGTGAGCCGGATTGGTCAGCGCAGGCGTTCCCGGTGCGATTGACGAAAAAGCAGATTGAGAATACTCCAGGTTTGGATGAAGCCGAACCGGTATCGCGGCAACATGAGATTCGCTTCTTTAAGTATTATGGCTGGCCTTATTACTGGGGTGGAGCGCATGTCTGGGGTGCCGTGGCATTTCCGGGATTGCTGTATGATCGTAAACCGGTGGATAGTGATTCAGTGGACAAAGAATCCGGAGACGAGCATTTACGCTCGGCAAGAGAGGTGACGGGATATTATATTCAAGCCCGGGATGGAGAGGTTGGTCACGTCGAAGATTTCATATTGGATGATGACGCCTGGATCATCCGCTATCTGGTTGTTGATACCCGCAACTGGCTGCCCGGTAAAAAGGTACTGCTTGCACCGGATTGGATCGAATCGATTGACTGGTCCTGTCAAAAAGTGGTGGTGGACCTGACCCAGGAAGAGATAAAAGCCAGTCCCGAATATGATCCCAAAGTACCGGTCAATCGGGAATATGAGGAACGACTGTACGATTTTTATGGTCGCCCGATGTACTGGGTGTAATTGTCATCTTCGGGTTGGTGGTGATACCTGAACAGAAAATCACACGTAGCGAGTGGTATCTGCTATAAGCGGGGCTGAACCTGCTTTGCTGTGCTCCGCAGGTCAGGCGGGATACAATGAGGCATGACTTTCCGATAAAAGTAAAAACCCACCTCCAAGGTGGGTTTTATGACTGCGGGGCCGACGGGATTCGAACCCGCAACTTCCGGCGTGACAGGCCGGTGCTCTAACCAGTTGAACTACGGCTCCATTTTGAAAAATCATTGAGAATTTCCGGAGTGATCCTGCTTCGCTGCGCTTCGCAGGACGAGTCCAGCCTCGCAATGCGACGCTGAACGCGCAGACCGGTGCTCTAACCCGATCTATCGGGAAACTACGGCTCCATTTTCAAAGTCCCGATTGCTCGGGCGGACGCAAATTTAAAGATTTTATCAGCCCAGCGCAAGCAGAAACAACAATGCCGGAAAAATTATTCCTACTCTGAAATATTCTTCATATTTTAATGCCAATGACGAAACAATACAATATCGGGAGATAAAATGGGATTCAAATGCGGAATAGTCGGTCTGCCGAATGTGGGGAAATCCACCTTGTTCAACGCTTTGACACACGCCGGCGTGGCAATGGAAAATTATCCCTTCTGCACGATCGAGCCTCACGTGGGAATCGTCGAAGTGCCCGATCAACGCCTGGAGCTCCTGCGGAAAATCTATCAACCCGAAAAACTCATTCCCACCACCCTGCAGTTCGTAGACATCGCCGGGCTGGTGAAAGGTGCTTCGCAGGGCGAGGGGTTGGGCAACCAGTTTCTCAGTTATATTCAGGCGGTTGATGCGCTGGTGCATGTGGTGCGTTGTTTTGAGGATATCAATGTAGCCCATATTGACGACCGCCTCGATCCCGCTCGGGATTTCGAAATTGTGGAGACTGAAATATTGCTGAAGGATTTGGAAACTATTGAGAATCGGATTCACAAAATCCAGGTCAAAGCCCGCAGCGGCGATCAGAAATTGAAAAAGCAGATGGTGATTCTGGAGGAGCTGAGGGAACTATTATCCCGGGGTAAGTCCGCCAAGAATTATCATGCTCATCCTGAAGAGGAGGGGTTTATCAGGGAACTGGGACTGCTGTCCCGCAAACCGGTGCTGATTGTGGGGAATATCTCTGAAAGTGAAGCGACTTCCGGAAAAAAGACTCCCGTTACTACGGAGTTTGAACAATTCGCGCTTTCTACCGGCAACTTTTTTCTGACTCTCTCGGCGAATCTGGAGCTGGAGCTGACGGAGCTGGAGCCGGATGAACGGAAATTGCTGATGAAGGAGTGGCAGATCGCCGAATCCGGACTGGAACGCCTGATCAAAGCCGGTTATTCGCTGCTGCAGCTGATCAGCTTCTTTACCATGGAATCCAATATTTGTCAAGCCTGGACGGTACCCACGGGTTCGCCGGCGGTCAAAGCCGCCGCACAGATTCACAGCGGTTTTGAAGAACGGTTTATCAAAGCTGAAGTGCGCCACTGGCAGGACATTGAAAAAACCAAATCCGAGAAATTGCTGCATGAACAGGGTCTGATCCATATCGAAGGCAAGTCCTATATCGTCCGGGACGGCGACGTCATCACTTTCAAATTGGCGCCAGGCTAAGGATTTAAATGTCCTCTTTTTTAGCGGAGCTGCAGAAACTGAATCAGAAAGCAAATTTTTTCAGCAGGGAGCGCCGGCTGCTGCTGGCTGTTTCCGGCGGCATTGACAGCCTCTGCATGGCGCAGGTGCTGGCAGAATACCGCCGCGTGATTAATCCCGGTCTGAGCCTGGAAGCGGCGAATGTGCAGATCCCCCAAACGGCGCTGAAAGATTCTGATATGCAAATCTTGCGCGATTTTTTTAAAGAAATGAATATTCCGCTAACGATAATCAATGGAAATGTTGACGATTCACAACCATTCATCTGCTATATCTGCGCCAGGGAACGCCGCAAACGGATTTTCCAGCATGCCGCAGAGCGGAAAATCGGATTAGTCGCCCTGGGACACAATCTGGATGATTATCTGGAAACCGCCTTGCTGAATCTGGTCCACGCCGGACACATGGAGTCATTACAGCCGGTGCAATCCTATTTTAATAATAAAATTACAGTGCTGCGTCCGCTGCTTTCGATTCGTAAAAAGCATGTTACGGCTTATGCGAAAGAGCATCAATTCCCAAAATTGACTTCCCAGTGTGCTTATGAATCCGACAACCGGCGTGCGGCAATTCGTACGCTTATGGCTCAGCTGCAACGCTTAAACCGGGCGTTTATTCCCAATCTGCGCAAGGCGGTGAACCGGTGGAATAAATTAGAGGTTTAAAATTTCGGCGCTTCCACCAGTTTTAAAAGCTTCATCAGCAGTAATGAGATAATCAGTGCTCCGGCAAATACACCAACGGTTAGAAGAAGACTCCAATTCCACCAGATCGGCGCGTTGATCAGGACACTATAGCCCAGAATCACCGGAACCATGAAGAGATTCATGATGCCGACCTCCACGGCGACCGGCGATTTGAATTCCGGATCAACGATTCGGAGCAGCAGCAGTCCGCTGGAGACGGTGCCGGTGACCGTTCCGTAAATGGTTACCGACCGTTCAATGTTGTACGAGAACAGCCGCCGCCCCAGGAAAATCACCATGATAGTGGTTGTCAGACCGCCGGTCAGTGCAATCAGCGTCACCGGCAGGATGAATTTCCAGACCACTACCACCTGGATCGCCATAATGGTGGACACAATCAGGTAATCCACCGAGAACCCGGTAATGCGCCGTTGCAGACCGGAATCCAGCAGATGGTCTATTTTAAGTTTTTTCATTATGAGTTTGACCAGAAAGGCAATCGCCATCCCGATAAAGAAGAAAAATCCCCAGAGCATTTTTGCCATGTCCGGAGGGAGCAATTTTCCCAGTAGCAGTGTGAAACCGTACGACAGCAGATAGACCAGTCCGATGACGGCGGCATGAAATGCCAGGGTTTCAATATTGCCGGAGTGCATGGTGAGATTCCCGGCGGGCTCTTTATCATGATCTTTTGGCACAATGCCTTTCAGAAAGTGGCGTGGCAGTGATCCGGGCACCTGTGCCGTAAGCCCCTTGCGGATGCCCCAGTTCGCAATGGGTACTCCGACGAAAAAGGAAAACAGAAATCCTAGGGCGGCAAAGGTCAGCCCGATCGTGGCGGCATGTTCGAATCCCACGGTCTCCCAGACTTTGCCGAAGGACAGCGCCTGCCCGGGTCCCTCCTCAAAGCCCAACGATAGGAGAAAACCGAAAGTCGGGAACAGTTTAAAACCCAGCAGCCCGATTACGATGACGATAAGTCCCCCGATCACCGCTTGCATCGAAAAGGAGATGCTCTGAATCACCGCCATCCAGGCGGAGCCTTTCAGATAATCTCTGGCGCGGATGGTGTCCGGCTGATCTTCGTTGCTGCCGGACAGACCGACAGAAATAAAGGAAATATTGAAAAAATGATAGGCAAATGTTTCGAGTGCTGAGGCTTCGATCCTAAGAACGCCGCAGCTGATAAAGACCAGCCCGAGAATGCCACCCAGAAGGCAGCTGGGAATTAGGAAATATTGAAAGAAGTGCAGCTTGTTGCGGAGATAGGCTCCGATCAGCAGCATCACGGATAATGCCCCGAAGATCAGCATCGTTTCAAATGGAAATGGAATGTTCATAAATCAGCATCCCCCACGTTTTATTCTCATTGTTCCTCATAATGATGAATAAAGTTAGCAAACAGGATCAATATTGCAATATTGATGTTGTTTAATAAGGGGATCACTTTTTGTTTTTTCTATTAAATACGGGAGGTAAACAGGGTTTAATTCACGGTAAAATACATTTTAAAGTCGGGATAAATTAAAAAAGATGTTGCATTTTAAAGTGGCGAATGATATAATTGTATAGACAATTAATTTTAATACTCTTTTTTACAATGCTATTTAGAAAAATGAATACTGCATTTTTGGATGGAAAGTTTTAATTTCGGTTTGTCCAAATTCCGTCCGGTCGGGTACGGAGAACAGGGCTGGTAAAAATTCCAATGTAAATCCGAAGCGCCGCTGCGATAGGGCTGATAATCAGGGAGTAAGCATGAAAATCATTGTACCGATTAAACAGGTTCCGGAAACCAGCAATGTCAGGATGGATCCGGAGACCGGAACCATGATCCGGGAGGGGGTCGAGCCGATCGTCAACCCGCTGGATCTCTATGCCATTGAGGCAGCCATTCGGCTGAAAGAGCACGCCGGGGGTGAAATCATCGCTCTCACCATGGGACCGCCCAGTGCCCGCAAAGCGCTGATGGAAGCAATTGCCATGGGTTGTGATGATGGCATTCTGCTCAGTAACAAGAAATTTGCCGGAGCGGATACCTGGTCAACATCATATGTTTTGTCGCAGGCGATTAAAAAAATCGAAAAGTTTGACCTGATCCTCTGTGGCGAGCGCGCCACCGATGGTGATACCGGACAGGTGGGACCCGGAATCGCCGCCTGGCTGGATATACCCTTTGCAACGTATGTCAGTAGGATTCAGGAGGTCCGTAACGGCAACCTGTACTGTGAACGGATGATTGAAACGGGGTATGAAGAGTTGGAGGTACAGCTGCCCTGCCTGCTGACTGTGGTCAAGGAGGTGAATTTTCCGCGCCTGCCGACATTAAAAGGAAAATTGCGTTCGAAAGCGGCGGAGCTGGAAACCTGGGGTCCGGCAGATATTGACGCCCAACCGGATTTTCTGGGTTTAAAGGGATCGCCGACCCGGGTAGTAAAAATTACCAAGCCGCAGGTGGCACGCCGGGGCAAAATTGTTGCGCCGAAAGATGAAAAGGAGTTAATGTCAGCGGTGGACGGACTGATTGAATTTTTAAAACAGAAAGAGATTGTCTGATGGATAGCAACGCAGCATATCAACATGTCTGGATTCTGGGTGAGCAGGAAAGCGGAATTATCCGGCAGGTCTCCTTTGAGCTGCTGAAGCGGGGGCGCGCTTTGGCGGATAAACGCAGGTCACAGCTGGTGGCGGTTATCCTCGGTGATCGCTTTGAAGACCGTGAGTTGGCGCGCCTGTTTCACTACGGTGCCGACCGGATTATCGTTGTGCAGCGACCGGAGCTACGCTACTTTTTGCCGGAACCCTATACCAGGGTTCTGAAGACATTGATTAATAAATACCGCCCGGAAATTCTGATAGCCAGCGCCACGACAACCGGAAGAACAGTAGCGCCGGCGGTGGCGGTTGTCTGTCATACCGGGCTGACCGCCGACTGTACCGAGTTGGATATCGATCCGGAAACGGGTAATCTGATTCAGACCCGTCCGGCGATCGGGGGCAATATTCTGGCGACCATCAAAACGCCGGCACACCGTCCTCAAATGGCAACGGTCCGGCCTCACTCCAACAAACCACTGGAACCGGATGAGAGTCGCCGCGGCGAAATCATCCGGGAAACGGTGGAAGCAACGAGTCTGCAAAGCCGGGTCAAGCGGCTTGGATTTCGGGAAAACAGCGAAGCCGTGGGCAATATTCAAGACGCCGAAATCATCATCGCCGGCGGGAAGGGTTTCAAGAAAGATGAAAATTTCCGCATGGTGCGGGAACTGGCGGAGCTGTTTCCCGATGGTGCGGTCGGCGCAAGCCGGGATGCAGTAGACCGTGGTTGGGTCAGCTACACGCACCAGATCGGGCTGAGCGGGAAGACCGTCAGTCCGCGCTTCTATCTGGCAGTCGGGATATCGGGTTCAGTCCAGCATCTGGCGGGGATTAAGACGGCTGAAAATATTGCCGCCATCAATAACGATCCGGAAGCCCAGATTTTTCAGGTGGCGGACTACGGAATTGTCGCGGATTTATTTGAAGTATTACCACTGATCAAAGAGAAGCTGGCAGCCCTGAATCTGAAACAGGAAGCGGAGGTGAGTGAATGAATCCGTCCAGTTATAAGCGTGTTGATTCCGGAATAGTGGAAATGTTAAAAAAAATTGTCGGTCCCCGTTTTGTGCTTTGGGATGAGCCGGATAAAATGGAGCCTTATTCACATGATGAGGTGGTGGACAAGCGCTACATGCAGATGCCCGAAGTGGTGGTGAAACCGCGGACTGCCCAGGAGGTGGCTCAGGTGATGCAGTTAGCCAGCCGGGAAAATATACCGGTGACGCCCCGTGGTGCCGGGAGCGGGCTTTCCGGCGGTGCTGTCCCGGTGTACGGTGGAATTTTACTATCTGTGGAGCGCATGAACAGCATTTTGGAAATTGATAAAGCCAATATGGTGGCGGTTCTTGAGCCGGGTGTGATTACCAATGACCTGAATTTACTGCTGGCGGAAGAGGGGCTCTTTTTTGCGGGCTACCCCATGAGCGTGGAGAGCTGTTTTATCGGCGGGAATGTGGCGGAAAATGCCGGGGGCGGGCGAGCGGTGAAATACGGTGTCACCGGACGCTATATTATCGGACTGGAGGTGGTTACGCCGGAAGGTGAGATCATCCAGCTGGGCGGCAAACGGGTCAAGGATGTGGTGGGTTACGACCTGATTCATCTGATGGTAGGCTCCGAAGGGACGCTGGGGATTTTTACCAAAATTTTTATTAAACTGTTGCCGCTGCCGTCAAAGCGGGTAGACCTGCTGGTCCTGTTTAAAGATATCGCCAGTGCGGTGGCGCTGGTGCCGAAGATCATCGCTTTCGGCAAAATCATTCCCACCGCTGTGGAATTTATGGATAAAACCGCCGTTGAACTCGCCTGCCGCTATTTAAATGAACAGCTCTATTCGCAGGACGTGGGAGCCATGCTGCTGATCGAGCTGGACGGCAACGACGAGCCCGGGCTGGAGCGGGAATATGAAGTGATCGGTAAAATGTGCGAAGAAAACGGCGCCATTGAGGTCTATGTAGCCGATAACGCCACGACTCAGGAGCGGGTCTGGGCGGTGCGGCGCAATGTACCGGAGGGAATC
Organism: Fidelibacterota bacterium; assembly: GCA_049975265.1. Classification (GTDB taxonomy): domain Bacteria; phylum Fidelibacterota; class UBA2242; order UBA2242; family UBA2242; genus B118-G9. The sequence goes on from JBNGDF010000012.1 coordinate 51,830, forward strand.
CAGACCTTTTATCCCGTTAAAAGTTCCGAGGATTTGGTGGTGCCCATTGCCAACCTGCCGGAAATATTGCCGCAGATCACTGCCATCGCAAAAAAGCACGATGTCATCATCCCCTGCTTTGGTCATGCGGGCGACGGGAACATACATACCACGATTGTTAAGAAACCGGAAATGTCAATGGACAGGTGGCATGAAGTTCAGGAGACGGTCCGGGTGGCGCTGTATCAGATGGTGCTTGCCAAAGGGGGCACGATCAGCGGTGAGCACGGTATTGGTCACAAGCGGAAAAAATATCTTTCCATGGCACTCGATCCGGTAACAATCCGGCTGATGAAGCGAATCAAGCAGGCTTTTGATCCGGATCATATTCTGAATCCGGGGAAAATGTTTGAATAGCGAAAAAAAACTTGCAGTTTTGAAACTGTTTAAGTATAATTGTATATACAATTGAATCAGGAGTAAGATCCAGCCATGATCATCGATCGAAACAGCCCGGTACCGCAGTATTTTCAGTTGCAAACCTGGCTACGGGAGCAGATTGAGCAGAGGGTTTTTAAACCGGGCGATAAGATACCGACGGAAGAGGAGCTGGTCCATATCACCGGTCTGGCGCGGGCAACGATTCGTCAGGCGATCAGCAATCTGGTGAATATGGGCTATCTGACCCGCAAACGCCGTCTGGGAACTTTTGTCACCCGGCGCTCAAACAGGACCCAGCCTAAAAACATCATCGGTGTTTTGGTGCCCGACATCCGGAGCGGCTATACACCGGAATTAGCCCGGGGTGTGGAAGATGCCGCCGCCAACAATAAACTGAGTACAATTTTGTGTAACACCGATGACCTGTTTATCAAGGCGGCTTTTCATGCGGAGCGTCTGCTTGAGAGCAATATCGGCGGGGTGATCTTTGTCCCCACCGCCGCTTCCGACGAAAAGAATCTGCAGATTATTGACAAATTTCGCAAGCGGAATATCCCCGTGGTGCTGGCGGACCGCATCATTCCGAACACCGATGTGGACTATGTGACAACCGATAATTTTCACGGCGGTTACCAGCTGACCAACTATTTAATCAAAAAAGGGCACCGCAGGATCGGCATCACGCTCAGCACGCTTTTCAGCACCGAGCGGCTGCGTTATGAAGGGTACCGCAAAGCCCTGGAAGAGGCGGGAATTTCACCCGAATCCGGCTGGATCAGACTGCATGACGGACCCTTTACAGAAAAGCATTATCAGCAGGTCGCCAAAGATCTGTTGAGCCATGACCGTAAAATCAGTGCCATGTTCGCTGGGCATGACCGGATTGCCTATGTTGTTTATTCGGTTGCCCAGAAATTAGGCATAAAAATTCCGGTGGATCTGTCGATCGTAGGCTATGATGATTTACATTCCACCTGCTCCCATCTGATTTCCCTGACGACCATGCATCAACCGATTTATGAGATGGGGCAGGAGAGTCTCGGAATTCTGGTTTCCAGGATGAATGGTGACAACGGGGGGCTCAAGCGACTGGAGTTAAAATCCAATTTGGTGGAACGCAACTCGGTCGTACGCTTTAAGAATTCCTGAATCCTAAAAAAAGTGAAAAGACATTAGTAAATGAAAAAAATGATCAACATCGGATTGATTGGCACCGGACGGTTGGGGAGTATGTATGCCGAATTTCTGGTTCAGCATGTCCCGCAGGCAAATCTAATTGCGGTGGCGGATTTGATTCCGGAGCGTGCACAAAAGATAGCGGAACAGTACGATATTCCGAAATGGTACGACAGTCATCAAGGGGTCAATCGCGATCCGCAGGTAGATGCGGTGGTGATTACGGCGACCACCGGCAACCACAAGGAGATTGTCATTGATGCCGCCCGGGAAGGCAAACCGGTTTTCTGTGAAAAGCCGATGACGCTGAATCTTGACGATGCCCGGGAGATGAAGCGGGCGGTTATAACGGCGGGTGTTTTTTATCAGCAGGGTTATATGCGCCGGTTTGATAAGGGATTTTCGGCGGTAAAGCGGAAAATCGAAGAGGGTGTCATCGGAACGCCGGTGGTGTTTCGCGGATCATCCCGGGACCCCTTTCTGCCGGAGTTAGATTATCTTTTACCTGAGAACAGCGGGGGTCAGATTCTGGATATGGCGATTCATGATTTCGATATTGCCCGCTGGTATATGGGTGATATTCGGTCGGTCTATACGATTGGCGGCGTGCTGGCATTTCCCGAAGTCAAGTCTACCGGTGATACCGATAATGTGGTCATGGCATTTACTTTTCAGTCGGGCGCACTGGGCGAAGTTGATATCAGTCGCAACGGCGTCTATGGCTATGATATCCGGGCGGAAGTACTGGGAACCAAAGGGACCCTAAAGGCGGGTTATCTGCGAGATACGCCTATTCTGGTAATGAACAAAGAGGGCGTAACCCACGACGTCGTACCCTATTTCCCGGAACGCTTTTGTGAAGCCTATGTCGCCCAATTGAATAACTATCTGAATAATCTTCGTAATGCAACCGACCCGCTGATCACCATTGACGACGGCATCAGTGGTTTGCAGGTCGCTGTCGCTGCGACAGACTCCCTGAAAAAGGAAACCGCCGTTAACGTTGCCGATTATTAGAATTTTTTTTGAATATTATTGTCTATTCAATTATATGAATGTATCAATTAAAAAGAAAGGAAGATAGATGAGAACCGTGACTCTTTTTGCCGACTGGGACCCTAAACCGGAGTTCAAGCTGGGTAGTAAGGATATCGAGGGTAAATTAACCTATCTTGGGAGCAAAGTCTGGCGGCATCCCCACGTGGAGATTGTGGAGAAAGAGATTCCGAAACCGGGTCCTTCGCAAGTGCTGATTGAAGTCCGGGCTTGCGGGATTTGTGGGAGCGACGTGCATATGCTGCAGACGTCGTCGGACGGCTACATTTTTTATCCGGGACTGACTGCTTTTCCGGCGACGCTGGGGCATGAGTTTTCCGGAAAGGTGATTCAGGCGGGACCCCAAGCGATCAACAAGCGAACCGGTCTGCCCTACGAGGTGGGCGAGGCGGTCTGTTCTGAGGAGATGATGTGGTGTTCCTACTGTCGTCCCTGCGCCGACGGATTTCCCAATCATTGTGAGCATTTGCAGGAGATCGGTTTTTCCTGCGATGGTGCCTATGCCAAATACATCGCCGTGGATGCCCGCTATCTCTGGAGCATTGAAGATTTACGACCAATTTACGGTGAGGAAAAAATGTATGAGCTGGGCAGCCTGGTGGAGCCGACGTCGGTGGCGTATAATGCGGTCATCGAACGGGGCGGCGGCATTCGACCAGGCGATAATGTGGTGATCATGGGCAGCGGTCCGGTGGGCATCGCTGCCTGTGCTGTTCTAAGTCGAGCCGGTGCGGCGAGAGTGATCATTTCAGAACCCTCCCAATCCCGGCGGGATATGGCGATTGCCATGGGTGCCACACACGGCATTGATCCGACCAGAGTGAATGCCGCCGATGCTATCCTAAATATTACCAATGGTGAGGGCGCCAAGCTGATTCTCGAAGCCACCGGTCTGCCCAGCGTGGTCTGGCCGGATGTGGAGAAGATTATCTGGGAAGGCAAAACTCTGAACACGACGGTGGTCATCGTAGCCCGGGCGGACGATAAAATTCCTATGAACGGTGAAGTGTTCCAGGTCCGCCGGGCAAGTGTGGTTGGCGCCCAGGGGCATTCGGGACACGGAACCTTTCCACGGGTGATCAGCTCCATGGCAAGTGGCATGGACGTATCGGGATTGATCACCAAGCGCATCAAGCTGGAAGAGGTACCGGAAAATCTGGTGCTGTTGCAAACCAATCGGGAAGAGGTGAAAATTACCGTTTTCCCTGAAGAGTAAGATTCAACAAATAAAAAAAAGAGAGGTAACGATATGGAAGGCTGGCTGAAAACAGATCGAACCGACCTGAGTTTTGAGGACACGTCGGTCGGACGGCTGAAGAAGAAAATCTGGGAAGCTTCGGAAGATGAAATTTCCGAAATTCTGGAAAACTACGGAATTCCAACACCCTCGGAACTGGCGAAACCGGGTACCTATGTGCAGACAACCATTCGACAGAAAGTGGTGGAAAACCGCAAGAAAAATGATATTGTCTTTGTGCCTATTGGCTGTACCGAGCTGCATGGTCGGCACACGGTCACTGCTTTGGACTCATTTATGGTGACCCAGATTCTGGAGGGTGTCCGCCGGGATTCGGTGAAAAAGGGCACGCCGGTGAATCTGGTCTGGAATCCGCTGAATTATGGCGGTCATCCCCATCACCATATCGGCATGCCGGGCACGATTCACATTGAGGATGAAGTGCTGAAACGGGTGCTGATTGACGTCATGGTTGGTCTCTGGAATGACGGATTCCGTAAAATCATTCTGGTAAACAATCATGGTCACTCCTGGCTTCTGGAGGCGGCGATTCAGGAATTGCAGAAAACCTGGAATCTGCCGGGCATTTTCCGCACGATTGACTGGCATCGCGCCGTACGGGAGTTTTTCCGCACCAGAGATAGGGGCGGCGATTGGGAGGATAATTTTTTCCATGCCGATGAAGCCGAAACCTCGGTAATGCTGCTGTTGGCGCCGGAATATGTCGAAATGGCGCTGGCGGAAGAGACCAGGGTAGAGGGCTATCTGCCCGATGGTCACATGGATAAAGCGGTAGATCCCTTTGCTAGACCCTGCCGCTGGTCGGAGGGACAGGGGCACGGCCCGATGGAGATCAATTCGATTCCCGAAGGGGTGGTAGGTCGTCCCACGATCGCCGAAGCCAGAAAAGCCCGGCGCACCATCGCTGCAATTTTGTCCTATCTGACCCTGTTATGGGAAGAGATTCTGGAAGCCTATCCCGCCGGCACATTTCCGCCGATTGAAAAGACCACCATGCGAACGGAAAAGGAGATGGAACCGTACCTGAAGGAGCCTTTTACTGAGGGTTGGCGTCCAATCTATGCCATTCGCAAGATGGGATTGTAAAAAATGAGAATGAATATCTGAAATAATCTGCCTGTGCCACAGATTGTGGTACGGGGCGGATTTAAATCGAAAGAAATCTCATGAAGAGACAAAACATTCAATATTTATTGCTCAGTGCATTGATTCTGGCGCTTGCCATCGGTTGTCAACCCGAAATACCCGGAACAGGCGAAGATGTTATTCCCCAACACGCCCAGTCTCTGGCGGAGCTGGAGGAGCCTTTTACATTTTTGATTGCCGGGGATCTGGGTCGCAACGGATATTATTATCAGAAGCCCGTGGCGGAAATGATGGGGGCGGTTGTCGCCATCGTGGATGCGGAGTTTGTCGCAGCTGTGGGCGATGTCCACCATTTTCTGGGTGTCCGGTCGATTCATGATCCGCTCTGGGAGACCAACTTCGAGTGGATTTACAAACATCCCGAATTGATGACACACTGGTACCCGGTATTGGGCAATCACGAATATGAGGGCAATACCCAGGCTGTTATCGACTATTCCGGAATTAGCCGCCGCTAGGAAATGTCTGCCCGTTATTATGAAAAGACGTGGCAGGTAGCCGGTAATACCGAAGTTCTGCTGCTTTTTATCGATACGGTGCCGCTAATTGACAAATATCGTAATAATCCGGAGGAGTACCGCGATGCCTGTACACAGTCCATGGAGCGGCAGCTGACCTGGATCGATTCCACTCTTGGCGCCTCCGGAGCCAAATGGAAAATCGTGCTGGGGCATCACCCCATTTATGCCGGTACATATAAAGATGATATTGAACGAACCGATTTGCAGAAACGCCTTCAGCCACTGCTTGACAAACATCATGTGGATTTTGTGGTTAGTGGGCATATTCACAATTTTCAGCATATCCGGGTGAAAGGCTCCGACATTGATTATTTGATCAACACTTCAGGTTCGCAGGCTCGTGAAGCTGATGAAAGACACCGGACGGAAGGACAACTGTTTACAAGTTCGGATTCCGGCTTCTCCCTTTGTACGGTGAAAGAGGATGAGTTGATTATTACCTTTGTTAATAAAAAAGGGGAAATCATCTATCAGTATGCCCGAAGCAAATAATCCACGGAATGGTTTTTCCGGTTCCGGTAATTAGGAATGGAACAATGAAGCTCAGTATAGTAATCTCGACCCAGCCGGCGACATTCAATGCCCTGGCTTATAAAGGCAAAGTTGCAGAGAACATTGAAAAGGTGCGAAAACTGGGTTACGATGGCGTCGAACTGGCGGTTCGTGATCCGCGGCTGCTGGATTTGGCGGTGGTGAAGGCATTGACCATTGATACCGGATTTCCGGTGTCCGCCCTTGGAACCGGACAGGCTTTCGGCGAAGAAGGGCTGTCATTTTCCAGTCCCGATCGGACAATTCGCAGGAAAGCCATTGAAAGGATTAAATCGCACATTGATGTCGCCGCGCAGTTAAACGCAATTGTGATTATTGGATTGATTCGCGGCATTGTGAAGCCGGGAGATGATCCGGAGCAAGCCGAGGCATGGATTATTGAGGCGCTCGATACGTGTGCCGCTGTTAATCCGGATGTCAAATTGGTCATTGAGCCCTGTAATCGTTATGAAGCCAATACGGTCAACACGGTTGGCGAGGGCATGGCTCTGGTGGACAAACTGGGACGAGCAAATGTCGGTCTGCTGCTGGATACCTTTCATATGAATATCGAAGAGCCGGATATGCTGGAAAGTATTGAGAATGCCGGTCAGCGGTTATTTCACTTCCACATCGCCGATTCCAACCGCTGGTATCCGGGCGCCGGTCATATTGATTTTCAGGCGGTTTGCTGGAAGCTGTCCCAAATCGGTTATGCGGGCTTTCTGTCCGCTGAGATTCTGCCCTTACCCGATGCCGATACCGCCGCCGAAATGACCATTCATACAATGCGAAATTTGGAAAACATAAAAAAATAAAGCCCAATGGTATTGGGATTGGAGGACCTATGGAAATGATGAATGCGCTTGTTTTTAAGAAAGTCGGACAGATTGACTTTGAATGGATTCCAATTCCGAAAGTGACCGAGCCGAACCAGGTTCTGGTCAAAGTCGCCGCCTGTGGGATATGCGGCTCCGATGTTAAAATTCTCGAGGGTAAACATGCTTACCGGGAAAATACGGTACTGGGACATGAGTTTTGCGGAACGGTGGTTGAGGTCGGCAATAGAGTCACGGCTGTCAAAAAGGGCGACTGGATTGCCCTGGATAACAACTCCCGCTGCGGACTGTGTGAATTTTGCCGGATGGGTATGAGCAGTCAGTGTGTGGAATTAAAGAATCGCACCCTGGGAGTTTTCAGGAACGGCGGTTTTGCGGAGTACACCCTGGCAACCGAGGACGTCTGTTTCAAAATTCCCGATACCATTGATGAAATTCTCGGGACTCAGGTGGAAACCCTTGGCACCGTGCTGAACGGAATGAATACCGTCCAGATGCAGTGTTACGATTCGGTGCTGGTGCTGGGATGTGGTCCGATTGGTTACCTTTTTACCGCCATTGCCAAGAATGTTGCCGCCGAAGTTGCCGTAACGGAAATTGATCCCTTCCGGTTCAAAGTTGTGGAAAAGTTCGGAGTACCTGTTTTTAATCCCGATGAGTGTGATCTGGAAGCTGAGGTCATCAAACTCACCAATGGCAAGAAGTTTGATATTGTCATAGATGCGGTGGGGACCCAATTGGAGAATGCCCTGAAATATGTCACACCCGGCGGAAAAATTCTGGCATTCGGGATGGACAGCAGCTGTAAAGCGACGATTGATCCCTATATCGTTACCCGGAATGCGATTAAGATTCTGGGAACCTACATCGGGCAGAATACCATTTTGCCGGCGATTAAGCTCTATCGAACCCATAAGCTGGAAATGGACAATTTTTTCACTGAAACACTGCCTCTGAGGGATGGTCCGGGTGCGTTTAGAAAGCTCGGTCTGGATTTAAAAACGCTGCAACACCTACCCAAACGGGCGATGAAGATTGTACTGAAGCCGTGAAAATCAAGCTCGTTACAGAGGACTATGAATGAATAAAATATTACGATTTTTCGCGACCGGTAAAGATAAACCGCTGATTCAGGATCAGGCAAAAGTCGACCGACTGTACAGGCGATACCGCTTGTCGGTTATGCTGGCGATCTCGGTGGGGTATGGTCTGGCGTATACCTTGCGATTGGCATTGAATATGGTCAAGAAGCCGATTCTGGATGCGGGAATTTTTACCCCCACCGACTTGGGGAATATCGGTTCGGCGCTTCTCTATACTTATGCCATCGGTAAATTTACCAACGGATTTTTAGCCGACCATGCCAATGTCAAACGCTTTTTTGCGTTCGGGGTATTGATGTCAGCCCTTGTCAATATTGCGATGGGTTCTTCAGCGATTCTCTGGCTTTGGATCATATTGTGGGGGTTGAACGGCTGGTTTCAGTCTTTCGGTGCGCCCACGGGTGCGGTCACGCTTTCCAACTGGTTCAGTAAATCGGAACGGGGACGTTTCTATGGAATCTGGAGTACCGGTCACAATATCGGTGAGGGCTTGACCTTTGTCGTGACGTCGGCGGTCGTCTCCTATTGGGGCTGGCGGGCTGGATTCATTGTTCCGGGAGTGTTTTGCATATTGCTGTCCGGACTGATTTATCTGGCGCTGCAGGACAAACCCCGCACTCTGGGATTACCCCTGGTAGCTGACTGGAAAAAGGATTACAGTGCTCCGCCGGATCTTGAGAAAAATAAAACCGAGCTGACCTCCAAAGCGCAGTTGCAGGTTCTGAAAACTCCGGCGATCTGGGTTTTGGGTTTCGCCAGCGCCTTTGTTTACATGACCCGCTACGCCATTAACAGCTGGGGCGTGCTCTATCTCCAGGAAGCCAAAGGCTATTCGCTGATGGAGACGGGCGCGATTCTCGGTTTAAATACGGTTGCCGGTATTTTCGGCTGTATTGTGTATGGTTTCATTTCCGACAAACTGTTCAAAGCGCGGCGTCCGCCGGTGACTCTGATTTACGGGATCATCGAGCTGACAGCGCTGTTTATCATCTTTTTCAGTGCTCCAAATCAGCCTATTCTGGTGACGGCGGCATTTGTCTGCTACGGTTTTACCATGAGTGGTCTGCTGGCTTCACTGGGAGGCTTGTTCGCCATTGATATTGCGCCGAAAAAAGCCGCCGGCGCTGCGATGGGTTTTATCGGTATTTTCAGCTATATCGGTGCCGGTATCCAGGATCAGATCAGTGGTCTGCTGATTGAGAAGGGGTGCCGGATTGTGGATGGAGCCCTGACCTACGATTTTTCGAAGGTGATTATGTACTGGATCGGTTCATCCTTCTTATCAATGATTCTGGCTGCGATACTTTGGAAAGCTAAAACCAGCGATTAGAAATCGGAGAAAAATTTTATGAAACATTATGACACAGTAATTTTTGGGAATTATACCAGCGATACCATCATTACCAAACAGGGCAGCCGCCATGTAGACGGTGGTGGTTTTAATTACGGCGCCCATGCGGCGGTGGGGCTGGGATATAAAGTAGCCGCCGTGACACGGTTGGCGAAAGCCGACAGCCATGTGATCAGCATGCTGGAAAACGCCGGAATTGATGTTTTCCCCACCTTTACGTCGTCATCCACCCAGATGGTTCTGGACTACCCGACGGATAATCCCGACGAGCGGATTCTGACCTGTCCGCAAACCGCTGGCAGTTATACGATTGACCAGTTTCGGGATTTTCGCGCCAAAGCCTGGCTGATCAACACCTCCGTCAGGGAGGAGGCGCCGGTGGAGCTGGTAGAGTATCTGCATGCTCAGCCGGGACTGCTGGTGGCGGACGCTCAGGGCTTCGTCAGAGTGCGTGGTGAGGGCGGTCGTCTGATTCATGCTGAATGGCCACAAAAGCGGCATGTGCTGAGCATGCTGAACATTCTGAAAGCCGATATCAAGGAGGCGGAGTCACTGACCGGTGAGAGCGATCTGAAAAAAGCGGCGAAGATTCTCAACGAGTGGGGACCTGCCGAAATTGTTCTGACCCATCGCAGCGGTATCCTGGTGTACGCCGATGGGAAATATTATGAAGCCGGATTTTTCCCGGAAAAGCTGATCGGTCGCAGTGGGCGCGGTGATACCTGTATTGCCTTGTATGCCGCTAAGCGACTATCGGCGCCGCCGGAAGAAGCAATTATCTGGTCGGCGGCGGTGACGAGCCTGAAAATGGAAGCGGACTCGCCCTTTTTAAGACCGCTCGGCGACGTTGAGAAACTCATCGAAAGGAGATACCGATGAACAGGGGCAATACAATTTTAAGAAAGAGTTCCAGAACTGTCTTTATGGCGATTGTACTGGCGTTGATGCTGGTAATCCCGCTGTTCAATTGTTCGGTTGAAGAGCCGGTCTCCTTTATTGTCGCCCAGGATCAGCGGTATAAAGCCACAGAGGAGTATCACCACCCAGAATACTTTATGGGAGCATTGCTGGCGATTAAAGAGGTCGGACCGGGCGACTTCATGCTCAGTCCGGGCGATCTGGACCCGATGTATGCCACCCGGGAGCTGGTAGCGGAAATTCTCGGTGCGGATTATCCCTGGTATCCGGCGGTGGTCAACCACGACATGGAGGATCCGGAAACTATGGCCTATTTTCGGGATTATAACCGCAACGGGAATTCCCTGCCCCATATCGTCCGCAGTGGTCCGCCGGGCTGTGAGGAGACCACCTACTCTTTCGAAATCGGTGACTGTCATGTGGCGGTCATCAACGTCTATTATGATGGGAAATCTGATGTGGGTACCGATGGCGATGTGGTTCCGGAGCTGCTGGAATGGCTTGAGGAGGATCTCAAAAACACAGATAAGCCCTTTATTTTTGTCGCCGGGCATGAGCCGTTGGTGGCGCAGCCGGATATGGATAATGGTCGCGTTCGGCACCAGGGCGATTCGCTGGATAAATATTTTCGCAATGCCTACAAGCTGCGGGAGCTGCTGAAAAAATATAACGTTCAGGGAATTTTCAACGGGCATTCCCACGGCTCTTCGGTTGCCAAGGTCAATGGTCTCTGGCAGCTGGATGCCGGGCACGCCTACGGGTTGGAAAGAAAAACCCCGGAGCGAATGTACTGCTCCAGGGCACCAATTTCGGTGCCACCACCGACCGAACCGGTTATTTTTGTATTCTGAATGTACCGGTGGGTACCTATACGGTGATGGTCTCGTATGTAGGATATGATGAGTATTCGGAGGCGGTGACGATTGGGGGATCGGATGAGCGGGTGACGCTCAATGTGGAACTCAGTCCCCGGAGTATTGAGATGGGTGAAGTACTTGTCACCGGTCTGCGCCAGGGACAGGCGAAAGCGCTGAGTCAGCAGAAATCGGCGGAAAGTATTAAGAATGTCGTAGATGAAGAGCAGATGCAGCTCTTTCCCGATATGAATTCTGCCGAGGTTCTGCAGCGCATTCCCGGGGTCTCGATCACCAGAGATCAGGGCGAAGGGCGCTACGTGCTGGTAAGAGGTACCTCACCGCGTCTGAATTCCACATCCGTCAACGGTGTCAAGATTCCATCACCGGAAGGTGGTGACCGCAGTGTCATGCTGGATGTCATTTCCGCCGATAATCTGTCCGGAATTGAAGTGACGAAAGCCATTACACCGGACATGGACGGCGATGCCATTGGTGGCGCCGTCAATCTGAAAACCAAGAGTGCACTCGACTATCCCGGTAAAGTTCTCAGTGGAACGCTGGGCGGCGGCTACAACAATCTGGTTGGTAAGGGCAATTTTCAGGGGGGTCTGAATTACGGGGATCGCTTTGGTGCTGACAACCATATCGGATTGATGCTTAGTGGCAGCTTCCAGCGCGCCAATCGGGGCTCCCACAACAACGAGATGGATTGGGGCGATGTGGATGATCCCAGCGGCGGAGAGTATGAATGGGCGCTGAAGACTCTGGAACTGCGGGATTACGTGATCAGACGGGACCGCATGACCCTGTCCGGAAATCTGGATTACATGATTAGCGAGGGCAATAAGTTTTACCTGTCCGGCATGTTTACGAACTACAGTGACGTGGAGACCCGTCGCGCTATGGTCATTGATCCCGATAATGCTGAATTCTACAATACGCCGACCAATAGTCCCGAAACGGCATTTGCCTCGGAAATCAAGGACCGGACCCAGACCCAGATGCTGTATAATTTCATTGCCGGCGGCGAGAACCAGTTTGCCAAGTTGAAAATGGACTACTATGTCTCCTACGGATATGCTCAGGAGGAAGAGCCGGATAAAATCGAGTATGCCTTCGAACTGGATGAAGAGCCGGAGGTTAACCTGGATATATCCGATCGGGACCTGCCATTATGGAATATTGCCGGTCTGGCTGAGGGCTATGAATACGATCGGGCAAATTATGAGTTTGATGAACTCGAGGCGGACACAACCAAGACCACCAACCGTGACATCGGCGCCGCACTGAATTTTGAAATACCCTATAGTCTGGCTGGCTATCAGGCGAAATTGAAGTTCGGTGGGAAAACAACGCTGAAGAAGAAAGATCGCGCTGAAAATATCTGGGAATACGGCTGGGAAGGCGATGCTGATGTTACGATGGACCAGTTTAATGAACCGGAAAGAGATAAATTATTTGGCGGTGATTATGTCAGAGTTCTGTCTCCTGACCCGGGAAAGGTCAGAGACTGGTTTATAGAAAACCGGGACAGTGGTCTGTTGGAAGGTGAGCTGTTATTGGATGATACTTACGGTGCCACCTATGAAGCGACGGAAGATGTCTATGCCTACTATGCCATGACTACGGCAAATCTGGGTCGGCTGATGCTGCTGGGTGGTTTCCGGCACGAGATTACGAGGATCGATTATCTGGGACATGAAGTGATTTTTAATGAAGACGGTGACTTTGAACAGGTTCTTGACAGAGAAAATGAGAAGACATTGTCCCATATTCTCCCGATGGTCCATCTGCGATATCAAGCGACTGAACGAACCAATCTGAGATTGGCGTTGACCACCGGCATTGCGCGACCGGATTACGAGACGCTGGTTCCCTACAAGCTAATCTACCGGGAAGATGAGGAGATGGAGATCGGAAATCCGGACCTGGAGCCCACCACATCGGTGAATTTTGATCTGCTGGGCGAGCACTATTTCCAGAACATCGGTATCCTGTCCGGTGGTATCTTTATGAAGTCGCTGGATAAGATCATCTACCCCTTTCAGTATGAAACGGAATCGGATGATCCGAATTACCCGAAATACGATGTCGAAACATGTTTTCAGGGAAAAACCGCCAACCTGTTCGGACTTGAGGTACACTGGCAGCAACACCTGACCTTTTTACCGGGATTTCTGAAACATATCGGCATCTATAGTAATTATACCTACACGACATCATCAGCAACTGTTGGAGAACGTGAGGATCTGCCCCTGGCAGGTCAGTCGGCAAGTATGGCAAATTTTGCCCTGAGTTATGACAAGGGTGGCTTCAGCGGTCGAATAAGTATGAATTATCACGGTGCATATCTGTCTGAATTAGGCGAAGAGGATGGCGAAGATATTTACTACGACGATCATGTTCAGTGGGATTTCTCTGCCAGCCAGAAACTGGTCGGCGGTCTGCAGTTCTATGTGCAGGCAGTCAATCTCAACGATGCCTATCTGCGGTACTATATGGGTGAGACCAATCGTCCAATTCAGCGGGAATCCTATTCCTGGTGGCTGAATACCGGCGTGAAGTTTGAGTTGTAATTCAGTCTCCGGTGCGTTAAAATTGTGGAAGCGGAAATCTGCAGGGAGTCCACCGGGGACTCCCTGCAGAGGCTGAAATTCGAAATTTGAATAAGGAGAAAATGATGCGCCTGAAGATAATTATGCCCCTATTGATATTGGCAGTGATCGGACTGCTTATTGTTGATTCCTGCGGCAAAAGGACGAAGCTGATTTGCGGCGCGGTCAAGCCTGTCGCAGTGACCGAGCAGACCAAACATGATACCGACGATCCGGCGATCTGGATTCACCCTGATGATCCGGCGCGGAGCCTGATCATTGGTACCGATAAAGATAAAGACGGTGCGCTTTATGTGTACAATTTAGAGGGTAAGATTCTGCAGGATAAAGTAGTCCGTAATCTGAAACGTCCCAACAATGTGGATGTGGAGTATGGGTTGATGTTGAACGGTAATCCGGTGGATATCGCCGTTGCCACCGAACGAATGGCGAATAAAATCCGGGTCTTTGCCCTGCCGGACATGAAGTGTATTGATAACGGCGGCATCCCGGTTTTTGTGGGTGAAAAACTGCGGGCGCCCATGGGTATTGCGCTATATAAACGTCCCTCGGACGGAGCGATCTATGCCATTGTCAGTCGTAAAGAGGGACCCACGGATGGAACGTACCTTTGGCAGTACCTTCTGAAAGATGATGGCAGTGGTAATGTCGCTGGTGAGCTGATTCGGAAATTCGGGAAATACAGTGGAGTCAAGGAGATCGAAGCCATCGCTGTGGATGATCCGCTGGGCTATGTCTATTATTCCGATGAACAGTATGGGATTCGGAAATATTATGCCAATCCCTCTGTCCCGAATGCGGATCAGGAGCTGGGGATCATTCATGCTCAGGACTACTGGGAAGACAACGAAGGGATTTCCATCTATCCACTTGACAGTAAGACCGGCTATATTCTGGTTTCGGATCAAAGCGCCAATCGTTTCCGGATTTATACCCGCGAGGGCACACCGGCGATTATCGATCCCGGGGATCCCGAGGATAACGAGCCGGCGAAGCCGCATCAGCACAAGCTGGTGAAAATTGTCAATGTCTCAACGAATAACAGCGACGGATCGGACGTGACGAATGTCAATCTCGGAGCAAAATTCCCCCATGGCATGTTTGTCGCCATGTCCGATAACAGGACATTTCAGATTTACAACTGGGACGATATCATTGGCAGAAATGTTCTGAGCACCGCCGACTACGGTAAGTGACCTATTGCGTTGCATAGCAATAGAGACAGCGGTGTCGGCAGCGGTTGTATGTGCCGATATCACGGCTGACATAGCAGCCGCACTCCCGGCGGGTCGGTCGGATTTCGGTGGTGAAAGCAATATCCGGATAGAGCCTCTGTAAGAGTTTTGCATCGATGCAGTGACCCCTGGTAATTCCCCCGGCGTCGGCAATATCGTTTTCACAACAGGTAAAAAGACGGATATTATGCTGTGAGGCGATCTGTTTCAGACGGCGGACAAAATTTACCTGGTCTTCGAAACGGGGTATCTGAAATAAAATCTGGTGTTTCTCAGTTACCCTGGCGAAGCGGCGGCGCACCTTGCCGTACAGGTCTACGAAGCTGATATAGCAACGCCGGACGACACCCTCGAGATTTGCGGCAAGGGTGGTAAAGGCGGTGAGGCGCTCCTCTGCCGGCGTTAGTGCGGAGAATATGATTGGATCGAAGCGCCAGAGAACGGTTTCCGGACCGTATGTTGACGACAGCACTGCCGCAGCCTGAACGGCGGTTTGCCAATCGGGAATACGGGGTTCGAAGATTTCTTTTGCCGGACCCTGGAAACCGTTGATGGTAAAGTGAAATAGGAAACGGTGGTCATAGAGTGAATTGATTTTTTCCAGTGCGGGGAAAAAGGGGCTGTAATTCTTCGACCAGAAGACGAAGGCGCCGACGTCAGCGGGTTGTAAGGAGACCCGGCAGGTTTTTTTTGAGAAGGGATTGGGAACATCCACATAACCGATGCGAATCTGCCGCAACAGCCAGTCGCCCTGAGAAGCGGGAATATCTTCACGCCGGCTGGCAGAAATGATCGGAGCCGGGTGCAACGACGGCATGTTAAATTTTAAAATGCTCAGTGAGTTTTTATTCCGATTCGATTAAATCCTGATAGGACGATAGTGATCGCTTGTCCCGGATCAGTTGAATCAGCTTGTAGGTCTGGTCGGACGGGTGCAGATCGAAGGCGATTTCAGCCTCTTTGATAGCGTATTCGTACCACCCCTTTTTGGTGTAGGCGATGGCGAGATGGAGGTGGGCTTCATACTGGTCGGAATCACTCTGGGTGGCGGCTTTGAATTCCAGAATGGCTTCGTCGGTCAAGCCCTTTTCCGAATACCATTTGCCCAGATCAAAATGATTTTGGTAGCTCTTTTTACCGCAGGCGGACAGGGCAACGATGCAGACCAACATTACCCAAAACAGACCAAATTTCTTCATATTATCTCCCGGAGTTGAACGGCTCATTACAATCGTAAATTTAGGGCAAGAGTCTATAAAAACAAACAGATTCTGAGGATCAAATCCTGTTCTGCAACGTTAAGGTTAAAAGAAATCAAAAGAATGTGTATATTATACGACGAGTTGTCAGTTATTTGCCCGGAGATTCCCGCTTGAACAGAATCCGAATTTTATGTTTTGTGCGCACCCTGGTGGTTTTTCCGATCGGGCTGTGGTGCGTTATGCTGAGTGCTAAACCCGGAGAGAAATTGCGTCTGGTTGGGGCGGATCGCCTGGAACAGATTACCCGGGGAGAAATTGTGCTGAAAAAGCTCACGGGCAATGTCCATTTCCGTAAAGGCGAAGTGGACCTGAAGTGCGATCTGGCGTACTGGTACGAAAAGGATGAGCGGGCGGATTTTTATCGCCATGTTCATGTCACGAAGCGAAATCAGGTTCTGCAAGCCGACACACTGATCTATCTGTCTGCCAGTGAAATCATTCTGGCGCATGGGAATGCGGTTTTTAATGACGGAGAGGTGAAATTGACGGCGCACCGGCTCAAGCATTATGTGGAGGATGACATTACCGAAGCCGAACGGAATGTGGAGCTCACCGGCACACAGCGAACGGTGTCGGCGGGGCGCCTGAGTTATTTTTCTGAAGAAGAGAAAGCCATTGCCCGGCAAAATGCCTGCATTCGTGACAGCCGGCGCAATATCACCCTGTTCGGTGACAGTCTGGTCTATTTTAACGAATCGGAAAACATCGAAGCGAGCCAAAATCCCTATGTTGTCAAGTACGACTCCACCGGCAGGGAGAATTTCCGGATTCGGGGCGATATTATCCGGGCATATGAAGATCAGGGGCGGTTCCTCAGTATCGGTAATGTCAAAATCTGGCGCGATGACTTCAGTGCTTATGCCGAGGAACTGGAGTATTACGACTCACTGGAGGTGGCGGAGATGTTCGGCAAGCCAAAGGTGTATCGGGATGGTCAGGACCTGTCCGGTGAGCGGATGAAACTGCAATTGCAGGACGAATTGCTGCAGGCGCTGTTTATTTATGAAAATGCGGTCGCCGCATCGCGCTCCGTTGCCTATCTGCCCTATGACGAGAGTGACTCCGTCGCCGTTGCCAATCGCGACTCGGTGCGAATTTATGACGAGATCACCGGTAAATTCATGGAAATCTATTTTGAGGAGGGGCAGACCGATTCGATCCGGGTTTCGGGGATGGCGACCAGTTATTAC
This sequence comes from Fidelibacterota bacterium, assembly GCA_049975265.1. Classification (GTDB taxonomy): domain Bacteria; phylum Fidelibacterota; class UBA2242; order UBA2242; family UBA2242; genus B118-G9. Next base: position 69,308 of record JBNGDF010000012.1, read on the forward strand.
AATGTCACCGAGGACAGCGTTATTCAGGGTATCAATATTGCCAGCGGGGATACGGTGATCATGCTGTTTGACGACCGGCGCATGCAGCTGATCACCGTGATCGGCGGTGCCGAGGGCAAATTTATTCCCGATCCTACCAATACCAGTATGGATACCACAGTGCTCTATTCCGCCGCGCGAATTGATTATTATCTCCGGGACAAGATCACTTTCCTGGAGGATCAATCTTCCATCGAATCGGGCGATACGCGCCTGACGGCGGGACGGATCGAGGTACAATGGAATGAGAACCTGCTCTATGCCTATCCCCGTGGCACGGCGCCCTTTGATTCCCTGTCCGGCGATCTGCCGACCCTTTACCAGACCGGCAGGGAACCCTTCGCCGGCGATGAAATGGTTTATAACATGAAGACCAAAAGGGGGCGGATCGTTCAGGGTAAAACCAAAGAACAGGACGGTTTTTATTACGGTGAGGATATCAGCAAGGTTAATACCAGGGAATTTTATGTCCGCAACGGGGTCTATACCACCTGCGATATTGAAGAGGCGCCTCATTATTATTTTAAAAGCCGGCAGATGAAGCTGATTCACAAAGATAAAATCATCGCCCGTCCGATTGTACTCTATATTCACGATATACCGTTGTTGGCGTTGCCGTTCGGCATTTTTCCCAACAAGGGGGGACGGCGCCATTCCGGCTGGCTGATGCCGACCTACGGCGAGAGCGGTCGGGACGGCGGCAATATCCGCGGACTGGGCTATTTCTGGGCGCCCAATGACTATGTTGATCTGAAATTGACGCTGGATTTCTACGATCGGGTGGGCATTATCACGAAATATGCCACGCGTTACAAAAAGCGCTATGTCTTCGACGGCTCGATCAGCGGGCGGTATACCAACGAGTTTCTGTCCGATTACATGCGCCGGGAGTGGACCCTGAATGTCTGCCACAACCACAAACTCAGCCCAACGATGCGCTTCAACGCCAACGGCAGCTTCGTCAGCAGCGATGATCTGTACAAGCGCATGAGCTACAATCAGAGCGATCGCCTGAAACAGCAGCTGATCAGTAATGCCACACTGTCGAAAACCTGGCCGGGAAAACCCTATTCGCTGTCCATGTCGCTGAACCAGACCATCAATCTCCAGGCGCAGAATCTGATCGCCAGTCCACCGGAACGGGAGGGACAGAGAGTCAGCTATATCAGCCGATCGCTGCCCAATGTCTCGTTCAGCCGCAGCTCCAGACCGATCATTCCGCTGTCGTCGGGTAGCAGCGCCTCCGGCGGAAGGTGGTACAATAATGTCTATTTCAGTCTGAGTTCGAAATTACGCAACAACCAGAATATCAGCTACCTGGCGGAAACCCTGAATGACTCGTTGCAATGGGTGAAGCAGAATATCACCCGCAGTGCGATTACCCATAATATTTCTCTGAACAGTTCACAGAGGGTATTGAAATTTATTACGTTAAACCAGAATATGAGTATTGAAGAGGGCTGGGTCAGGGAATACGACATGCCGATGCTGGACTCCGGCTGTTTTGTAATCGAAAATAACCGGGTGAAAACGGCGCCGGTCACCGGATTCAGGGCTCGGCATACCGGCAGCGCTTCCATGAGTGCCCAGACGAAACTGTACGGCATGTTTCCGCTGCGGATCGGCAGTCTGCAGGCGCTGCGGCATGTGATCACCCCCCGGGTGGGACTTTCCTACCGACCCGATTTCACCGGCGAGATTCTGGGCTGGAATCCCGGGTATATCGAAACCGGTGAGGATTCGAGTGGAAACCCATGGTCGTATGATCCTTTCAGCAGTACTTTATTAGGCGGCACACCGTCAGGAGAATCGCGCGCCATGACTTTCAGTCTCGGGAATATCTTTCAGGCAAAAACAAAACGGGGTGACAAGGAGAACAAAATTGATCTGTTTACGATGAATTTCAGTGCAAATCACAATTTTGCCGCCGATAGCCTGAACTGGTCACCCATCAGCACCTCGATCCGGACGCAATTATCCAAAAAACTGGTGCTGAATGTGAGCGCCAGCCACGATCTCTATGCATTCAAAAATCGCCGGGTGAATGAATGGCACGACCAGTGGCATGGTATTCCCATTCCCCGGCTGACCAATGTGAGTGCCTCCACCGGTTTTTCGCTGTCGGGACGCCGCTTTGGTGCCCTGAGAACAGCGGACGCCGCTTCCGATACCGGGAGGGTTGACCGCGATCTGCTGGATGTGGTTGTCGATGATAAGGAACCGCTGGATCAATTTACCCGGCGCGCCCAGGGCGGTGAATTGTGGAGCGCCAGCTTCAGTCTGCGCTACAGCCTTTCCCGGGCGAATCCGGCAATTAAAAGTGAGACCTTTTTCATGTCCACCAATGTAAAGCTGAACCTGAGTTCCAAATGGAAAATCGGCTGGAATGCCAGTGTAGACCTGGTTGACAGAGTGATCGTTTCGCAGCGCTTCCAGATTACCCGCGACCTGCATTGCTGGGAACTGAGTTTCAGTTGGACGCCGAGCAAATACAGCTACGCCAGCCAGTATAATCTGATCATCAATGTCAAATCGCCGACGCTAAGGGATTTAAAGTACGAAGAGCGGGGCGGTCGCCGCAGTGGATGGGGATCGTGATTCAATAAATGAGGTTAACAACAATGCGGCTCATGATTGACGAAAAAGGGCAACATACCGCAAAATTTTGTGTCCAAGCGCAATTGATAGTTAAAAAAAAATGTGTAATTTTCAATTTCAATTCCGGAATAATTGTGAAACGGTTACAGTTTAGCCCAACATTTTAACAGGATTGTGCGATGCCGCTGAGTATCATCCCCTTTATCATCCCCATGATCGCCGCAATTGTGATCTCTCTGCTTGTGCTGATGTATGCTATTCGCCATCGGGACGCCGTCGGTTCCCGGGCGTTTATTGTGCTGATGAGTGCCGTAACCCTTTGGCAGCTCGCCTATCTGTTTTGGTTGCTGTCAGTTAATCCGTCTATTAAAGTTCTCTTTGACAAGATCAGTTATATCGGCGTGATGCTGGTGGCGCCGGGCTGGTTTTGGTTTGCGCTTTTGTATGCAGGAGAAAAGCGGTGGGTGACCCCGCGCTGGATATGCGTTACCCTGGTTCTGCCTGTGTGTATGCTGGTTCTGGCATGGACCAATGAATATCATTGGCTGATCTGGCGGGACTACGATTTTTACAATGTCGGTAGCGTAGTTTTACAGCATGTTCATTACGGACCCGCCTTTTGGGTTATCATCGCCTATTCTTACCTGTTGCTGTTAATCGGCTCCTATCTGATTATCAGAACCGTATCACGTACGACGCGGTATTATCGTAACCAATCGTTGTTCCTGCTAATCGGCGCGCTGTTGCCATGGGCGGGCAATATTCTCTATGTTTTTAAAGTAATTGACATTCCCGGTCTGGATTTTACCCCGTTTATGCTGGGAGTATCGGGAATTTGTGTCGGCATCGGACTGTTCTTTTTTCACCTGCTGAGTATTGTCCCCATTGCCCGTAAGACGCTGATTGATAAGACCGAAGACGGTTTGTTGATTCTGGACGGGACCAGTCGTGTGGTGGACCTGAATCCAGCCTGTCGTAAAATCCTGGGTATTCGGGAGAGTAAAGTCATCGGTGAACAGCTCACTAAGGTCTGGGAAAACAGCCCGCTGCTGGAAAAATATATTGATAAAATGAAAGCGCACAGTGTTGAGCAGGTCGAGCGGTTTGGGGAGCTCTTCTACTATGATGTCCGAATTCAGCCACTTTACAAAGACAATGGCACCTTTTTGGGGCGGCTGGTCACGATTCGGGATATTACCGAGATTCGGCGCTCCCAGATGGACCGGGACCGTATTCAGAAACTCGAAACCTTTGAAATCATGGCGGGCGGCATCGTCCACGATTTTCACAATCATCTCTCCATTATTGACGGCAATCTGAAACTCATCGAAATGGCGCTGGCTGATGGTGGGGACATTAACAGATATCTCGGAAAAATACAGGAGGCGACCCAAAAAGCCAACACCGTAACCCGACAACTGCTGACTTTTACCAAAGGAATTGAACCGCAGAAAAAGATTATCAATCTGGCTGATCTGTTAAAAGAGACCGCCGAGCTGCTTCTCAGCGCCAGCGAGGTAAAATACGAGTTGAATATTGCGGAAGATTTATGGGCGATTGATGCGGATAAGGACCTCTTAACACAGGTCTTTAGCAATCTGATCATCAATGCCGATCAGGCGATGCCTGGTGGCGGAATCTTGAAAATCAGGGCGTTCAATGTGCAAACCGCCGCCGAACTGCCGGAAATCCTCAATCCCCGGTTTCGGTATGTCAAAATCTGTTTCAGAGATCAGGGTGTGGGAATTCCCGAAGACCAGCTGGTCCGGATTTTTGATCCCTATTTTACCACCAAAGCGAGGGGCAGCGGTTTGGGACTGGCGGTCAGTTTTGCAATTGTTAAAAAACATAATGGGTATATTTCAGTACAGTCTGTATTGGGCAAGGGTACGACCTTTACCGTATTTTTGCCGGTTGTAACGTCTGAAGACAAAATGATAGATTAACCATGAATACTCATTTTAAACAATTTTTGCAAACAGCTGCCGGGTGCCGGGTGCTGTTTGGCGTCATTGTCTTATTTGGCGGTCTCTTTTTGACTTCCTGCTCCCGGCAGATTTATCAGGCGGCGTATCCCACCCTGAATGACGGGATTTACGATACGGAGTTTCCCTACCGGAACTGCTCGAAGGAGTTGAAGCAGATCGGCGAGACCGTGAAAATGATCAACGCCATCGCCTATTACAAGAGTTATGTCTTTGATAAATCCGTGCAGCTGCTGCGCTGGAATATTACTCCGGAAGTGCTGAACAAAGAGGCGGTGGAGCACATCTATTTTAACAATTCCACTTCCGGTACTGCGACGATCATTTATCACGAAGGCAACCGGATTGCGCTTTTGACCTGTGCCCATATTGTCAGCTTCCCGGATACCATTGTCAGTTACCATACGCTGTCGGACGGCAAGCCGAGTATTTTTATTCAGTCGGTTGCTGTCAAAGAGCGTCAGTCCAATTATGTTTCCGATCTCTGGAAAATACCGGAGGTGAAGGTATTGATCGCCGATCAGGAACACGATATTGCTGTCCTGGGTGGCAAGCTGCTCGGCTCGGAATTCCCGCTGATTCCGGTTTTTGACTATCCCCTTGGTCGTGCGGCGGAGCTGGAGTGGGGCAGTTTCGTCTACCTGCTGGGCTTTCCCAGGGGATACAAAATGATTACCCGGGGAATTGTCAGCGATCCCAACCGCAGCAAATATGGCGAGTTTATCGTGGATGCGCTCTTTAATCGCGGGTGCAGCGGCGGACTGATTCTGGCTGTGCGGGACGGGGTGCCTAACTTTGAATTTGTCGGCATCGCCCGTTCTGCGGCGGCGGAATACGAATATGTTGTCCGCCCTTCCAAAAACTTTGACCAGACCAAACACGATCTGAACTTTCCCTACGGCGGCGAGCTGTATATTGATTATCGGGCGAACATCAATTACGGTGTCACTCACATCATCCCGGTTGAACAGATTCGGGAATTTTTCCGGGTAAACCGGCAGGCACTGGCGGCGATGGGTTACGATTTATCCCGGTTTTAAGAGAAATAGCAATTATTACACTATATTTTTTCGCCCGGCTCGCCGCCCGGCAAGGTCCTTCAGAGTTCTTTGAAATGAATTCCCGACGGTCTCATTGAGACTGCGGAATTCG
>JBNGDF010000013.1:0-17550 GCA_049975265.1 Fidelibacterota bacterium
TAAATGACTGTTATTACAATATATTAAGTACTTTCTCAGGAAGCCCTAATTAGTAGCGCATAATCGACTATGGGTAAATGACTATTATAATTCCTGTAACCTGTGTACAAACCAGATAGAATTATCCTATCGTATCCTTGAAATCAATAAATAGCGGCATCCGGCTGTTACCGATAACTAATTGCCGCGTACATCCAGACCCCAGTTCATTTTTGTCCGCAGAGTCTTGAAAAAGGTATCGCCTTTAAACCGAACAATCTTAAGTAAAAAATCGGCTTTTTGAATTGTAATATTGTCTGCCCCGTTCAGAGGCACTCGATTTTGACCATCGATTATCAAAGAGACATCACTGTTCAGTTCATTACATTCAATTCGGATCACCTGATCACCCGATAAAATCACCGGTCTGGCGGATAAGCTATGTGGACAAATCGGCGAAATGGCAATAACATTCAGATGAGGAGAAATAATCGGTCCGCCGGCAGACAGTGAATAGGCAGTCGATCCGGTCGGTGTAGCAACGATCAAGCCATCGGCGCGGTAAGTATTAAAGTAATCACCGTCAACATAGGTGCGGATTTTGATCATTGTCATCGTCCGCCCTTTATCAATGACAAAATCGTTGAAAGCAAAACAGCTCCTGTTCTCTTCCCGAGCCTGAACCGTCGCACTGAGAACACTGCGCTCTTCGATCTTATAATCACCTTTCAGGAATGCCGACAGACGCTCCCGACAGTTTTCAATGTTGACGTCCGCCAGAAAACCGAGTCCGCCCAGATGAATTCCCAATACCGGTTTACTGGTTTTCGCCATCAGTCGGGAAGCGCCCAGAAAAGAACCGTCGCCACCGATACTAAACATGGCATCTACCACCCCGGGCATCTTTGCCGCATCCATATATTCCACCCGCCCATTCTCGATCTGAACAAAATCCCTGACCGATTCCGGCAGAAGAATCTGCTGTTTTTGGGAAATTAAAAAGGAAATAATTTCCGTCAATGTCTCGGCAATTGTCGGATAATGGGGATGCAGATAAAGTCCGATAATCATTGCTACTCCTGCAGGTCTTCCTCTGAATACTCTCCGCCCTTTTCAACCAGCACTTTGACCCGTTTCTCCAAAGCCGCCAGCTGCTTTTGGCACTCACCGGACAACTCCATCGCTTCCTCAAAGAGCGCGATGGATTTTTCCAGTTCCGGTTCACTGGACTCCAGCTGCGCCAAAATATCTTCCAGCCGTTTCAAAGAACTTTCCAGTGAAACACTCTTCTTTGGCATACATTTCTCCTTTTACTTCAGGTCAATCCACAGATGTGACTTCCGCATGAAAATCACCGTCCGACATTTCGACGCTGATATTCTTACCGGGAGCCACTTCAGAGACCGACCGGATCACCTTTTTTCCGGTGTCAGTATACACGATGGCATAACCGCGCTTCAAAATCTCTTTCGGATTCAGGGCACGCAGCGTACTGCGGTAATTTTCCAGGCGCAATTGTGTCTGATGGATGCGATGCAGGACGGCTATATTGATCTGCCGCTGAATCTCCAGCAAACTACGTCGGTAATCCCGCACGATCTTTTCCGGATTGTATTGGACGATGCGCGCGTAGAGATGATCCAGATACTGCATTTTCTGATTTAGTAAATTCCGGATAATGTGACTAAATCGCTCCCGGTAGTGTTGGATTTTCTGCTCAATCGCTTCTCTGTCAGGAACCGCTAGTTCAGCCGCGGCGGAGGGTGTCGGTGCCCGAAAGTCAGCCGCAAAATCTGACAGGGTAAAATCCACCTCGTGACCCACCGCACTGATAATCGGCAGATCGGAAGCCGCTACCGCCCGTACAACCTTTTCTTCGTTAAAAGCCCAGAGGTCTTCGATTGATCCGCCGCCGCGTCCAATGATGATCAGATCGACATTTTTCAGCCGGTTAAATACCTGAATGCCTGCAATAATCGTATCGGCAGCCTGTTCGCCCTGCACCAGAGCGGGAAAAACGAGAATCTCCACCGCGGGATTCCGCCGCCCGCTGATCTCAATGATATCACGGATTGCGGCTCCGGTAATGCTGGTAACGACACCGATCCGTTTTGGAAAGTGTGGTATCGGCTTTTTTCGCTCCTCCGCAAAAAGCCCCTCCTTGTCCAGTTTCTGTTTTAATGCCTCAAACGCCATGAAGAGGCTGCCGAGTCCCGCCGCACGCACCGACCTGACATTGATCTGATACTGGGATTGAGCCGGATAGGTGATAATTTCTCCGTAGACGATCACCCGCATTCCCGACGACAGATGAAACGGAATGGTCGCGGCAATGTTGCGCCATAGCACGCAATGGATCAGCGCCTTTTCGTCCTTTAGTGAAAAATAGACATGACCGATCCGGCTGACCGAATAGTTGGAGATTTCGCCTTCCACCCAAACCGCCGGGAGAAACTGTTCAATCACCCGCTTCACTTCCCGGGAAATTTCAGAAACGCTGTATATTTTTTCTTCCATTGAAAAAGAGTGGTGACGACCATTCCGCCCTCACCACTCCCCAGTTAATTGCAGTGTTACCTTATTTGCCTTTTTTCTTGTGACGGTCTCTTCTTAACCGTTTCTTGCGCTTGTGTGTTGCAATCTTCCGCTTTTTTCGTTTTTTACCACAGGGCATATTGACAATCTCCTTAGTCGAATCTCATTACAAATTCAGGTTATAGCGCTGGTTAATGCTCTCTTTTAACAGTTTGGACGGTTTAAATACCGGTACAATCCTCTCGGGCAGGTGAATCTCTTCTCCGGTGCCCGGATTCCGTGCCTTCTTGGGTTTGCGGACTTTCAGACTGAAACTGCCGAAACCACGAAACTCCACCCGCTCACCACGCTGAAGCGAATCGGTGATCGTTGCCAAAAAGCCATCAATAACGGCTTCGGTATCAACCTTCGTCAATCCGGTCGCACGTGATACAACGTCTACGATATCAGCTTTTGTCACAGTCAAACCTCCTTATCTCCACAGATAATTGAGAGTTGGAATGGGCGCAAACAGCGAAAACAGCTCATCAATCCCGGTAAACAGCAGGTCAAATAGCGTTTTTGACTTTTTCTGCGGAAAAACCAGTTTCGGTCTTCCATCAATCCCGGTCAGCTTCCCAATCATCATTACCGCATCCTCAAAGGTTCCCAGTGTATCAATTAATCCATACTCCAACGCCTGTGAACCAGTAAATATACGTCCGTCAGCAATTTTTAACAATTTCTTTTTATCAATTTTGCGTTCCAGAGCAACCGCATTAACAAATTGATTATAAATATCTTGGATAACTGTTTCCAGCTGGGCTTCATCTTCAGTGGTAAATTCCCGATAGGGTGAACCGACATCTTTATACTCACCACTTTTGATCGTTTCTACGGATAAACCGATTTTCGCAAGCAGTTCCACAGCCACCGGAAAATCCACGATCACACCAATACTACCGGTCACACTCGCCGGATTCGCTACGATTTCCGAAGCCCCCAGGGCTGCATAATAGCCTCCGGATGCGCCGACCGAAGCGATTGCCGCCACCACCGGTTTGCCCGCATCTCTGAAGCGCTTCACCTCCCGGTACAACTCCTGAAAAGCAGCCGAGCCGCCACCTGGCGAATCGATACGCAGAATCATTCCCTTAATGTTTGAATTCCGACGCTGCTCATTGATCTGAGTGGCAATCTTCTCCGCCGAGCCGATGACACCTTTGATATCAATAACGACGACATCACCCCGCGATAGTCCGGACGATTGCTGTCGGGACCAATTGACACTAGTGAAGGAACCGATAATGATAATGCCAACAATTATCAGTACAACAATAGTTATATTGCGGTCCGATTTTTTCAAAATGGCTTAGCTTCCGGTGGATTTATAGATGACGATTTTCTGCCCCGGATAGATGAATCTTCGCCCGTACAGATTATTCCAGGATCGAACCCGGCTGAGTCCTACACCGTAGGCATCGGCAATTTCACTGAGGGTCTCGCCCCTTTTGACCACGTGAATGATTTTCGTCATCCCGGAAGGAGTAGAAGAATACTGAACTGTTTGGGACTTTTTTCCCGGAATCTTCAAACGCTGCCCCGGATAGATATATCGCTTTCCGTAAAGATCGTTGAGCGAGCGGATTTTACTGACACCTACACCGTAACGCTCGCCAATTTCGCTGAGGGTTTCTCCTTTTCGAACAACATGAGTAATCATATCCTGATCAGAAGATGCACTGGGAGCGGCGTAGTAATTACTGGTGGGAATCCGCAGAACCTGCCCAACTTTGATCTGATTTTTATTGCGAATATTGTTGGCGGCAATCAGAGCCGATACACTGGTACCGTATTTCCGGGCGATATACGAGAGGGTCTGCCCTCTGCGCACACGATGAGTTGTCCATTGCGGTTTGGAATCTACCGAAGGCAATTCAGCCAATTTTTCTGCCAGCCCCGCGCCTTTCCCCACCGGCACTCTGAGGACGTAATTTTCCACATCGGGCGGCGTTATCCAGCGCCGTAATTCGGGATTGTATTCCTTTAAAACCGAGGACGAAATACCGCTGACCCGGGCAATGTCTTCAAATTCATAACAGCCGTTGATAATGACTTCATCCCATTGCCAGGTCTCTTTCGGATTGTTTTCGAATCCGTACTTCGCCGGATTCAGTGCAATGGTCATTCCCGCCATCAGCGTGGGGATATAATTCCGCGTCTGCTTCGGCAGCGAGCGCAATTTCCAGTAATCCCGGGTGCCTTCCCGGCGAATCGCCCGCCAGACACGCAGCTCGCCGGTGTTATAGGCAGCCAATGCCAGAAACCAGTCATCGAATTCTTCATACAGCTTCTTCAAATATTTAGCAGCCGCGTAAGTGGATTTTATCGGATCGCGACGCTCATCAATCCACCAGTTCCGTTTCAAACCATACAGGGCACCGGTGGAGGCGATAAACTGCCATTGACCGGCGGCGTGGGCATAGGAGTAGGCAATCGGGTTATAACCGCTTTCAATCAGAGCCAGATAAAAAATCTCTTCCGGCAAGCCATAGTCCCTCAAAATGGGCATCATATGCGCTTTATACAATCCGGCATTATTCAACCACTCCTGAAATCGATCATGTTCACGGGTCTGAAAATACTCAATAATTCTCTGAATCTGGCGGGAACTGACCAGCGGAAAATGTCCGGGACGGTCATCCACAATGATCAACGTATCATGTCCAATAGCAACGGTATCCAGGATGGTTTCCATTAAATCATCCTTTACCAGCGCAATGCCATAGGTTCCGGAATCTCCATCGATATAATTAAAATTTTCCTGATAATCGGAGGTTATTTTTTCATAAAAACGGCTGAAATCATCCTCCTGCAACAACGTCAGCGTATCCAGTTCACTGATTTCAGCCATGATCTCAAAACAGCGATCAAAACAATATTTGACCTCGGCGGTATCCTTAAAATGAGCGGCAATCAGGGCATCCATATAGAAGGTTTTTGCTTCGGCAAACATCAGATCGAAGAGTTCCGGTCGGTTATTTTCCTGATCAGTCCCGATTCCGTAAGTATCGATGCTCGTCGAGTCTTCCATATCCCGGGCAATCGTTCCGCTGAATAATATTACTATCGTGAATGTCAGTGAAATGTATTTTTTTAGTATCATAATCTTTCTTTTATACTATTTAATTTTTCAGGTCGAAACTTATATTGAACAGATCACAATATCAAGGTGTTTATATTGAAATCCGGCGTATCTTCTCAATGATTTCACTCGTGGACTGACCCGGTACAAGGGGAATAACTTTAACTTCCGGAACAATATCAAAACCGACAATCTCCTCTTTGCGATAATCGCCTCCTTTTACCAGAACGTCCGGCTGGATTTCCCGCAGAATTCCGGCGGGAGTCTCTTCGTCAAAAAAGGTTACCCAGTCCACTGCCTGAAGCGCCGCTATCAGGCGCGCCCGGTCATTTTCAGATACAATCGGTCGCTGCGCCCCTTTGATCCTCCGGACCGAAGCATCCGTATTCAAGGCAACAATCAAAACATCACCAAAAGATTTCGCCTGTTCCAATAGATCAATATGACCGGCATGCAAAAGGTCAAAACAGCCGTTGGTGAAGACAATCCGCTGTCCGTGTCTCCGGGCAATCTGCACCCGCTTTCCTATTTCCGTCCGGTTGACTATTTTCTTATCCGTAAGCATATTCCTCCAACGGGCATAACTTACACAGCTTGAGATCACAAAAACCGTGATGGAGTTCAATTGCGCCCTGGATTAAATAATTTTTCGTAAAAAAACGCTCCGGCATCCGCTTATACACCTCCCAGCGCCTGAGGAACGCCGGAATCTCACCGCGGGGAATCTGGTAATTCCAGGCAACGATCCTGTTCATCAGTCCGATGTCACTGGCAAGTGCCGCCAGCGTCCAACTGAACGGCAACAACAGATTGCTGAGCAGGTCCATGCTGCGACCGGTTCCCAGCAGGACTTTTCCCCGACAGCCGCTCAGCAGCGGATGATTGCGCCACATCCCCGCCGGCTGTTGAAAATATTCCTTTACCCAATTCAGTAGCGTCCTAAAATCCCGATTCGTCATGACAAGGTTGGACCAGAGCTGCGCCGGTTCACCAGGATAAAATTTGTGAAGAATTTGTGCCAGTGCCACCAATCGCCGGGTGGGAAAATTCGGTGGTCGGATGCCGGCAAAATGCCAGTTCAAATGGAGTGGCGTGCATTTATACTTTCGGGCGATTGTGTGCCAGATTTTCTTGATTCCGGAAAAATACTCAGGATTTCCCTGTAAATAGCTCCTATTCGTATCTTCGAGAAAACCCGCGGTTCCCAGGAGCAGCGCCTCAAGTGTAATGATCCGCTTCGACTCGCCTGTTTCATTCAGGATGGAATAGACTTTTTGTATTCTCAGATGATCGGCTAAGGTCCTGAAGGACTTCCTGTTCTGACTGTAGCCCAGAACATCAAATATCAATCGGTAAAAGGTGTGATGAGCAGACCACTTCAGAATCGCTTTCTTTACAGCGGCACTCTTGCGCTGGAAACGAATACCGGCGTATTGCTGCAGGCAACTTTTTACACCTTCTGCATCCAGCCGGACCCAGGATTGACAGGGCAAACACAACACTTTATCCGCGGCACCGGCAGATATTATCAATACAGGAATGCGCTTACCCTCCTGCGTGCAGATTTCCGCATCACCCGTTACATTCATGACGACATGCAACACTACGCTATTATAGACCGGATCGACATCGTGCTTATGCCGGTACCAGTCGAAATTATCAATATGGATTTCCACATCTCCCTCATGCAGAACACCATCGATAAAAATTTGCGCATCCCTAAAATCCGGTCCCTCAAAGATATTTCGCTGCCCGGGATCGACAATGCTGATGGAGCGTCCGTCGACAGTAGCCAGATTATGCTGGGGAAATCGCTGGTATAGCCAGGCTTTGTACAGCGACTTCTCCAGTGGTTTATAGCCGGGTCGTTTTTCCGAAATGGTATTTAATTGACAATTGTACATGCCGTTACTTTACTAATTCATCCTCGTATGCAACCACAAATCCGCTAATTGTCATTAGAATTTAACCGCCGTAACGGTTTAATTCCACTGTAAAATTCCAGAAAGCAGATCACTTAGATGGATTTTTCGTAGCGGTCTTTGTATCCGATCATCAGATTGCGAACATGCTGCAGGCACGTTTCGATTGTTTCGTACTGCTCGGTATAGACCGGTTTTTCAATGACAACCTTCACGACACCGGGGTAAATTCTGAACGATTTATTGGGTATGCAATACCGTGATCCCATCAGGATTACCGGAATCAGCGGCAGTTTATGGGAGTGCGCCAACCGAAAGGCACCCTTTTTAAATGGCAGAATCCGACCGCTGCTGCTACGGGTTCCTTCGGGGCTGACAATGATCGAGATGCTTCGCCGGATCAGTTTACCGGACACTTTTTCAATTGCCTGAAGCGCCTTTTGCCGGTTTTTTCGGTCAATCGGGATGTGCCCGCCCCACTTTAAGACCCAGCCGAAAAAGGGAAGCCGGAACAGCTCCTTTTTTGCCATAAATCGAACCGGGACTCTGGTCGCAGCGACAGCAACAGGGATATCCAATGCGCTTTCATGATTGATCACCAGAACAGAGGGTTCTCCCTTCGGCAGATGATTGCGTCCGCCGACCTCCAGACGGACACCTATCAGTACCAGAGCGACTCTGGACCAGATGATCATTATCAGGCTGTGTATTGGCAAAAATATCAGGGCAAATACTACACCGATGATCAGCCAAAGGAAAATCAGCGCAATTTTTACTGCATTGATAATCATTACCAATCTCGTATTAACGGAGCAGTCTACGAACCGGCTCGCTGACCGGATAAGCCGCCAACAGTTCATCAACTTCAGAGCGGGACAGGGATTTCACCCTGCCAAGTGAGCGGGCGATCGCCAGAATTTTGAAAACGTGCTCCGCCCTTTCCAATTTATAATAGGCATCCCAGAGGTCTGCACCACAGCTGACGACGCCATGCCGTTCCAGAAGCAGAACATCGGCTCTTTTGGCATATTCTCCCACAATGTCGGCAAACGCCTGAGTCGAGGGAGTCCGGTAGGGCACGAGCGGAATTTTCCCCAGTGTCACCAGGACTTCCGGAAAAAGCGGTTCTTCCAACCCTTCACCGAGCATGGCAAAAGCGGTGGCATAGGGTGAATGAACATGAATAATTCCGCCTGCATCCGCCCGGACGGCATAGATTGCCCGGTGCATTTTGTATTCCGAAGATGGCTGAAGCGGTCCCTCAATCTTATTCCCACGAATGGTAATCAGGCTCTCCGCATCCAGACGACCCTTGGAAATACCGGTCGGCGTAATCAGAAACGCCCTGGTATCAATGCGGGCGCTGATGTTACCGTCATTGGCTGCCACAAATCCCTGCCGGCAGACCTCCTTACCAATCGCACAAATTGTCTCTGCCAGTTTCTTTATCATCAGGATTGAGTCTTTATCTGGGCAAAGCCGGTATAGGGTTGTAAAATTTTGGGAATGTTGATAGTGCCTTCATCCGTCTGATAGGTTTCCAGAAAAGCAATCATCAATCGCGGTGTCGCCACACCGGAGCCGTTCAGCGTATGCACAAACGCCACCTTACCGTCCGAAGCCCGGCGATAACGGATGTTTGCCCGGCGTGCCTGAAAATCCTCGAAATTGCTGACACTGGAAACCTCAAAATATTTTTCCGAACCCGGTGCCCAGACCTCGATGTCATAGCATTTGGCAGCTGCAAAACTTAAATCCCCGGAACACAGAGCAATAATCCGATAATGCAGATTCAGCGCCTGCAATACCTCTTCCGCCTCGTTTAACAACTCCTCGTGTGCCCGATACGAATTTTCGGGTTGCGTAATGCGAACCAGTTCGACCTTATTAAACTGATGAACCCGCGACAGACCGCGTGTATCTTTCCCGTATGACCCGGCTTCCCGTCGAAAACAGGCGGAATACGCCGTGTAAAGGAAGGGCAGTTGGTTCTCGGGAATGATCTCATCGCGATGGAGATTTGTAAGCGGCACCTCCGAAGTAGGAATCAGAAACAGATCATCCACATCATCCCGGTACATATCCTCTTCCAGTTTCGGGAGCTGCCCGGTACCAAAGGTCGCCTCGCGATTGGTCAGAAAGGGTGGAAAAATCTCCTGATATCCGTGTTTTTCCGTATGCAAATCCAACATAAAGTTGATAAATGCCCGCTCCAGCCGGGCGCCGGCATTTTTATAAACCGGAAACCCGCTGCCACTGAGCTTGGCACCACGCTGAAAATCGAGTATATTGAGATTTTCACCCAGCTCCAGATGATCTTTCAGCGGATAGTCATAACGTCGTTGTTCACCCCACTTACGGACGATCTCATTCTCCTCTGCGCCCGCTCCGATTTTCACCGACTCATGTGGCAGATTGGGCAGAGTGATTAAAATCTGATGCAACGCCTCGTCGATTGACTTGATCTGATCATCCAGCTCCTTAATCTTCTGAGCCACCTGTTTCATTTCAGCAATTCTATCGTCGGCGGACTGACCGGATTTTTTCAGGCGGGCAATTTCCGCAGAGACCCGGTTCCGCAGCGCTTTCAGCTCATCTCCCTGCGATACGGCGGCTCGGCGCTGCCGATCCAGCTCCAGGATCTCCTCAACCTTACCGGCACTGTTTTTCGCCCTCAAACCACGAATAAAAAAGTCAGGATCGCGTCGAATTTCCTTAATATCCAGCACTATTGTCTCCCGTTCAAATTCACTTCGCTCAATTTTCCCTAATGGCGTAAATTAAGCATATTTTCAGAGGAATTGTAGTGCTAAAATGCATGCCGGCAGTGGAATGCGGCTTAGTTGTAGGCAAATTTGTGCTTTTTCCGCAATCCGATCAGCAGCGTCTGGATGATAATTTTCAGGTCCAGTATAACGGACATATTTTCGATATAGTAGAGATCGTAGCGTAATTTTTCACGTACGTCATCGATACTTTCGTCGTATTTATACTTAATTTGTGCCCAGCCGGTGATGCCCGGCTTGACAATCAGCCGGCGGGAATAAAACGGAATCGACTTTTCCAGTTCGTTGACGAAATGCAGGCGCTCCGGGCGAGGACCGACAATGCTCATGTCGCCAATCAGCACATTAAAAAACTGCGGAATCTCATCCAGACCGGTCTTCCGTAAGAATGAGCCGACGCGGGTCATCCGGGGGTCCTCTTTCTCCGCCCATTTTGGTCCGGTCAGCTCCTCGGCATTGTGCTGCATGGAGCGGAATTTGATCAGCTCAAATTCCTGCCGGTTTTTCCCCACCCGCTTCTGTTTATAAAACACCGGACCTTTGGAATCGATTTTAATAATCAAGGCAATGATCAGCCAAAAGGGCAAAAAAACCACCAAAACTATCAGCGAAATGACGATGTCGATAATGCGTTTTAATAACCACTCCCAGGTTTTCATATTCGATTTAAAAAAGCGGATCAGCGAGACACCGTAGATGTGACTGGTTTTAAATCCGGACATCAGGTTGTAGAAATCGGGCAGCAGCTTTACGGAAATGTTATACTGGCTAAAGAGGGCGATCAGGTCCATGATTGTATCGCTGTCGGCATCGTCCAGAGCAATGATGACCTCTTTGATCTTTTTCTGTTTGATGAATTTCGGGATATCCTCGAAACCGCCCAGAATCGGTATACCGTTGATCAGTTTGCCGACATTGCCGTTGGCACGCTCATCGATATACCCCACCAGCTTGAATTTCAGTTCCGGTACATATTTTATCTTAGTCGCCACATTGATCGCCTGGCTCGACGCTCCGATGATCAACGTCGGTCTGGGTCGAAAGCCAAGCAGGTCATTATTTTTCAGAATGCCGATTAAAATCAACCGCCCGGCACCGAGACCGATAAAGAGCAGGATTCCGTAGGTTATCAGCACTCGCCGGGCAACAATGATGGGAAAATAAAATTCGTAGGTAATAAAAAAGATGAACAGCGTGCCCACAAACACGATTTTAAAAACGGTAAAGAGCTCGTCAATCCGGGAGGTATCCCATTCGATTTTGTAGAGATCGTTGGCGCCCAGCAATACCACCCAGAAGACGATCGTCCAGGAATTTTGCAGAATCAGTTCGCCTGCCGGGAACGAACGCTCCAGAAAGGGTACGATCCGCCAGTAATATGTCAGGAAAAATGCCAGCGTGATAAAAATAATATCACTGCAAATAAAAAGAAGTGACTGGATAAATTCGGAGGTATCAAAGGGAATAAATTTGCTCTCCTGTTTGCCATTGCCATTGGTAATACCATTGGTTTTACCGTTGCCATTGCCATTTTCACCATTGGAAACAACTATAATATTCTGCTCTATCTCAACATAACCCAGCCGGCGAATCAGGAGCGCCAATAAGACCGCTCCCACAATCAATACCGTCAGCAGTGCCTGGGTGTTCAGATATAAGAAGGAGAATCCCATAATGCCCGCCATGGCACTGAACAAATAAATGATTTTGACGGCATTTTTATGGGAAAATCCGATGCTCATCAGACGATGGTGAATATGCTCCTTATCCGCCATGAAGGGATGCATCCGCTTGCTGGCTCTCCGGAAAAAAGCGATGAGAGTATCCAGAGCCGGAACGATCAGGACGGTCAATGGGACAATCAGGTTCAGAGTATTGGAGCGACCAACCCTGCCAATCTCCAGGGCGATCACAGCCGTGGCAAATCCCAGAAACAACGAACCGGCATCTCCCATAAAGATCGATGCCGGATGATAATTATAACGGAGAAATCCCAAATTTGCCAGTATCAGCAGAAGATTTACCAGAGCGATGAGCGTTCTGCCCGACGACATTGCGATAACGGTAAAGGTGGCGAAGATAATCGTCGACACTCCCGCCGCCAGACCGTCCAGACCATCCAGCAGATTCATGGTGTTGGTAATGAAAACAATCCACAACAGCGTAAACACAAAGGAAAAACCGCCCAGATAGATATCGCCGATCACCGGCAGATAGATCGTATCGAAGTGAAAACCGCCGATAACCACCATAATGGCGGCGATGATCTGGCAGTAAAATTTGGTGGAGAATTTCAATCCCTTCAGATCGTCATATAAACCCACCAGTGTAATAAAAGTACAGGCAATGCCTAAAACGTAGTAGTGCGAAGGCACCTTCCCGGCAACGATGGGAACCAAAAGGACGGAGATGCCGACACCGATTAAAACGGACAATACAATAGCGACACCGCCAAGATAGGGAACGAAGATTTTGTGGACTTTACGATCGTTGGGAATATCGCCGATTTGGTATTTGATCGCAACTTTCCGGGCAAACCTGGTCAGCAGCAGTGAACTGCCCAGGGTTATGATCGCAATGATGAACAATCGCAAATACAAATATATCCCTCTCGTGTTTGATCTACTTCAGCACCGCTGTTTTAAACTTCGCCCGCCAAGTAAAACTTGCTGATCGGACTATTTTTGTGAGTATGAGTTTAGTTTTTTATGGTACGTAGCAACTGTTTGTGACTGACACCCTCGACATTTCAACTGGTTAAAATGTAAAAACAAAATAGCAACATGGCAAGGATAAAGTGCACTAATTCCCCTATAACCGCAATTCACCTTTATTTATCGAGAATCTTATCTCTGCTGGGTAATATTACTCTAATAACTGTTTTGAGAAATATTTTTATATCTCTAACCAAATTCCAATTGTCCGCGTATTGCCTTTCCAACTCAAATTTATGAGGCATGATAACATCCCGATAATATTGATGTGGATTCGCCGAACATGCCAATAATTCGTCCTCATGATGATAATACAGAGAACCAGCTCCCGTTATTCCCGGTCGCATTGAGTAATATTCAATAATCTCTTCAGGGTTAAAGGATTCCATCATCTGTTCCCGAATCAGAGGACGGGGACCAACAAAACTCATATCACCTAATAAAACATTAATTAGCTGTGGAATTTCATTAATTTTGGTCTTTCTTAAAAATTTGCCAAACTTAAATGGTCGTTCATCATCGGTTGTCGTAATATAACCGGCTTTTTCAGAACCCTTTGGCATGGTTGTAAACTTATAGCAAAAAAAATCTTGTCCCAAATAGCCTACTCGTTTTTGATGATAAAAAACATCTTCACCTAAAATTTTCAACCGAATTGCTACCCAGATAAAAACAGGAGTAGTAAGAAGCAGTAAAATGATTGCCAGAATTTTGTCTGCCGTATATTTTATTAATAGTGAAAATTTAGGATTTCTTTGCACCATCCGTCAGTACCTTTAACACCATATCGCATTGTGCTTGTGTAAGATTCACCGAACAAGGAATGTTCAGTGTTTGTTCGAACAATCGAAAAGCATTTTCAATCTGATAGTGCTGACAATTCTTATAAGGTTTTTGTAAATGATTTAAATACCAAACCGGGCGAGTTTGGATATTATGTTTGGATAAATACTGCATCAGCGTTTCCCGATCCATTCCATACACTTTAGAATCAATTTTCAAACAATAGAACCAATAATTTGATTGGCCATATTCAGGAACATCAGCTAAAGATAAACCTGGGATAGATTCAATATTTGTCTTATAGTATTTCCAATTTTTTCTCTTGATGTCAATATATTCCCGAAGTTGTTCCAATTGAGCTACACCCAATGCGGCTTGGATATTTGTCAATCGGTAGTTATATCCGATTTCATTATGAATGTAACGGACCGGATCATCTTTTGCCTGAGTTGTCAAGTACCTGGCTTTTTCGGCATATTTACTGTTGTTGGTCACAATCATGCCACCACCACCACTGGTAATGATTTTATTTCCGTTAAATGAATAACAACCTATCTCTCCAACTGTCCCGGTATAACAATTTGCTAAATTTCCGTGTGTATAATAAGCACCGATGCTTTCAGCAGCGTCTTCAATAACAGCAATATTTCTGAAACGACATTTATTTAATAATTCAAAAGCATTCACCGGATTTCCAAAAATATGAACCAACATGATAGCAGCAATCCGCTTACCGGTATGTTTATTGTATGTATGTCCGTTTTTAAAAACCGTTTCATTTTCAATAAAAGCTATCGTTTTTTCAGGATCTATATTGTAATAATCATCGCAATCCATGAATACCGGTTTTGCATTTAGATAACTGACTGAATTGATCGAAGAAATAAAGGTAAGTGTCGGGACAATCACTTCATCTCCGGAGTGAACGCCAACCAATTGTAATGCGATCTGCAACGCTGCCGTTCCGTTGACACAAGCAATCGCGTACCGCGCACCTGTCAATTTGCATATATCTTCCTCAAACCGATCGACATATTTCCCGGCTGAAGACACCCATTCGGTATCAATACATTCTTTTACATATCGCCATTCATTACCTCTGATCGTGGGGACAGAAAGGGGAATCATAATTTATTTCCTAACTATTACGATATTTTTCACTCTCAGAATCACGGATAATCCCCTGGGAGACTGCAGTGTAAATTGCCCTTATTCCATCAGGTACAGTTTTAGTAATTCTGAAATTCAGCTCGTTTTTTATTTTTGAAAAATCGACACGATAATCCCGTGGGTCTTCATCTTTATGAACATATTCAACCTGCATTTTAGGCACAATATTTTTAATTTCCTCGGAGAGCATCTTTTTCTGATAATTTTCACCTGTGTCACCAACACCAAACACGTTATGATCCACTTTACTAGGCTCCGACTCCAAGACCAGTATGCACGCCCGTGCCAAATCCTCGACATGACAGTATGGTCTCCAAAATTGTTCTCCGTAAATCAGCAATTTTTTTCCTAAGGCAACGTCACGGGTGAATTCATTGACAGTAAGATCAAATCTCATTCGGGGTGATAACCCGTAAACCGTCGCAAAGCGTAACGAAGTGGGTACAAAATCCGATCTGGTTTGGCTCTTCAAAAGATAGGTCTCAAACTCAACTTTCAATTCTGCATAAAGAGAAACAGGGCGGAGTGGAGACTCCTCATTAATAAATCCATCCCCCTCCATCTTGCCATAATTGCTACACGTTGATGCAAAAATAAACCGCTTTACCTTTTTCGTTCGATGGCAAATATCAAATAAGTTTTTTGACGCAGTTAAATTAACTTCCCGTGCTAAATCAGGTTCTTTTGCACAAGCCGGATCACCTACAATCGCCGCCAAATGCACAACCGCATCCGCGCCATCAACAGCTTGGATAACATCAGATTCATCGCGGATATCACCTTTGATAAACTCAAAATTTGAATGATCATAAATACCCAATAACGACTCTCCGCCAAACCTTAATACATCAAAAACTCTGACCTCGTAGCCTTTTTGTAACAATTGGCGGCTTAACACCGAACCTATATATCCTGCTCCTCCTGTTACTAATACTTTCAATCATACCTCCTGCTTAATCACTTCTTTAGCAGGGACTCCTACAACAGTTGTATTTTCCCTGACATTTTTGATAACTACGGCACCAGCGCCAACGACAGAATTCGATCCGATTTTTAAATATTGTAATATTGTCGCCCCGGTCCCAATCAGACAGCCATCTTCAATTTCAACTCCACCGGATAAATTAACACCAGGATTGACAATACAATAATCAGCAATCCGCACATCATGACTAATATTGCAGGCACGATTAATACAATTAAATGATCCAATTCGAATGTTTGTCGTGAAAATATTCCCGGCGCAGATAATATTTCCTATTCCCAACGAGACACCTCTCATATCAGGAACAACTCCGGGGTGAATAATATTAGGAAATTCAATATTACTTTTCAGCCCCATCAATTCACAATGGATTTTTTTTACAGTTCGGGAATTGCCGATCGCAATAACTAAATTCAGGTGTTCATCTTTCCTCTTTTTCAGAATGCTCTCCGGAAAAATTTCATACCCCATCATCGTATTTCCGATTTCTGCATCATCGTTGCTGATAAATCCAAGAATGTTCCATCGCCTCTCGGTTATATTTATATCCTCAATCAAATAGGCGATCTCCCTGGCATGTCCGCCTGCTCCAATGATAAACAAGTTTTTAATTATTTCGTCCATTAAATTAAATTTTACCCCGCTATTTTAATTATAAACTGTAAAATATTCAAAGAAATCTTATCTCTATCAAATTCCTTTTCTGCTAACATGCGCGCATTTTTTCCCATCTTTACGCGTAAAGCAGGGTCATTATATAATCTATGAATATTTTTTTCAAATTGACCCATATCCCAAAGGTCTGTTCCTAGTCCGGCATTATAATCTTCCACGACCCTCCTTTGCCAGCCAGAATAATTCAGCAGAATTGGTTTACCAGCACTCAACGAATCAAAGAATTTATTGGCTGAATTGTTCTCGAGAATCGGATAGTTATTAAATAGTACTAGCGCTACATCAGCTATAGCAACATAATAAGGTAATTTCATTTTTGATACAGGTGGAATTATTTTGACATTGCTAATGTTTTCACGACGAATTCGATTCAACAATTCAGGTCGTTCACTTCCATCTCCGATAATTAAAAAAATAATATCTGAATATTGCTCGATTTTTTTTGATATGTCAACAATAAAATTTAGTCCGTTTACATGACCTATAGTACCAAAGTGAATCAGAACAAATTTACCTTCCAAGTCTAATCTGTGACGAAGTTCCTGTGGATTTATCGCCGGATTAAAAAGGGTCAGATCGGCGCTATTTGGAGCAACGATAATTGGCGTATCTGTATTTGTATATTTCAAAATATTCTTCTTCATGCCAGGCGACAATGCCACAATGCCCGCTGCATTCCGATATATACATTTTTCCAACCCGTATAAAAAGGCGACTAATACTTTGCTTTTTAGAATACCCATTTCAACCGGGATTCGCGGCCATTCGTCCCGGACTTCAAAAATAAACGGTATGTGTTTTATCATCTTACAAAATACTGCCGGTATTCCGATTGTCAAAGGTGTACTGGTTGCATATACAATGTCTGCTTTTTCCA
>JBNGDF010000013.1:17650-26730 GCA_049975265.1 Fidelibacterota bacterium
GGTATTCCGATTGTCAAAGGTGTACTGGTTGCATATACAATGTCTGCTTTTTCCATTTTAATTAACAGATAGGAACAGATGACCATATAGGTAATAAATGATACAATCCGTTTCCAAAAAGTCATGTAATTACTATAAAATGAATTAATTATAACAACATTAATTCCTCTAATTTTCTGATGATATATCAGCTTTGATTGTTTCACCAGTCCACTTTTATCAAAGTAACCCGTAATCACCGTGACCTTATGCCCCGCCTTAATCCAACGGCGGGCAAATTCATAGGAACGCGTTCCCGTTGTTCCCTCCGGTGTGGCAAAATGCTGATGAAGATACATAATATGCATGATCAATAATAGAGGCTAAGGGTTAGTTGATATGTTTATTTCTCGTACCAAAATAATTACACTGGAGTAAGCCAACACCCGGCGTATGAACTCTCCCGGAATACAATTACTTTCGCTAATTATTTCTATCATTACGCCTGTTTCTGTTTAAAATCGTCAACAACACTCTTCATAAAATGTTCCATCCTCTGCAGATTTTCCTGCCAGTCATAGTGCCGTGAAACAAATCTGCGCCCCTGAACTCCCATTTTTTCCCGTAATTCCGGGTTAATAACCAAGTGATAAATTTTTTCCGCCAAATCAACTTCATCCATCGGTTTGACAAGATATCCTGTTTCACCATCATTAAGTACTTCCGGCAACCCGCCGAGATTTGATGCAATCACCGGAATTTCGCAGGCAGAGGCTTCAATGATTGAAACACCAAAACTCTCACTGGCAAGGGTACTGGGAAAACAACAAATGTCAATAAGATGCAGATAATCCGGCACTTTTGAATGTTCAATTTCACCCGTTAAAGTACAAATTGAATCCATCCCCAAATGTTGGATCAATCGCTCAATCTCTTTTCGTTGAGGCCCATCCCCGACAATTAGGAGGCGTATTCTTTCGGCAATATCAATATATCCTTCGTTAAAAAGTCTGTCAACGACTAATTTTACTGCTTTAACCAAATATATCTGACCATATTTAGCCATAATTCTCTTGATAATGCCTATCGTAATTACCTGATCTTCCTTTCTTAACCCAGGTCTGAACTTGATCATATCTACTCCAAAGGGAGTTATGAATATTTCTTCCGCTGGGCGAAATAATTTTTCAATCTCCCTTTTCATAACATGACTTGTAGATGCCAGTCGGGTAGCTGCTTTTAAATTCTTGTATACGATATTTTTATAAATCGGATTTTGATAAGGGACATCAAAGATATCCGAACCCCAGACAGAGAGCAATGTGGGTTTAAATCCGATAAATCGAGAAAGTGTCCCATAACCACTGGCATAATGGGTGTTTAAGATATCTGGATTGATATCTTTTAAAATGGCTCTAACCTTTCTTATGTTAAAAAAATACCCCAAAGGTGGACGATACCGCAGGATCTGAACCTGTACCTTTGGATCAAGCTGATGTACTCCCGGTGGACTGGCGCTTAATAAAAAGACTTCATTGCCAAGGTTTCCAAGACCATTTGCCCATCTTACGGTGTGGATACTGGCTGCATTTCCTAAAATACAGATCCGCATTTTCTACTTTCCATCTGATAAATAAAAATAGCCATCTGCTGCTCGATTTTAATATTCAAACTGTGACAGGATTGGTTCGATTGTTTCTTGACGAACATCGCTTAGCCTGTTTGTCAACTTATAAACACAACAGATGATTTTAAAAGCCGTAAAAAAGGAATTTTTCAAGTGCCAGACAGATAAAAAATAAAAATAACCCAATGCAAATAATCTCCATATATGCCAAATCCCAATCGGATAAAAACTTTTCATATCAATAATCCTGTTAAGCGCAAATATCAGAAATTTCCTGTTTTGTCTATTCTCAACATAGATATTCGAAGAAACCCCAATTTTATGATATACTTTACTTGCCCCAACACATACCTTTTTCATACCCCTTTTTTTTAATCTCATACTGAACTCAAAATCTTCTTCTCCGAAGAAATATTTCTCTGAGAGCGCACCCAGATCACTTATTACCTTTGAGTTAACAAAAAGAGCACAACCATTAACGAAATCAACCGTCTTTACTTCATCAACATCTATTTTCTTATAATATTTAGTTTGTCCCCAAAAAAATATTCTGGCTCCGGCATTTGCAATTACTTCTGGTTTCTTGTAATGATAAATTGTCGACTGTGCGGCACCAATATCCGGACTGCCTTCCATAACATCAACCAGGCGACTTAATACATCCGGTTCCACAACAGTATCATTATTTAACAGGTAGTAATATTTACTTGTCAAATAATCCTGACAAAATTTAATCGCTACATTGCTTGCCTTTGCAAAACCAAGATTTTGATTGCAGGTAAAAAAATATAATTTGGTACTTTCGTCATCACTGTTCAAATTTCCAGTTATAACTGAGTCATTAACGATATTAAAAATTTTATATTGAATCGGTTTGTCTGCATACGGCTTTACTAAATGCGGAAAATCTGTTTTAATTTCTTCTTTAAATTTCCCAGCCAGCCAGCTAATTATCCGAGAAACTGAATCATCCTGTGAATTATTATCTATCAAGATAATATTGAAATTCGGAAATTCAATTTTAAGAACCGATTCCAGACATTCAATAGTATCATGCCACGAATTCCAGTTTAGTATAATCACTGTTACGTTTGGTGTCTTTCGATAGCGGGAGGTCACTGAACCACCTCCGAATCACCGGAAACTGCGCTGCATTGAAACTGAAGCTTGGTTCCTGGCTCTCTGAGATAATCGAAAAAATGAAATATCCCAATAAATACAATAAAAATAATTATCATTTCATAAAGAGATATTAACGTAAAATACTGAACAAAAAATATTAACAGTGAAAGCATTAACATTAAAATATTTAAAAATATATTGAATTTTGTTTGCCGGATTCTGTTCATGAAATAAACACTATATGTTACAATTGAATGCAGTACAGTCATAAAAATAGTGAAAACTAAACCCCCAATAATATAATAAACACCTAAAGCGGTTCCCGTATTTGATGATATCCCTCTCCCTGCCTCAGAAAAACTCAAATTAACAAGGCTCACGCTTTCAAATCGAAATAGATTTCCTTTTATTACATTGATAATATTTTTAAAAACGACGATCATCGTCCATTCGGGCTTTACGTTCGGATGAGATAACCACCTATCCAGCACAATAGGACTGGATGCGATATAATTAAAGGTGTGTTTGGTTAAAAATTCCCGAATTCCCTCATTCCCAAGAGAAAAGGTCCCCCAGGCAAATGTCAATAATATCCAGAACAAATTCATAAGGAGGATAACTATAATAGTGATAAAAATGGTCATTCCATACTGTTTCCGGATCGGTTTTTGGATAACACTGTACAGAAACGCCATGATTACAATCCATATCAAGTGATACTTCACCTGAACCGCAGCAATCGCAATAATCAGACCGATTATTGTAATAACGGTCAATATTTTATGCTTTGAACCTTTAAAGGAAAAGGTCAGCAACAGAAAACATACTTTTGCTAAATGGATTACATGTGCCACAGGTCCGACAATCATATCTTCCTCAAACTGAGGATCACCAACGTACTGAAATCCGCCGTGAGCAGATAGCAAGGATTTAACTTTATACAATACCAAAGCAACAGACAGCCAGGAAATTAACATAATAAAAGCGTGGTATCGCGAGATACTGTTAAATAATTCACTATAATTATATTTTGCACCTGAATACTGAATCTCATCTTGCCGAAATGCAAAATAACAGATATATCCAATCAACCAGATAATGAATAAATTCAATAAAATAAACAGTTGTACCCGGACAGTAACCGGCTTGAAGCCCATATTCACCAGGTAAAAATTCACTAACAAAGAAATCCCAACAAAAGGCCAGGCTGTAACGGTAAACGGAGATACCAAATTATTCAATCTACGGGTATCAAAAATCGTCAGAATTAATACGACGCCTGAAAACATAACACTGGTCAATTGGTTTATCATAATATCCGAGCCATAGGATTTCCAATTTTACTGAATAATTTCCTTTTGCTTCTATAAATATAGATTAACATAAACAGGAATAATAGCGCTTCGGCTCCAGCAAATGATAGAGCCGTACCGACAAGACCAAATTTTTTTGACAATCCATAACATATAAACAAATTTACTATTCCTGTTATGATTACACTTTTAGAAAACTCCTTTTTCAACCCAAAATTTGTCATGAAAATGATACCGATGATATAATTCAAAACACCAAAAAAGATAACTAACGCTCCAATCCGAATCACGATGGTCGAATCAATAAACTGGGGACCTAGTGCCACGACGGTAATCCGCCCTGAAAATAACATTATAATAGCCGTAATTGTACCACTGAAAATAGCCATAAATTTTATAATCATTTTTACCGATCTGATACTTTTATCCGGTTCAACCACGCGCAATCTTGATATATATGGAAATAGCGTTTGGGTAATGGGTGCAAAGACCGATTGAACCGCCTTTATAATTTTCTCACCAGCACTGTATAAACCGACAATTTCTTTATTGGCAACCAATCCTAAAATAATCACATTTGTATTACGGTAAAGGTTAATTCCGAAGTTGGAAATAAAAAGCGGCCATCCTTCAATTAGATACCTTTTTAAATTCACAAAACCAGGCTTAATCAGGCGGATATTAAATTGCTTAACAATGATAAATACACTGAGAAAACCGGAAAAGAAATAGGCGCCGCTATTTAAAATTGGAATTAAATAATAATCATCAATCTGTCTGATTAAGATAAATACCGTCAAAATATAGATCAATCGCCCGAAAAAATTGATATAATTAAGATATTGTATCTTCTCCAATCCGATATAAAACCAGAGTGCCATCAGCATATTGGCAGGTACGATTCCGTATGTAAACAGATAGACGCGCCAATCTGATCTGAGATCTTCAATCAGATATACCAATAACAGCAACACAATAAATCCGATAAGTACGAAGCCGGTCTGGATACATAAAATTGATGAGTAAATCTCCGATTTTTTCCGGAGATTATTCCCAGCTTGCGCAACTAGCTGGACACCCGTAATCGAGAAACCGTATTCGACAATAATGCGGAAATAATAGGAAATTGCCAGGGCGATACTGATTATTCCGAATTTTTCCGCCCCAATAATTCGTACAATATAGGGTATCGTAATCAGCGGAACCAAATAATTGAAAACCTGGAAAACTCCAAAATTCGCAAAATTTGTGGCTAATTGCCTGTTTTCTTTATTTCGAAATTTTTTCAGCAATAGAATTATAGCGAAGATATGTTAGAAGTTAAATCAGACTTGATTTTTTTGCTATATACAATTGAAGCGTTGATCCCAACCTGGGCACACAGCCATAAAAATCCCAAACTAATTGTTAAGAGTATACGTTTCGGACGACTTTTTTTATACGGTGGAATTGCCTGGTCCAACACTTTCACGGGATTCAAATTCACCATGTTCTGTAAAACGAACATCTCTTTTTGTTTGGCTAATTCAGTGTAAATGGCTGTATGAATTTCCAGATTGCGCCTGTAACGGATCTCCTTGATTTGAGTACTGGGTTCCATGATGGCAGACATCTTTTCCAAAAATTTTTCCAAGTCTTTTTCCGCTGCCAGGATGCTGTCTTGGGTTTGCGTTATCCGGCTGGTCAAATATTCATACTGCTCATGGTATTCTTTTTGAACCTGATTTCTGACAATATCATCAAGTACTGTAACCATTCGATTGGCAACTTCGGCTGCGAGGTACGGGTCAGGTAGAGTAACCGCAAGAGATAAAATGTTACTCTCAGGATCAATTCCAATATAAATTACCTCCTCTTTAAAATATTTCAACGCTTTACCAAATTTTTCCAAATCATCTTCTGATTTTATTTCCAGATAATCAATCAGATTCTTTTTAATCTTATGTCCGGCCCCATCAATCACATCATAGGTGTCATACAAAATTCTTCTGAGTAATTGACGGGAATTGAGAATTCCTTCATACATTTCCTGACTCTGACCGGAGGAAGTTGATAAATCTAACCCGGTCAATCCTGCCAGCGAACTCAAATTACCACCTGCCAAACGGGAAGAAAAACTGGCAGCTGAGGGAATAATACTAATATCAGCCGTGTACTTTTTTTCTGCAACTAAAAACACATAGAGGATTATTCCGATCCATGCAAGCATTACGACAGTAAAATTTAATTTCCAATGTAAAATAATATAGGTCAAAATCGGGTACCTAGTTCTTTCTTTCATCGTATCACACCTATATTGTATAACTTTTTAGTATCAACACAATTGTGGCTAACTGGCTTAATATCGAAAGAGTCTGTACCGCATAGGATAGCAAATCCCTTTCTGTTCGTTCTGGTACAAAAATTCGGTCGCCTTTTTCAACAGAATACCCTTTCCGGGCATCCAGCCAGTTTTCATCTTGGGCTTTGATCAGTTTGACATTGTACTTCTTCGCCCGCTCCTTATAGCCCCCTGCGGCTTCAACATATTCCTTATAACTCCAATTATCATTATAGACAATCATTCCCGGATTGACAACAGCTCCCGATACATAGACATATTTTAAATCACCCATGATTTCAATGACATCATTATGAAAAAGAATGATATCACATTCAGGGTCCTGGTCTTTCACTATTTTCGTGAAATCACAATCAACTATCAATAAATTTTCTCTGGTGGAATTAGACCAGAAATTCCGTTCGATTCGTGTCATTGTGGTCAACAGTGATTCGTTCAATCGCTCAATCTCACCCGTACCCGGTGGTTCTGCCTGCCGTAACAAGCGTGAGTTACTGAGATCCGCATATTTGGTCACTCCGCCGGCTTGATTAATTATCTCCGAAAGAGTTGTTTTGTACGGAATGATTGGATATTCACCGGGATATTTTACAAATCCCTTCACCATCACTGATGTTTTATTTCGATATAGCGGTTTTCTTCTGACATATATACGATCATCCGGTTCCAATGGAAAGTCTTTCTGATTAGTGAAATCAACTGTCAAAAACCGAAATTTATCCTCATTATCAATATAGCGATATAACATTATATAACTCGAATCCGCTGAAGGTAATAAATCACCTGCAAACATAATTGCATCGCTGAGTCTATCACCTTTATTAAATTCAAAAGTAATCGGAGAACCTACCAACCCTCCAATCTTAATATCACCTGCTGTCGTATCTCGATAGGGTATATGGATGATATCTTCATTCATCAAATAAGGGTTATCACCAATCCCGGTATTCCGAAATTGGAGCATATCAAACCGATTGATTTTTTCACCCCTCTTCAAAGCGATGTTTCTTAACGAAGCAATTTTCAGTTGATCAACCAGTAATGTATCCTTTTGATAATCGTTAATGACATTTTCCAGAACATCATAAAGACGATTACCCGAGTGTAATTCTGTAGTTTTATACCGGTTCAGGGCACCGGTTAGGTAAACATGGATTGGATGAATTTTCTCCAGATATATTTCAATATCAGTATTTTTAAAATATTTTCTCAAATGCTTTAAAATGACCTTCTTAGCTTCAATTAGTTTCATTCCACGTACATAAACGCCGGGGGCATCAGGAATATAGATATAGCCATCGCTTGATACCTTTATGTTGAAGGTCTTAATTTCCGGACCGGTAATATCAATTTTGATGTAGAATTCATCACCTGAATCGACGATATACTCATTCTCGTTAATTGGGAAATAATTTCCCGATAAATCCCTTGGCTTTGCACTCATACTGCTCTGGGACAATGCGGTATTTAATACCCCTGTATTAATGCCCGTAGCCATCTGAGACTGGCTGAAACCATATGTAAAAATGATAAATAGAAATAAAATATATTTTTTCATAATTTAATTCCTTATTAAACTCTGGAATAGTTGTACTTAGCAGCTATCTCTATTCATCCTTTCACCATATTGCCTCTTATAATACTCCAGATACTCCCCGCTCTTCAGCGGTTCCCACCAATCTCTGTTTTCGGTGTACCACTGCACGGTCTCCCGCAGCGCCGCTTCAAAATCATGTTCGCGGGTCCAGCCCAACGCTTTCAATTTTGTGGCGTCCAGCGAATAGCGCCGGTCGTGTCCAATCCGGTCTACCACCGGTTTAATCAGAGATTCAGGCTTACTGGTCAATTTCAAAATCAGTCTTGTAATCTCGATATTTTCTTTTTCACTCCCGCCGGCAATATTGTACACTTCACCCAGTTTCCCATTTTTCAATGCAAATTCTATCGCCTTACAATGATCTTTCACATACAACCAATCCCGCACATTTTTACCATCACCGTAGAGTGGCAGCGGTTTGTCTTCTAGGGCGTTGGTGACAAAAAGAGAAATCAATTTTTCCGGATACTGATAGGGACCGTAATTGTTGGATGCCCGCGTGATAATCACCGGCAGTTTATAGGTATTAAAATAGGAATACGCCAACCGGTCCCCTCCTGCTTTGCTCGCCGCATAGGGATTGCCGGGTTTCAAAGGTGATTCTTCCGTAAACGAGCCGGATTCAATGGAGCCGTAGACTTCATCCGTACTGATCTGAATAAACCGTTCCAGACCATATTTTCGGGTTGCTTCCAACAAAACATACACCCCGTACATATCCGTGCGGATAAAATCCTCGGCATCACCGATACTGCGATCTACATGACTTTCGGCAGCAAAGTTGACTAAAAAATTTGGCTGATACTCTTCAAAAATACGGTTAACGGTTTTCGCATCACAGATATCACCCTTGATAAAAAAATAATCGGGATTGCCTTTCAGGTCGCGCAGATTTTCCGGATTTCCGGCATAGGTCAACTTATCCAGGTTGATGACCCTGACCTGCTTATACTTTTCAAACAGGTAGTGGATATAGTTGCTCCCGATAAATCCCGCGCCGCCAGTCACGATATAGGTTTTCTTTTTGTCCATTGTGTTATTATTCATTGTCATTCGATGTTATTCGATAGTTATTCATTGTCATTCATTGTCATTCATTGT
>JBNGDF010000013.1:26830-42955 GCA_049975265.1 Fidelibacterota bacterium
TGAATTACCACTGAATTACCACTGAATTACCATTGAATTACCACTGAATTACCACTGAATTACCACTGAATTTACCATCGAATCACTACCGAACTTTTTTTCCAATACAATCATATTGAAATCCTTTCTGAATCATCAGGTCCGGTTCATAAATATTGCGCGCATCTATTAGAATCGGTTTCTTCATTACAGATTTGATATAATCCAGATCCATATTCCGAAATTCGTTCCATTCGGTCAAAATGATCAGCGCATCGACATCTTTGACCGCATCGTCCGACGCAGCTACATAAGTAATCTGCGGAAAGTGCTTACGCATTTCGTTCATCGCCTCCGGATCATACGCCTTGATACTTCCGCCGCGTTTCAGAATTTCTTCTATCACCAGCAGTGCCGGAGCATCGCGGACATCATCGGTATTCGGTTTAAATGCCAGACCCAGCAGACCGATAGTCTTGCCCTTCAATTTCGGTAAAAATTTCTGTAGTTTCTCGACCACTCGCCTTTTCTGCCGCTCATTGACGGCAATAACCGCTTCCACAATGGTGGCTTTCAATCCCACCTGCTCGGCGATTTTCGTGAACGCCAGTGTATCTTTCGGAAAGCAGGAACCGCCGTAGCCCGGTCCGGCATGCAAAAATTTCGGCGAAATCCGCCCGTCCAGTCCCATTGCCTTGGCAACTGTCTGTGCATTGGCACCAACCTCTTCGCAGACGTTTGCCACCTCATTAATAAAGGAAATTTTCGTCGCCAGAAAGGCATTGGAGGCATATTTGATCATCTCGGCAGTGCGGATATCCGTCGCCACTATTGGCGTCTCGATCAAATACAGCGATTTGTAGATGCCTTTCATAATCTCAAGTGCCTTCTGGGAGCTGGTGCCCAACACGACCCGATCGGGACGCATGAAATCGCCCACTGCAGAACCTTCCCGTAAAAATTCAGGATTGGAGACGATATCGAACATATCTTCGGAAACGCCCCGCGCCAGCATTCTTTCACGGATTTTATCACCTGTCCCCACAGCAACGGTGCTTTTCGTGACAATGATCTTGTAACTGTCGATTACATCCGCCAATTTATCCACTACATTAAACACATAGCTGAGATCTACCTCACCATTCTCTGCCGAGGGCGTCGGCACCGCCGAAAAAATGACTCTCGAATTCTGGATTGCATACTCCAGATCCGTCGTAAAAGTCAGGCGCCCCTTCGACACATTTTTTTGTACCAGCTCCAGTAAGCCGGGCTCGTAAATCGGCAGAACATCCTTTTTCAAATTTTCAATCTTTTCGGTATCAATATCGACGCAGATGACCTCGTTGCCGAAATCAGCCAGTCCGGTACCCGATACCAAACCAACATAACCTACCCCAACCATTGCTATTTTTTCCATTAAATCTCCTTCAATTTACGGGAATTTATCGTTGTAACGAGTGCTTATCGGTACCAGTTGTCAGTCTGTGGTTAGCAAATCTACTAATCAAGCCTCTTTCATTTGTATCGACGATAACATGCCGAAAATTTGGACATAGGGAAACAAAATCGCAAGGTTTTTTTTATTGATAACCGGAGATTCGCCGGACGATCCATTCGGAAGTCGCCACCAATAGTAATATTATAAATATACCCGGCCATCGCCAAAGTCTGACTTTCTGTGAGATTGTAACACGTTCTTTTTCATAAGAGATATAATCTGCAATGCCCATATAATTTTCAACCGTAAAATAGCGTCCTCCCGTCTTGTTGGCGATTCCCTTCAGTGTCTCCACATTCTGACGGATAATCTGATGTTCAACGGAATTCGGCAGCACCTCCAGCGCCATCTGTAACTCGCCCAGCACCTGATCTCCCTGCGAGGCGTGGATGCGAATTCGGTGATTTCCTTCATTTTCAAGCTGAACATTTCCTCTGTATTTCGTACCGTCCCATTGAATGAGGAAGTTGGCAGAATTGTTCCGTTCATCAAGCAACTCTGCTTCCAAAACCGCATCCGGGATAATCCCGCCGTTCACATCGGTCACAATGCCCGACACCTCTGCCAGTTCGCCTTTCAGAAAAATATCCTTACTCAGAGAAAACTGGAGGCTGGAAGTACTTAAAGTGTCGGTCAGCCAGCTGATCAATGCCTGGGTTAAACCACTGTAAATATAATGATTTTCTGCACCGACGGTCATCATTTTCCAGCGCCATAAATCCGTTCCGGTAATTAAAATCCGACGTTTTCCTTCCGATTCACAAAGCGATACTATCGGCAGACCTCTGGAATCATCCGTAACAATGAGCGGGCGGTAACAATCATCCAGCCGAATCTCCCGAAATGGCATTCCGACCGGCGGCAGATTAGCCCAGTCATTTTTATATCCACTGACCGCAAGCAAATTCATCAGAACCGGATGACGGCGCTGAGACTCACTGATAATGGCTGGAACCTCACCATTTCTCTGACGGACAAATGCAAAGTTCTGCACCGGTTTATCCATCATCAAATTTAATTTTTCAATGTCCAGCCCCGGCACATATTGAACATAGAGTGCCGGTTTGTCCCGTCGGATTTTATCGGATACCATCTGGAACTGGCTTTGGGAAACACCATCCGCCGGAAATCCGAAAAGGGCGAGAGCGTCCCATTTCATCTGAAACGGCTGATCTACACCCGGAGAATGCCATCGCTCCTCATGAGGAAACAGCATCAGCGGTTCCAGATCCTTCAAAGACCTCAACGCATGGCTGAAATAGCGGCTATCAAAATTTGGGTGATTCTGGATAATAACCAGACGTTTCGACTTTTGGGAAACCCGGAGCAGCCCTTTCCGCAAATTATTCGCCGGGTTTCGATCCTCCGCCGTATCGATCATAACACTGTATTCATGGATACCGGCGTCCTTGGGAATCAAAAGGAATGAAACCGTTTCGATCAGAGACTGTGGAGAGCTGGAAATCGTCTTTTTCTGAGAAATTTGATCACCCTTTTTCATCCAGACCGTGATTGGCTCTCCGAATCCCAGCGGCAATACCCGCGCTTCCAGGAGCAGGCTGTCGCCTGCCGTCGCGGTAGCCGGGAGTGTCATATCCATAACCGCCGGATCCATAATCATGAGGCTGTCGCCGATTCCAACAGTATGAACAGGATACGACGAAAGATTCCTGACCAGCAGGGGGTCCTCTCCCGCGGTGGAGACACCATCGCTGATCAGGATTGCTGCCCGGATTGGACGGTTTTCATCGCCATCATTGTAGTCGTATATCGCTGATATATCGGTACCGGCATTGTTAAAATTCAATTCAGCCGAACCACCGACCTCCTTTTCGACGTCCAGACCGAATGGGAATAATCTGACCTGTCCGCCGCGACTTTCGATCTGCTTTTTTATTTCAGTGATAAGCACTCGGACCGAATCGGCAGAAACGTTTTTCTGGGCGGTGATACTCTGAGAATTATCCGCAAATATGAGGATAACCGGCTTTCGTTCCCTGACCGTCTGCCAGCTGATGATCGGTTGAATCAACAGGATGAAGATTCCAAGAATCAGGAGACAGCGCAATGTCAGAAGCACTATCCAGACAGACCCGGTACGATGGTGCCTCCCAAAATAACTGGTGTATACTATCACCACCGCCGCAAAAACCGCCGGCAGCAGCCAGTATGAAGCATTTTGGAATTGAATGGAAAAGGATTGCATGAATTAACGATCGTTTTCCAGGGATAAATTCGGAACCGCTGGGATGGTACTCGAAGCAAACTGACGGCGGGCATACAATTCACAGCCGGTACGGGCGACCATCGCCGCATTATCGGTACAGTATGTCAGTGACGGAAAGAAGACAGCGAGCCCCTTCTCTTCGGCTGTCCGGCGCATGCGTTCCCGCAGACGGGAATTTGCCGCTACTCCGCCAGCCAGTACCAGAGTCCGGCACCCCTTGACATCCACCGTTGCTATCGTATTATCGATCAAAACATCCACGATAGCTTCCTGATAGGAAGCACAGAGCTGCGCTCTGTTCTCCGCCGCCCATTCATCTCCCTTTTCTCTCACCAGATACAACAGGGCTGTCTTGAGTCCGCTAAAACTGAAATTAAGCGGATTGTCTTTGATTGCAGCCCGCGGAAAATGGTAAAAATTGGGATCACCGGCTTTAGCGATTCTGTCGATAACCGGTCCACCGGGATAACCAAGATTCAGAATCCGGGCTGCTTTGTCAAAAGCTTCACCTGCCGCATCGTCAATACTTTTACCGATAATTGAATATTTGTGAAATGCTTCCACATACACAATCTGCGTGTGACCACCGGACACGAGCAAACATAAAAAGGGGTATTCCAACTGCGGATGGTCCAGAAAATTCGCCATGATATGACCCTCCACATGATTGACGCCCAAGAGCGGCTTCCCCGTCGCAAACGCCAGCCCCTTGGCAAAACTCAGACCTACCAGCAGCGCTCCCATTAATCCGGGTCCACGGGTCACGGCAATCCCGTCAATATTCGCCAGAACCAGATGCGTCTCGCTCAGCACCTGATCCACCAGCTTTTCAAGAATCCGCATATGCTCCCGGGAAGCCAGCTCAGGAACCACACCGCCGTATTGCTGATGCAGCACCTGGGAGCTGACCAGATTCGCCAACACCGCATGCTCATTCACAACGGCGACCGATGTCTCATCACAGGATGTTTCGATACCCAGTATGTTCATCTATCTGTTTCGGATGACCCGTACTTCAATACGCCGCGGCGTCATATTGCTCCAGCTCAGAACCCCTTCCGGCAGTTCAACACTCGGAACATAGTAATTTTCATCATACTTCCAGTTTTCCCGGAAATTAAAATAGACATTGATGTCCGCTGGCTGAATCTTTGCCAGCTGACTAACGGCAGCCGAGACGGTCAGCGATATTTCCGAAGGACTCAATTCCACATTCGTGTGACTGGGAACACCCACCAGACGCACCGGAATGTTTGAAATCGGCTGCTCACCAATCTGCTCAATCAACTGGATAAAATGGACTTTGTATACATTTGATTGAATATTCTCGTGAACCGGAATTTCCAGCTGAAGATCCGTCTCAATCGGTCCCATAACATCAGTCAGCTTCAAGGACTCGGTAAATACCTCCTTGTACTTTTTCATATAGGTTCTGGGACCGCTCAGCAATACACTGTCGGGCGAAACCGACGGTTCCTTTACGGTGGTATATCCCGGCGCCGTCTTGATATCGGTACGCAGGCGCACCGGCACCCGCAACATATCCAGCCGGTCCAGCTCGATCCGGAGTGATTCGGGGTAGACTATGTGATTGAAGGTCACATTTACGTTGCGCGGGATAACGATCTTTTCAGCATTATTTGAAAAGTAATCATTTAAATTGTACATATAATACCAGCGAATGGATTCCACATCAATGACAAATTTAAAGGCATATTTACGGGTAATTAATAAATAGAAAAGATCGATACCTCGTCCGGAAAAATTTGCCTGAACGCGGCTCGGTATCTTTTCCTTCAGCGTTTTCCCCTCTTCAATATTGACCACTTCAAGGGGAGTGCTGATCGTATAGGAATATTCATTCCCAAGAACAATAATAAACCAGATAACAACGACAAATAAAAGGATGCCGATCTTTATTTTGGTATCTTTCAGAAACCAATTGATGAAACTTTGGCTGATTTTTGAGAAGACCGAACCTTTAGCCATATTTTTCCTATCCAATCTTAAAACAGTCTTACGAAAGTACTAAAGGGGCTGATTAATTTCAAGCCCCTTTAGATGATTTTACCGTCAAATATGGAGAAAGAACTTCAGTTTACTCGGATTCCTCTGCTTTTTCCGGTTCATTTTTTTCTGTGGTTTTCTTTGTGGTTTTCTTTTTGGAACTGCTCTTTTTTACCGCTTTTTTCTTGGTTGTCATTGCACCGGTTTCCGAGTCCTCTTCGGCTTTTGCTTTTTTTGTGCTTTTTGCAGACTTTGCCTTCGGTTTTTTCTCGGACTCTGGTTCGGGTTCCGGCTTGGGCTCGGTTTTCTTCGCCCTGGTGGTTTTCTTCCGGGTGGTTTTCGCCGGTTTTTCCGCCTCTGTTTCGGCTTCCGGGGCTTTCTTGTCAGTCTCGGATTTGGCTATTTTTTTCCGAATCTCATCGGGAATTTTGATCTTATCGGTCAAATCCGATTCGTGCACCAGATAAGCCTCCACGCCCTCTTTCTCCTCTTTCGGAATCGCCTGCTCCCTGGAGAGTACGATACGCTTTTCGCTCCGGTTTACTTCCAGAACCTTCAGCTGCAGCTTTTCTCCGACGCTGATGGCTTTGCTGACATCTGCCCGATCTTTTTTTGGCATCTGACCGATCGGGACAATACCATCCACACCGTAATCTAGGTCCACTACAATAACCTTATCGGTAATCTTGGCAACCGTACCTTCGACAATGGCGCCCTCGGTATAGATGCCTTCGATCATCGGCCATGGATCCTCTTCCACCTGTTTGACACCCAAATTGATTTTCCGGTTCTCTTTGGATACCTCCAGCACCTTCACCTCAATCTCGTCGCCCCGTTTGACAACTTCCCGTGGGTGGCGGATTTTGCGTGTCCAGGACAGATCGGAAATATGCACAAATCCATCGATGCCTTCCTGCAACTCCACAAAAACACCATAAGGTGTCAGATTGCGGACGATGCCTTTATAAACCGAACCGGGAACATAGGTCTGTTCGATAGTTTCCCAGGGATCCGGTTCCAGCTGCTTGTATCCGAGCGATATTTTGCGCTCCTCCGTATCGATATTCAGGACCTTGGCTTCGATCTCTTCACCCAGGCTAAACACCTCGGAGGGATGCTTGATATGCTGTGTCCAGGAAATTTCCGAAATATGGATCAGTCCTTCGACACCGGTCTCCAATTCCACAAAAACACCGTAATTGGCAATATTGACCACCTTGCCTTTGACGACCGAGTCGACCGGGTAGCGTTCTTCGATGCCTTCCCATGGATGGGGTGTCAGCTGTTTCAAACCAAGAGACACCCGCTGCTTTTCAGGATCGTAATCAATCACCTTTACCGTCAGCTCTTCATCCATATTGACCATTTCCCTGGGATGGTTAATCCGTCCCCAGGAAAGGTCTGTAATGTGCAGCAACCCGTCCAGACCGCCCAGATCAATAAAGACACCAAAATCGGTGATATTTTTGACGCGTCCTTTGAGGACATCACCCACCTTGATTTTCGAGAGCAGGTCTTCCCGTTTTTCCTTCAGACTCTCTTCGAGAATTTCCTTGCGGCTTAAGACTACATTTTTACGCAGTTCATTGAGCTTGACGATTTTGAACTCATAGGTCTTTCCGACATAGGAATCGAAATCGGTGACCGGACGGATATCGATCTGCGATCCCGGCAGGAAGGCGTCGATGCCCATAATGTCGACCACCATACCGCCTTTGATCCGGCTGGTAATCCGCCCTTCGATGGTCTCACCGCTATCATATATTTGCCGGACCCGTTCCCAGACCCGCATAAAATCAGCCTTTTTCTTGGAGAGAATCATCTGTCCGTTTTCATCTTCCAGAACATCTACAAATACTTCAATCTGATCACCGACCTTTGGGCTCTCTCCCTCTTCAAATTCATCCCGCGAGATAACGCCCTCGGATTTAAAACCGACATCCATCAGGATTTCGTTCTCGCTGACCGAAACCACGGTGCCGATCACCCGCTGTTCCTGGGATATATCACGAAGCGTGCTTTCGTAAATTTTTCGCTTGTCGGAATCTTCCTCCTGTTCGGGAATCCTGTCAAGATCATGCAGATTAAATACCCGAATCTCTTCCGATAATGGACCGCTTTTGACGGTTTCGGTTTTATAATTTGTTTTGCTTTGAGCTGCCTCATCAGCAATGGCTGGAGGTTCTTTCAGGCTGACTGCGTCCGGTGCTTCGGCGGTTTCTTCTTCCGGCTCCACCTGATTCGGACGGTCATCGGTTGCAGTATTGTCTGTTTTCTCCGTTTCATCAACGGTGGTACCTTCATTCTCTGTTACATCCTCGGATGCGGTTGCTTCCACCGGTTTTTCGTTTACTTGGGAGGCTTCTTCGGATTCGGTTTTATCTTCAACTTTTTCCGAAGGGTTAGGGGTTAATTGTTTTTCTTCTTCTGTCATGGAACGAATTCCTCAGGTTAAGGGTTATTGATTGACGAATTATTTGTCAAATTAAGTTTTTTCTGAACAATCCCGACGATTTTCGCCACCTGCTCTTCAAAACTTAGATGAGTCGTGTCGATA
Organism: Fidelibacterota bacterium; assembly: GCA_049975265.1. Classification (GTDB taxonomy): domain Bacteria; phylum Fidelibacterota; class UBA2242; order UBA2242; family UBA2242; genus B118-G9. Next base: position 35,099 of record JBNGDF010000013.1, read on the forward strand.
ACAATGGCATCTTCGGCTTTTTTCAGCGGTGAATGGGTGCGGGATGAATCGATTTGATCCCGTTTGCGCAGCTCCCCGGCAATTTCATCCAGCGATAACGATTGACCGATTTTCTGATAATCCCGACTCCGGCGCTGAGCCCGGACATGCAGGTCGGCATTCATATAAAATTTCAAATCGGCATCGGGAAACACATTGGTGCCGATATCTCTTCCTTCCATCACAATATTGCTCATCCTGGCAAATGCCCGCTGCTGCTCCGCCATAACGATCCGGACACCCGGAATTGCGCTGACCGGACTCACCAATTCCGCCACCTCCGACATTCGAATCGCTGCAGTCACATCCTCATCACCGATAAAGGTGTGATGGACATTATCAATCCAGCGAAAGCGTATATCCAGATTGCGTGCGGCAGCAACGATTTTTTCCGTAGCATGAATATCAATCCCTTGTCGAATGACCAGAAGAGTGACGGCACGGTACATGGCGCCCGTATCGACATAGGTAAAATTCAGCCGTCGGGCAACCTCCTTGGCGGTGCTGCTCTTACCGGAACCCGCCGGTCCATCAATTGCGATGACTATTCCCATAATCCACCTTTCAAAAAGCCTGTAAATTTAACTGATCATCTGGTAAAAACAAATAAATGCTTCTCCTGTCAGACCATTTCGCAGAGACGATGCAACTTCCGAATCTCCGCCGCCCGCAGAAAACGCCACCGGCCCTGCGGAAGCGATCCGGCATGAATTCCCGCAAAACTGCTCCGCTCCAACATCACCACCCGATAGCCCAGCACTTTAAACATACGATGAATTTCCCGATTCAAGCCCTCCCGCAGTTCAATGGTCAGCAATGAGTGCTGCTTTGTCAGTCGGCTGTCGAGAATCCTGCCCCGGGCGGTTTCCCGCTGATTGAGACGGACCCCATCGGCGATGACACTCACCAGCTGATCATCAAAGGGTTTGTCCAGTTCCACCCGGTACACCCGGGGAATCCGGTATTTCGGGTGCGTCAGGCGGTAATGTAGCTCGCCGTCATTGGTACACAACAGTACTCCGGTGGTATCTTTATCCAAACGACCAACCGGTTTAACGACGGGAGATTTCGGTAAAAGCATGCCGACGTGCTTTCGATTCCGCTCGTCCTGTAGAGTCGTGATGTATCCGGCTGGTTTGTTCAACAACAGATACACCACGGTTTGTGGGGAGATCTTTCCGCCGTCCATGGTCACGGTGTCCTGGTCCTGTACATAGACGGAAAAATCGGTGACAACTGTTCCGTTGATGGCGATCCGCCCCTCGCGGATCAATTCTTCACATTTCCGGCGTGAGGCAATCCCACAATGGGCTAAGTATCTATTCAGGCGCATCCCCGGCGGATTCATCCTCGTCACCATTTTCAATCTTCACACTCATCAGCTCTTCTATCTCGGTCAGTTTGGGCAGGTCCTGCAGACTGTCAAGTCCAAAATATTCAAGAAAATGATCCGTTGTGCCGTACAACAGCGGTCGACCGGGTCCTTCCTGCCGACCCTTAATCTCAATCAGATTTTTCTCCAGTAAGGATTTTAGATAGGAACTTACTCCCCGGATCGCATCGATCTCGCTGCGGGTTATAGGCTGCTTATAGGCAATAATCGAAAGCGTCTCCAGCGCCGATTTCGACAGCCTGACATTTCCCTGATGCTGATATAGTCGCCGAATCCAGGGCTCATACTCTTCGCGGGTCATCAACCGGTAACCCCGGGCTATTTTCTGAATCCGGACCGGCAACCCTTCCTGATCGAGATAGTCATTGATCTCCACGATCAGTTCATCCAGCTCCACCACTTCTGCCAGGCACAACTCCGCCTGTTCCCTCGTCAACGGTTTTTCAGCGGTAAAGAGCAACGCCAAAACGACTCTATGTGTCTGCGATAACATCGGTTTCCTTTAATTCCAGTTTGGAAAGATATATATCACCAAAAATGTCTTTCTGGGAAACCCGGACCTCTTCGGATTTGACCATTTCGAGAATAGCCAGAAAGGTGACCACCACCTCGATCCGGTTTTTCAATGTTGCGGCAATCGTGGAGAATTTAATCCGCTTTTTTCCCTGAAACATCCGGCGCAGAACCTGAGCCTGCTGGTTGACAGTGGTTTTATAGGTTTCAATTTCATAATATTTTGGTTTTGGCATCGCTTCCAATAACTGTTTGAAAGCCATCCCCAAATCAATCAGGTGGACATCCGCCAGAAACAGACCGGGGTCCCAGGCGATATCGTCTGTTCCGATTTTGACCGGATAGAGTTTTTGCTGACGATCCTCCAGATTTCGAAAAATCTCGCTGGCGGTTTGATATTTCTGGTACTCCAAAAGCATTTGGACCAATTCGGTCCGCGGATCTTCGATCACCTCTTCATCGTCAACCTGCTCGCGGGGCAGGAGCATCTGGACTTTAATCCGCATCAGCAAAGCCGCCATGACGATAAATTCACCTGCCCGATGAAGGTTCAAACGCTGCATAATATTAAGATAATCAAGATACTCCTGAGTAATGTAGGCAATCGGGATGTCATAGATGTTGATCTCATCTCTTTTAATAAAAAAGAGCAGCAGGTCCAGAGGACCCTCGAATACCTCCAATTTGACATTGTAGCTCATGCACTATCCCAGCGACATGGCGTCGCGGACATCCTTCATTGTATTTTCGGCGACCCGTCGAGCGCGCGCCTCGCCGTCCCGGATAATGTCCAGCACCCGACCCATATTCGCAGCATACTCCCGACGCTTTTCCCGAAAGGGCTCAATCGTTTCGGAAATAGCCCCGGCACACCTCTGTTTACACTCTACGCATCCCAGGGCACCGCTGGTACATCCCGCATAAATCTCTTCAGTCGCCCCGGCATTGAAACGTTTATGATAGGTGTAGATCAGACAGATTTCGGGGCGTCCGGGATCACCGCGACGGATTTTCTGCGGATCGGTCACAGCTTTGCGGACCTTCTGTCCGATTTCCTCTTCACTATCAGATAACAGAATGGTGTTACCGACCGATTTACTCATCTTGTTTCCGTCGAGACCGGGCAACCGGGCAAAAGTCGTCAGCCTGGTTTTCGGAATCGGAAAAACGTGTCCATAGGTGGTATTGAATTTACGGGCAATTTCCCGGGTGATTTCCACATGCGGCGCCTGATCTTCGCCTACCGGGACGACGTTTGCCTTGTACAGCAAAATATCCGCTGCCTGCAACACCGGATAGCCCAGATGACCGTAAACAATCGTCTCCATATTCAGGTCCCGAATCTGCTCTTTCAGAGTCGGATTTCTCTCCAGTCGGGCAGTGGTGATCAGCATGGAAAAAATCAGATGCAGTTCCGCGTGTTCCTTCACCTGGCTCTGACGAAAAATCGGGCTCTTTTGGGGATCAATTCCCACCGCCAGCCAATCCGCCACCATTTCCAGCGTATTCTCCAGAATATCCTCGGTGCTCAAATTGGTCGTAAGGGCATGATAATCAGCAATCAGATGGTAATTTTCATAGCTACCCTGCATTGCCACCCAGTTTTCCAGCGCTCCGACATAATTGCCCAGATGCATCTTGCCGGTGGGTCGCATACCGCTTAAAATTCGTCCTTTTTTCTTTACATTCATGGTTTTCTTTCTAATCTAAATACAGATAGGGTCGCCATTCTTCCAGAGGTGCACTCAGGAAGCGCTGCAGCGTATGCAGCTTATGCGGTCGCTTTGGTTTTGATCGCAACGTCATTCCGGTCAGTTCCAGCAGTCGGTCACCTTTTTTATTATTACATCGAATGCACGCCGCCACCAGGTTTTCCCAGGTATCCTGACCACCCATCACCTTCGGGATAACATGATCGATGGTCAGCGGTACGTTGGTTGCACCGCAATACTGACAGGTGTAATTATCACGCCTCAGAATATTGGCTTTGTTTAAGACCGCATACCAGTTACGCACCCGCACATAATGATTGATCCGAATAATCGTGGGCACCGGAAACTCACTGCTGGCAGAATAGATCACCAAGTGTTGGACATTTTTGACCAAGCTGGCTTTCTTTTCAATCAACAACACAATCGCCCGCTTTACGTCGCAGATATGCAGCGGTTCGTAAGTCTGGTTTAACACCAGTACCGAGCGATTAATTATGGCGCCATTTCCTGTCATTTTACTGTCTGTTTGAATACTCCGCTTCTTTTCTTCAAAATCTCATCCGCCACTTCGACGTCATTAAAATGGATCGTGCGGTCTTTCAGTGCCTGGGTCGTTTCATGACCCTTTCCGGCAATTAATACCAGATCATCCGGTTGGGCAATCTCCATCCCGCGTTCAATTGCCCGGTACCGATCGTGAATGACCTCATAGTCGAAACCATCCCGCCCCTTGATGCCTGCCACAATCTGTTCCACAATCCGTTCAGGATCTTCGGTACGCGGATTGTCATCGGTAATAATCGCTATATCACTCAACTCTTCAGCGACAGCCGCCATTTTGGGACGTTTATCGGGATCACGGTCGCCGCCGCAGCCAAAGACCGTGATGATCCGCCGGGGATTCATGGATCTGGCGGCATTCAGCACCTTTATCAGTCCGTCAGGGGTATGGGCATAATCGACGATGACCGTAAAATTCTGTCCTTGATTAATCGACTGAAAACGACCAGCGACGATAATATTCTGCTCGAGCCCAGTCTTGATCTCCGCTAAGCTCAAGTCATGCTCCAACACCGCCGCCACCGCCGCCAGCATATTGTAGAGGTTGAACATCCCGCGCAGTCTGGCATGGACCTCGATTTCACCGACCGGTGTCACAAGCGTAAATGTCGTCCCGCTGCCATCCATTTGGATATTCCGGGCTGAAACGTCGGCACTGTTTTCAATGCCATACCGCACAACTTTCGCTTTGGCTGCTTCAATAAAATACGATACCGATGGATCGTCAACATTGACCACAACATTCTTGTCCTCTCCGAGGCTCCCGAACCAGCGCAATTTGGCAGCCCGGTATGCCTCCATGGTCTTATGCCAATCCAGGTGATCCTGGGTAAAATTCGTCCAGATTCCGGTTTCATACTCAATCCCGGCAACCCGGTGAAAATCCACACCGTGTGACGAGACTTCCATGACACAATATTCCACACCCTCGTTTTTCATCCGTGTAAATATCTCTTGCAGGTCAGGCGGTTCGGGCGTTGTGTCTTTGGACTGATATATTTTCCCGTTAATTTTATAATACAGGGTCCCGATCAGACCGGTGCGATATTTCTGTGATAAAAGACTCTCCACCACATGCGCGGTGGTCGTCTTGCCGTTCGTTCCGGTGATGCCAATCAGGTTGAACGATCGCGCCGGATGCCGGTAAAATTCACCCGCCACCAGCGCCAGAGCGAGTCGGGAGTCCGGCACGATAATCTTCGCAACATTCTCCGGCACATCCACATCTTTTTCGACAATCACCGCCACTGCACCGGCTTTGATGGCATCGCCGACAAAGGGGTGACCGTCCGGCAGCTCGATTTTGTCCAATTGGGTATAAATATTGATCGCCACATATAAAAATCCGGTTTTGACACGCAGAGGATCGTAGACAACGCCCCTGATATCCGGATTCCGGTTCCCCACCACCCTTTTTTCCGGAAGAATGTTTAATAGCTGCTCAAGTTTCATATTACCCTTTCAATGTACAACAATTTCGACTTCGGTTATATCGTCAGAATCCGGCTCATATAATCATCAAAGGTCTCCCGCCGGGTAATTAGTTTAGCCGTTCCGTCTGCAATCGCAACTTCCGCCGGTCGGAAACGCAGATTATAGGGCATCGCCATGACGCTGCCGTAGGCGCCAGCCTGAGTGAAAACCAACAGATCACCCTCCTGGACTTCAGGCAGCTGCCGGTCTTTGGTAAAAATGTCGGTATTCTCACAAATCTGCCCGCAAATATCCACTATCATCGTCACTTTTTGATCCTCTTTACTATCGACATAAATGGGGTGCTGGGCACCGTAGAGCGCCGAACGGATCAGGGTATTGAAACCGGCGTCAATGCCCACAAACGTCCGGTATCCGCGCTTAATGCCGTTTACCCGGCTGATCATCCAGCCCGCGTCACCGACCAGATAACGTCCCGGCTCCAGCGCCAGTCTCGGGTTCCCCAGATCCAGATCCCGGACCTTCTGTTTAAAAACCTTCATCGTCGATCGGGCGACCTTATCAATATCAAGCTCCCTGTTGTCGCCAAAGTACGGTATTCCCAGACCACCGCCCATATCAATAAATTCGAAATTGATATCCAACTCCTTTTTAATCTCACCCAGCTCGTTCAGAAAGAGTTCCAGCATTGCCGGAAAATGCTCTTCGTCCAGTACGCCGGAGCCGGTCATCATGTGGGCACCGAAACGGGTGATGCCCGCCTCGAGTGCATTGCGGTAGGCGATGACCGCTTTTTCAAAAGGCACCCCGAATTTTGCCTTATCGCCGCCGGTGGTAATCTGCTCGTACTTCCCGCGCCCTTTTCCCGGATTAATTCGGTACGCAATCAATTCCGGTTTGCCGATTCGCAAGAGTCGCTCCAGAGACGAAATATCATCCAGATTGATTTTCGCACCGGCGTCGAACGCGGCTTTCAGGTCGGCAGGACTTTCATAATTGCCAGTATACAGAATATTTCTGCCATCAATGCCGAGATTCAATGCCAGCTGCACTTCGCCCGGACTGACGCAATCCAAACCGAATCCCGACTCGATAAAAATCCGCACAATTTCAGGATGACAGTTGGCTTTCATGGCGTAATAAAAATCCACTGTTTCCCCTTCGGCAGTGAATGCCGCTTTCAGGCGTCGGGCATTTTCCTGAATTCTCGAAAAATCGTAGACATACAGCGGCGTGCCATATTCCTCAGCCAGTTGCCGGACAGAAACTCCAGAAATATCCATAATTCACTTTCCTTAGTTTTAATGAACAGTATGATTGCTCATTCCGGGGAGCCGTCGGTGACTCGAACAATCACTTTACATAATTACTTTGACAAAATCCTCATCAATCCGCAGCTGCAGTGCCTCAAAACTCTCTATTTTCAGGGTATGGTCAAAGCAGCCCTTCCGCAAACATCCGGAAACCTCGCCTTCATTCGGCAAAACCAGCGTAAATACCGGCGCTGAACAGGTTCTGCAGGTCTCGGTCTCATCGACCAGAGAAACTCCGCAATGCGGGCACGAAAAGCGGACAATCTCACCGTCCGGTACATCCAGCTCCGAAATATGTTCGTAACTGCCAAACTCCGGATCGAGATAGATGAAACCCTCCTGATCGTTGTAGTGAATTTTCACACAGATTGAATTAAGGTCCCGAATTTTGACCTTTTCACACATCAAATCACAACCGTTCGGGCAGTGAGCGGATTGAATGTAAACCATCCTGACCTGTTCGCTCACTGATGTTTTCGAAAGGTGTACATCTTTCAGCCTCTCACCCATGATATTTCCTTTCAAATATTCAGTTTGTAAGTTAAGAAATTTCCGGTAAATAAAACAAAGGTGAATTTCTATATCTGGCACCACGCAAAAAATTTTATACCGAATATTGTCGGTTAAAAATCTAATCTTGATTATTGACAACGGCAATTGTAACTTAGTCCGCTTTTTTAAAGGGGCTGTAGCTCAGTTGGGAGAGCGCTTGAATGGCATTCAAGAGGTCGTCGGTTCGATCCCGTCCAGCTCCACAAATCCAAAACAAATCTGCGCACCAAGCAGGAGAGCGTCACGATGCAATCGGGAAGGTCGTCGGTTTCCCGATACTCGGGATCCAGCTCCACAAATCCAAAACAAATCTGCGCACCAAGCAGGAGAGCGTCACGAT
>JBNGDF010000013.1:43055-66993 GCA_049975265.1 Fidelibacterota bacterium
TCCAGCTCCACAAATCCAAAACAAATCTGCGCACCAAGCAGGAGAGCGTCACGATGCAATCGGGAAGGTCGTCGGTTTCCCAGAAAAGCCGGGATTCCTACAGAACCCGACAGGTCGCAACCCGCTCCATTTATCATAAAAACGTTATTTACAATAGGCGTTTTTACGATGATCAATCGCAAAAACATTCACGATCATATTTTTACCATCAATCGCATACAAAATCCGGTTCCGGCAATGAAACAAAACATATCGCTCAGGATAAATTTCTATCTGGATTGAATCTGATTGATCATTTTTTCCAGTTCGTTCAATCTCGCCCGGAATTGGGGGTGATCGGTAATTGAATCGTCCAGCTCGATTAATTCGTATGTCACCGGATTCACCACTTTCTGTATTTCCGCCTGAACGATCTCCGTTTGCGTCGTGAGGCTGGTAATTGTCTGCAATAAATACGGATCGTTGGCATAATATTCTTCCAGAGATTTGTTACCGGCATTTTTTTCAAAGGATTTCAGGCGCTTGTCAGCATAGTTTTTCTGGACAATTAAATTGGAAATATCCTGCAGCGGCTGATCCTTTTGTTGCAGATTGAACCGGATCAGACCCACATATTTTCCGAGATTTCCACAGCGGGCGATCAGCACTCCGTTCTTATTTTCAAGGCTGTGTGAGTAGCGATATGTTCCCGACTGCAGGATAAAGTCGATATCCAGTTCTTCCCCACCGAGCCTTGTCTCATCGTCACGTTCCAGGTAGGCTAACAGAATGATGTAATCTGCCCGCTTCCGGATTTCCGGTAAATATTTATGAAGTGCGGCAAGCATATCGGTAAACATGACCCCTCTGACCGGTGCCTTCGGCATTGTCGTCACGCCGATGATCCCAAACTTCCTCCCTGATAAATTGGTGATTAAATATGGCATAAAGAGCGGTTGAAGACTGGTACTGTCGACAATATTGGCACTGATAAACGGAAAATTGGCGATCTTTTTCAATTCCCGAATGCCCGTCAGACCTGCAGGAAAATCCCGGGCTGAAATGTTGTACGCCTGATATCCCAGATCGTTATAGCTGCGGAGCATGGTCCGGGCAATTTCCTGCCGCTTTGCCACCTCCCTGGGGCTGGGAAACAGCGAGCGGTAAAAGAGATCGCCGGCATCCAGAATCAGGGTATTACCATGCGTCCGGACATACCGTTCAATAATCGTTGCTTTCCTGGCCAGACCGCCAAGCCTGTTGGTCTTTCACCCACAGGGCTCGGTTTCACCCTGCACCGACGCCGAGAAAAGGATTGAGAATTCCTCAGCCAGCAGTGCGGAGGCAAAGACCATCACCAGCAACCCGCACACCAGAAGTAATCGTACCGGATTCAATATTTTCATAAACAAAACAACCCCATAATGTTCTTCATTCCCGCTTAGCGATAATAGCGTTATTGCCCCGGAATTTCGCCAAAGTCGGGCAGCCGGTGCAGAACATGGCAATCCGCAGTGTCTGTACGAAAACCCGGATCAGTTTATCAATTCCTGTCATGCCAGCGTGATTTCGCGCCTGGAGAAAAGGTTTTGCGGCGGCGGCAATTTCAGCACCCAGGGCAATTGCCTTGGCAAATTTTAATCCCGTATCAATCCCGCCCGATGCGATAACGTGAATCCGGTTGGCTTTGACGGCAGCCTGCAACGCCTCGGCAGTGGGAATCCCCCATTCAAAAAACTGGGCGGCAACGACCCGACTCTCCGCATCAGGAATACGCTGATGCTCAATCCGCGACCACGATGTTCCCCCCGCACCGGCAACTTCAACCCACTGGATTCCGATCTTGTGAAGTCGTCTGATCACATCTGCAGACATGCCGAATCCCACCTCTTTCACAATTATCGGATAGGGTGATGTTTCCCGCAATATTTCAATCGCGCGACTGACCCCTTTAAACTGCGGTTCGCCTTCCGGCTGCAAGACCTCCTGTAGTGGATTCAGATGAACCGAAAGGGCATCCGCATGAATCTGTTTCAATACCGTAATCAACTGGCTTGCTTTGTACTGCTGAACGATCTGGGCGGCACCGATATTGGCAATGATCGGTATATCCGGGGCACGTTCCCGGGCAATCCGATAGCTGCCGAGACAGCTGCTGCTTTCCAGTGCCGGACGAATACTACCCAATGTCAAAGCGATTCCCGCCCGATTCGCCGCCGCAGCCAGGTCGCCATTTAGTGCCTGACTCTCATCATCACCACCGCTGATTGAAGAGATCATCAGCGGTGCATTTAAGCGGTAACCGAGAAAATCGGTCTGAATATCGACATCCTCAAAATCAATTTCGGGTAGTGCGTTATGAATAAAGTGATACCGTTCAAAACCTGTTGTTATGTCATGAAAATGAATGGGTTCGCTACCGACAATCTGCAGATGTTCCCGCTTTCGGGAAGAGATTTGCTTGACCATAGACTACTCTTTGCGATAAATCGCCAGAGGTCCCCATGCCTGCATCGTGGGCATCACTTCCAGCTGATTAATATTTACATGCTCCGGCAAGTTCGCCAGCCACCAGATGATCCCGGCGATGTCCTCCGCCGACAAAGGCTCGGTATTTTCGTAAACCCTTTCCGCCTGCTCTCTGTCCCCTTTGAACCGTACAACCGAAAATTCTGTCTCCGCAATTCCGGGCTCGATATTGGTTACCCGGATATTCTTTCCCAGCAAATCCGCCCGCAGATTGCGTGAAAACTGTTGCACGAACGCCTTGCTGGCACCATATACATTACCACCGGGATAGGGCCAGTTGCCGGCTACGGAACCGATATTTATGATCAGTCCTCTGTTTCGGCGAACCATTCCGGGTAAAATCGCGCGGGTACAATATGTCAAGCCTTTGATATTGGTATCGATCATGGTATCCCAGTCATCCAGATCACATTCCGGAGCCGGTAACAGACCAAGCGCCAGACCCGCATTATTGACCAGCACATCAACCACCGCAAATTCCGGCGGCAGGTTGCCGAGCTGATCCGACACAACCGATCGGTTGCGGACATCCAGAGGAATGGGATAAACCAGCGTTTTATGCGACAGGTTGTCAGCCAGACTCTTTAAGCGGCTTTTTCGCCGACCTGCTAAAATAAGCCGCCACTGATTCTCCGCAAATTTCTGCGCACAGGCTTTCCCAAACCCGGATGTAGCTCCCGTGATTAGTATTGTACCCGGCATAAATTAAAATCCCTTTTATGATATATCTGAACCGCTTTTAATTCCAACTCTTACCGGGAAATTTTACATAAAAGAACGGCGGATGTCAAGTTCGGGCATGATTTTATTTTGAACATTGGTTTTTATCTGAATTAACCGTAACTTTTTTCTATGAAATTATCAATCCCGGACAATCAATTCCATTCCGCCGTGGAGCGCTTTTTATCCATCGCCGGCATCGAACACCGCGAACCCGACCTTGACAATCTGAGGAAAATCCTGCACCGTTTTGCCCGTCTGCCCTATGAAAATCTCAGCAAAATCATCAAACTCAATCGCCATTGGGAGACCAACCATTTCCGTTTCCCCGAAGAGGTCATTGAAGACCATGAGCGTCACCGGCTGGGCGGAACCTGTTTCTCTCTCACCTTTTATCTCAAAACCATTCTTGATTATATGGGCTACCAAACCGACTTCCTCATGGCTGATATGCGCTCCGGCACAAACACCCACTGCGCCCTGCTGTTAAACCATAATCGGCATGAATTCTTGGTGGACCCCGGCTATCTGCTCTTTGAACCGCTGGAAATTTCCGGTGCTGTCCGTTATCCGGAACGCTTACTCGCCAGAGAAACCGATACCGACCGTTTTTCACTCTGGACACTCAACGGCAGGCAACTAAAGAAACGCTATACCTTCACCAAAACCGCAACTATTATCGAGCAGTTTTTCACCAACTGGGAAAATTCTTTCCATCTGATGACCATGCACGGCATCTGTCTTTCCAAAAGGGACGAAAGCGGTTTCGTCTATCTGCACAATCACTATATCAAACGGGAAGGTGATGATCTGATTTACAAAGGCAAATTTTCAGAAGATATTGCAGTGGTCGCCTGCAGATATTTTGATATTCCCGCCGAAATTGTCCAGAAAGCCGAACGTGCCCTGCAGGCGAATCTGCAATACGACAAAGAACTCGGTTTCAGAGTACCTCGCTGGGTCAAATAAAATGAGCACTACAAAATGATACCTCAGACAGTCCTACCGGTGAAATATTTCGTCGGTGCACTCTACTCATCAAATGCGGTGCTGGAAAAAGCGATCAAATTCCTGGAAAAAGAGCTAGGTCCGGTCGATTCACAAAGCGACTCCTTTCCCTTTCGGGCAACTCACTATTACGACGAGGAAATGGGAACTCCCCTATTTCGCAGGTTCTTTTCCTTCACCCGTTTGTCCGAACCCGACTCCTTGGCACCGGCTAAAATCATTACCAATCATGCAGAAGATCAATTTACCATCCACGGACGGCGCAAAGTCAATCTCGATATCGGTTATCTCGACTACGATAAAGTCGTCTTAGCCTCTGCCAAGTACGGAATCCACAAAATCTATCTCCGTGACGGCATCTTTGCGGACCTGGCTTTACATTACGAAAAGGGAAAATTTCAGCCCTATCCCTGGGCGTTTCTGGATTTCCGCGGAACGGAGTATTATCCATTTTTCCTGAAAATCCGGACAATTTATAAAAGCCAGGTGAAGCGGTTTGCTCCACCCGGCTAATATATTCTATCATCGGCGGTTAGTCTTTCCAGACCGCCACTGCTTTTCTGAACTGTTCAGTAGTTAACTCTTCCCGTGAAAAACGCTCCACGTCGGATTTGTTCACTTTAAGGTACAGAGTCCCGGGCGTTTCTGTCCAGAAGCGGTGACTGAGATTCACCGTCACCAGGATCGTTTCATCCTTTTTCACGCTGCGCAAGGTGGCACCATACTGACCGAGCACATCAATAATTTGTGCGGTGATCGCATCCATCAGCGAGTCGATTTTAACATCCGGTTCCGTCACCTGCACATCAAAATCGACATCCACCGTGTCGTCATCACCGTGTACGAAAATTCGATTTTCTCTGCCTCCCGGCAATGCCGGCGCAGCCGGCGGAACGGGTAACTCAGCCTCTTCTAATTCACGGATACGCTCTTCATGTCTGTGAACATCCGTTTCAAACCAGCGCAGCTTTTTCTCGAGGTCACCGGCTTTCTTGATGATAATCTTTTCCAGGTGATCGTATCCCGTCACCGGCGTTAAGAAGATGACACCATAGTCCTCCAGATACATGGCGCGGGTTTTCCCCGTCCAATGAATCCAGTGGTTTTCCGTATCCGCTCCGATCACACGGTCCAGAATCCGGCTGAAAATCTCCACATCGCGGTTGGCTTCGGTTTCGTAAAGACGTTCGATCTTGATCCTGGCTTTGAGCTTGGCTTCATTCATCTTACCAAGCCGGTAATCATTCAGGTCCCGCACCAGCGCACAGGCACGCAACTGCTCCGGTACTTTCAGCTCCTCTGTGTTTTCGATTTTAAATCCCTTTGAGTTGCGGATATTCACACAGATCCGCTCGCGCTCGGGAAGAGATTTGACAGTACTGGCATAATCCCGAAAAAATTCGATGATCAGTTCCTCTGTTTTTTGCAGGGATTTTTCAATTTCCGCTTTTTCGTCCACCGTCGCCGAGTCTGTCTTTTTATCCTTGTCGAGAGTTACAATAATCTTTTCCTCTGAATCGGTATCGATCTTAACACGGGGCAGGGTCCGAATGGAACGGGTGATCACGTCAGAGAGGCTCAGCAGTCCGTTGCTTTGCAGATCAAACATCAGTCCGAAGTCCTCCAGATAGAGACCGTGCACCTGATCTCCACCGCTAAATAGAAAGGGGCTTTCCTGAATGATCAACTGATCGAGAACCCCTTCCAGGACTTTAATGTCCTGCTTAATTTCCTCCTTCTGATCCGCAGCGGGCGTCCCGGAAAGCCCGCTGGAAAGCAACATTAAAAAGAGGATGAAAACCATCACCGGGATAACCAGCAAATCATTTAACTTCTTCATGTTTGGACTCCTTTTCTTGCATTGACAATGTGCTCCTGTCCCCCGGATTAATTGATTATCTTCCCCCACTCTGGGCACTGACATACTCGATCAATGTCCCCAACGTCCGGTCGGTCTGTTCCAGCCGCTGCGCGGTTCCGTATTGCAGCTGATCCATTACCGTTCCCACCATCCGCAGATCTTCCTCGCGCTGTCGTTCCAGCTCTTCGTAGAATTTGTCCAGCATAACCGCCGTATCAATCTTACTGCGTTTGTCATACTCCTCAATAATGGCTGAAACAATCTGATAATTTTCCCGACGCAGCTGCTCCAGATCGGATTTCGTCACGAAATCCGCCGGATCAATGCGCTTGTGATTGAACAGTCCGGTTTCAAAGGCAAATTCCCCATCGGAAAAACGGATGCTGGTATTGAACAACGCCAAAAGTAACAGCAGCGCCGCTGTCGCTACTCCCAGCCGTCCCGCCAGAGTCCAGGATTTCAGTTGTCGGATCAATTCCGTAAACCGCCCCGTGGGTTGATTCACAAACGTCAGATTTACATGAGGCTCCTGATCTTCCCACTGCCCCAATACCTCTGTCGTAGCCCGCAGTGCGGCATATTTCCGGCGACAAGCCGGACAGCTTTGGAGATGCATATCGAGAACTTCCTGATCCCCGGCGGAGATCTCATCATAAAGCGCGTCCATCATCAACAGACGAATATCATCACATTTCATAGCTCAAATCCTCCCGGTCAACACCCCATTTCTGTAAAACCGAATGGAGGGCGTCCAGACCGTAATACATGCGTGATTTAATTGTATTTATCGGTGTTTTTAATACATCGGCGATTTCTGTGAATTTCATTCCGTGATACTGTTTCATAATCACCACAACCCGCTGCTCTTCCGGAATGGCGAGCAGCGCCTTTTGCAGCACGTCCGACAAATTTTCGTGATGTGCCAGTCTGGTGGTGTCCTGCTCCTCGTCTGCAATAATAATCTGCGGGGCGCCATTATCGCAATCATTGAAATCAGGGCTCTCACTCAGTGAGTAGGTAACAGATTTCCTCTTTTTCAATTCATCCCGGCAGAGATTGAGGGCAATCCGGTAAAGCCATGCTGAAAAACAGCGGCGGTCTTGCAGCTTTCCCAGCGATTTATACGCCCGGATAAAACACTGCTGCATTACATCCTTCGCCTGCTCACTGTCGCCGAGATACCTCAAAATAAAATTGTAGATCGGCTTTTCCCAGCGCCAGACCAGCGTATTGAAGGCGGCGGTGTTGCCAGCGGTAAATTCACGGATCAGGGATTCATCATTCATCACGTATAATAAGACTGGCTTGATGGAAAAATAGTTTTAAGCCGCCGGTATTTTTTTTAGTCAGGCAGTATGACTGCCGGGCGTACCGGCTCTGAGCGTACCGAATATCACCTTCCGGATGATCCATTCGTTGCAGCGCCAGGGCAGAAACCGGTGGATTAACGCCCGGATTTTGGCACCGGGTCCCCGGACATTGCGAAAGCGGGGATTCCGGGTGGTTATCAGATGCTCAATCAAACGAACAATGTCCATGGGGTCGCTCTTCAGGGTCTCATTCCGCTTCTGATATTGTCGATAGACCGCCTGAGTAAAGCGGTAATTGGGGCTGGCAGGATCCAGTGCCTTTTTGGCAAAGCGGGTATTTTTGGTCAATACTTTCGTCGGAAACGGACCGGGCTCAATGAGCAAAACCCTGATGCCATGCAGTGCCAATTCCTGTCGCAGACATTCTGAAAAGCCCTCCAGCGCCCATTTGCTGGCATTATAGGCACCCATGCCGGGAGTCGTGGTCAAACCCGCCACGCTGGAAATATTGATAATCCTGGGATCATCACCTTTCCGCAATAGCGGCAGCGCAGCGCGCACCACATTCAGCACTCCGAAAAAGTTGGTTTCCATCTGGTCCCGAAACTCCCGGTCACTTAAATCCTCAAAAAATCCGCCGATCCCGTAACCGGCATTGTTAATCAGTACATCGAGCCGCCCAAACTCACCTGCAATCCGGTTGATACAGGTTTCGATGGACGCCACCTCTGTTACATCCAGTCGCAATATGGTGACCGGCAGCTGATCATCCTCCACCTTGCGCCTTAGTTCGTCGGCTTTATTCAGATCGCGCAGCGTGGCAAAAACCCGAAAGCCCATCGTTGCCAGATGGATTGCGCTAAGGTATCCGAATCCGCTGGAGCAACCGGTAATCAATACGACTTTACTCCCCATTTTTACTTCCCCTGTTAGCATGTCATGAATATCAGTAATTTTAGGTGTGAATCTCCATTTTTCCAAATATTCCGCGATCCAAAAGGCGGATCCTCCGAAAAATTTCGAAATTCTCCCTGTCAATCGACGGTCATTATCCGCTGAGACAGAGTTTTCATTTTTAAATCCGGTCACATTTTTTAGATTTGGAGCAGTATCATTTTCAATAATTAAAGTGAGGACCCATGGAAGACCAAAAAACCACACCAAAGACCAATCCACTACAGGAAATTCTGGACCCCTTTATCAATCTTATTCGGGCACCCCGGGCACTTTGGGGAATCAATCTGTCCTACCTGCTGGAAGGGCTGACCTATTTTGGTGTGCTGGGACTCCTGGCGATCTTTTTCAATCAGTACATCGGTTTGAACGATATCGAAGCCGGGCGAATGGTGGGCATTCTGACCGCCGGAATCACACTAAGCATGCTGTTTCTGGGCGGGACAGTTGACTGGATCGGCGTCCGTAAAGCGCTTCTGCTCGCTCTGAGCGCGATGCTGATTGGCAGGGCATTACTGACCATCGCTCCGGGATTCGGTAGCGGTGGTTTATGGCACTCCGCTCATCTGGTAGCGATGCTGGGAATCCTCGGCATCGTCCTGGGTTACGGCATGTACCAGCCCGCCTGTTACACTGCGGTCAAACAGTTTACGACGGAAAAAACCGCCGCCATGGGCTACGCCATGCTCTACGCCATCATGAATCTGGGCGGTTTCCTGCCCGGATTAATCTCGCCGCCCATTCGCAGGCGCTATGAAATCATCGGTGTCTATTGGGTCTTTGTCGCTCTGACCGCCGCCGGGATTCTCGTCGTCGCTCTGATTCTTTCGAAGAAGACCGTTGCAACCGCCCTCGCCAACGCCGCCAAAGACAAATCCGCCGCGGACAGGGACGCCGACGACAAACTCGCCAGTATGACCACCAGGGAAAAATTTCTGTACTATATGAAAAATTTTCCCATTCGCGACAGTCGCTTCATGTTCTTTATTTTTATTCTGATCCCCGTGCAAACACTCTTCGCCCACAACTGGTTGACCCTGCCCCAGTATTTCAGCCGTGCTTTCACGGGGGTGGTATCGGAAAATTTTGAATTTTTTGTCAACTTCAATCCCCTGTTGATTTTTATTCTGACACCCATGGTAGCTGCACTGACAGCCGAAAGAGATACCTACAAGATGATGATTCTCGGCACTTTCGTGATGGCGGCACCGACTTTTCTCCTGGCGCTGGGACCGAGCCTTTTCACCGTATTCGGATACCTGATCATCATGACCATCGGTGAAGCCATGTGGCAGCCGCGCTTTCTGCAGTGGGTCGCCGAAATCGCCCCGAAAAACATGACCGGCATCTATATGGGCATCGGACAGTTTCCCTGGTTCCTGACCAAAATCATTACGGCAATGTACAGCGGCTGGTTTCTGATGCACTACTGCCCAGCCGGGGTTTCACCGGTGCAAATGAATACCGAAACCATGTGGTTGATTTACGGCATTATCGCCATGGTTTCACCGGTTGCGCTCTTTCTCGCCAAACGCTGGATGGGAAAAGGACTGGACCGCCGACAGCGCTAAGCGAATCCCCGCATCCGGTGGAAGATAAAAACTCTGGTTTTTTTCCTGTCTGTTTTCATGTAAATTATGTTGTGAAACCAATTAACGAACAGGATAAAAAATGCCACCGAAAATAGTCATCGTTGACGATGATCGGCAAATTTGCGAGTTATTTTCAGAATTCTTTCAGCAGAACGGGTTTACCGTCTATACGGCATTCTCAGCCGCAGATGCTCTGAAAATCATCCGGGAACGGGACCCGGATATTGTGCTTAGCGATATCATCATGCCCGGCGAGGATGGCTTCAGCCTTTATGAAAAGGTGCAGCTATTCAATCCCGATCTGCCCTTTGTTTTTATCACCGGTTATGAACATGACAAAAAAATTCTGGCACGTCTGAAAGAGACCGGGCGAAAGTGGATCGCCAAGCCGGTGACCCTGGAAGAATTGATGAGTCTGGTGAACAGCGAACTGAAATAAGCCTTTCTGTCAAATAGACAAAGGCTGATCGCGGTGAACGGTCAGCCTTTGTGATTTATTATGCAAAAGAGCCCTATATTTCCATCGTTCCCTTCATATAAAACAGGTCCAGCGCCATGATCATTGCTCCGGTGTGTTTATCCAGATCGCCCATAATGTCTTCGATACCCTGCACGATTTCGGTCACATCCTTCTCCGGCACGACCGTCATAATTGTCTTGCTGACATCCGACCGCTCACCCAGAAAATTGAGAAAATCACTGAACAACGGAATGTTGGACAGCTGGTCTTTGATGCCACGGGACTCCAGAATATTAACTCCCCGTATACCTCTTTCCAGAAAGAGCTCCAGAATCGCATCCAGAAAGCGTTTTTCATAAAGAATCAGAACCAGCAACTTACTTTTCTCATCCTTATGTTTCATTGGTGAGGTGATCACATATCGTAAAAATGCCTCCTTCAGGGCAAGGGGTGAACGCGCTTTGCTCATCTCGCGCCGGGCGTTGGGATTTCTGGATATCCGGGACACCTGCGCCAGAATCTGCAGATGCCGCTCCGGTCGCTTATCGGGACCAATGATTACGAAGAAAAACTGAGACCTTCTCCCGTCCACACTGTCAAAGGGCACACCCTTGCGGGAACAGGCGATAGCGATATGAAAATCCCGCAATCCGGGAATTGTGGCATGCGGAATGGCAATCCCCTCCTCAAAACCGGTGGAGCCCATCTCCTCCCGCTGCAATAACGCCTCATAAATCTCTTCCATACCGACTTCATAAATATCCACCGCCACAATCTCCGCCAGCTTGCGCAGAGCGGTACTCTTGTCCTTTGCCGAAAAATTCGGGACGCAGGTCTTTTCCGTCAGTATATTGAAAATATCCATCTTTGAACCCTCATTTATTCAAGTTCCGACCCCCGGACAATGCCGTATTTCGTGATCAGTGGTCCGATCAACTCATTGATAAAAATACTGAACAGGACAATGTTCACGATCAGCACCATCATCTCTCTCACGGCGGCAGGTGCCCCGGCTATTACCGGCGATGTCTGCACCAGCAGTACCAACCCGATGGCGACGCCTGCCTGGGGAAACAGACAGAAGCCGAGATAATTCCGTATATTGGCGGAGCTCCTGGTGATAAAGGCGCCAAACCAGGTGCCCAAATATTTTCCGGCGAACCGGGCTACTATATACAGAACACCGAACAGAATGACAGTGATCTTTGTAAAAACGTACAGATGCAGCTCCGTTCCCGCCAGTACGAAAAAGAGCGCAAACAGCGGCGGAGTCAGCGGCTCAATCACCCGAAAAATCCGCTTATTGCGGTGCGATAGATTGACCAAAACCGCTCCCATCATCATATTGCTGATCAGCAGCGACAGATTCAGCACAATGGCAATGGAAATCGTCAGAAAAATGACCGCCACCGAAATGATCAAAATCTCATTCAGCCGATACTTTTTCCGGGTGAATTCATGCAGTAAAAATCCGCTCACAGCCCCCAACAGACAGCTCAGCAGAATTTCCACGGCGGCATGGGTCAGACCACTCATTATCCCCAGCTCCTGAGCACTGATCTTCCCCGCCAGCGCCGGCGCCACCAGGGCAAAAATGATACTGAAAAAGAGAATACAGACGGCATCATCCAACGCCACAACACCGTAGAGATAATCAACAAATTCACCCCGGGCACGCAGCTCCCTGACGATGACAACCGTCGCGGCAGGCGCAGTAGCCGTGGCGATGGCACCCAGAATCAGTGCATAGCTCAGCGCCATTTTCATTATATACAAACCGATTACCACAAAAATAAAGGCGAACAGTGACTGCAAAAAGGTAATGATGATAATCGCCCGTCCGGTCTTTTTTAGCCGGGCAATCTCAAACTCCGCCCCAATCGTAATCGCAATCATCCCCAGCGCAATTTCGGTAATGCTGGTTAGCTTATACGGCGCCGTCGCCGGAATGATACCGACCACACTCTCCCCCAGCACCAAGCCCGCCAGAATATAGCCGGTGATGGAGGGCAATTTAACCAGCTCCGCCAGGCGCCCGAAAAAGTAACCGGTGAGGAGTAATATTCCGGTACCGAAAATGACGTGATGCCCAAAGAGATCCGTGACATTATTCAGTAGTTCAATCGCCGGTGCCATACTTCAATGTCCGATTTTTTCCGTAAATTTCATCATTCCATTGCCATTTAGCATGGGGTATATTACACTTAAGCAAAGTGAAAATCAAAGTATTTCATGTTCTTTTTAATCAAAATCACAATCGGGAGTAACCTATGGTTTATGGACAAAAGATAACCCTGTCGACGCAGGGATTTTCAGACATCCAGGACATTACACAGAGTGTACAACAGGTTGTTGCGGTCTCGCAATGTCAGGCGGGCATCGTCACAATCAGCGCCATCGGTTCAACCGCCAGCGTCACCACCATCGAGTTTGAGCCGGCGCTGGTGCAGGACATGCAGGAGCAGCTGGAGAAATTCGCTTCGCGACACATGCATTCCCGCCACTCCCAAACCTGGGGTGATGACAACGGCTTTTCACATCTCCGGGCAAGTTTCATGGGACCGGGGATAACGATTCCTTTTTCCAACGGTAAACTGGTCCTGGGCACCTGGCAGCAGATCGTGGTCGTTGATCACGACAACCGCCCGCGGCAACGACAGGTGTATGTTCAGATAGTCGGTGAATGACCAGTATCATTTACTTCTGAGACAGTTGAGATTTCTTCTCGTTCCGGACGTCCTTGTCCGGAAAAGTTGTACCCGCTCTACTACTCGTCACGATGCTCCAATGTCGTGACGCATCCTGCGCTCAGGTTCATCTTGCAGACTTACAGCACGGGAGCGCTGTAACCGGCGGGGTATCTGATCTTTCATTTTCCCGTTCTGTTCAGCCATTCTGCGTATCTGATATATCATTTTTCCCACCTGTTCAGCCATTTTGCACACCTGATATACCATTTTCCCATCCTGATCAGACATTTTTTCTCTCGTTCCGGGCATCCGCATCCGGAACGGGCATATTACCACAACAAGGCTCAGTGAAAATTTTGATTTTTTCCTAATCCTGCTAACTTTCCATGCAATGGTTTTTATTCTATTTTTATTCAACACTTAATGAGGAATTGTATGAAGCGAATTCCATTAATTACATCTGTTCTGCTGATGTTAAGTACAGCTGCTTTTGCCTGTACCAATTTTCTTATCACGAAAGGCGCGACCACCGACGGCTCGACAATGATCACCTATGCCGCCGATTCCCATCTGCTCTATGGTGAGCTCTACTACACCCCGGCTGCCGACCACCTGCCGGGCGAAATGCTCGAGATTTACGAATGGGACACCGGCAGATATCTGGGGCAGATTCCCCAGGTTGACCATACCTATCAGGTGGTGGGCAATATGAACGAGCACCAGGTATCGATCGGCGAAACGACGTTTACCGGTCGCACCGAACTGATTGATACCACCGCGATCATGGACTATGGCAGTCTGATGTACATCGCCCTGCAGCGCGCCAAAACCGCCCGGGAAGCTATTCAGGTCATTACCGATCTGGTCGCAGAATACGGCTATTATAGCTCCGGTGAGTCCTTTTCCATCGCCGACCCCAATGAAGTGTGGATTATGGAGATGGTCGGTAAGGGACCCGGCAGAACCGGCGCCGTCTGGGTCGCCCGCCGGATTCCCGACGGCTACATCAGCGCCCACGCCAATCAAGCCCGCATCCGCAGGTTCCCGCTGAAGGACCCCGAGAACTGCCTCTACGAAAAAGAGGTCATCAGTCTCGCCCGGGAAAAGGGCTGGTTCGACGGCAAGGACAGGGACTTCAGCTTCGCCGATACTTATGCACCCCTCGACTACAGCGCGCTGCGCTTTTGCGAAGCCCGCGTCTGGAGCATGTTCCGCCGGGCGGCGCCGTCGCAAAATATTTCTATGGATTATGTCAAAGGAATCAAAGGCACCAAGCCGCTGCCGCTCTGGATCAAGCCCGATCAAAAACTGTCTCACCGGGACGTCATGGAACTGATGCGCGACCACTTCGAGGATTCCGAATTTGATATGCGTAACGACATCGGCGCCGGACCCTACCAGCTGCCCTATCGCTGGCGGCCACTGACCTGGGAAGTCAATGGCGTCAAGTACTGCAATGAACGGGCGACCTCAACCCAGCAGACCGGTTTCTCTTTTGTGGCTCAGGCGCGTGCCTGGCTGCCGGACCCCGTCGGCGGAATCCTCTGGTTCAGCGTAGATGACAGCTACAGCACCGTCTATGTACCCATGTACTGCGGCATCTCCAAAGTTCCGCACAGCTATGCGGTGGGAACCGGCGATTTTCACCATTTCAGCTGGGAATCGGCGTTCTGGGTTTTCAATTTCGTCTCCAATTACTGTTACCAGCGTTACAGCGAGATGATCGTAGATGTTCAGAAATTGCAGCGGCAGCTGGAAGGTCAATTCGCCGCCGATCAGCCTGCAATTGACGCCGCCGCATCGAAACTGTACGAGCAGTCGCCGCAACTGGCAGTGGACTACCTGACCGATTACAGTGTCCGGGTCGGCAATGCCACGGTACAACGCTGGAAAAAATTGGGTGAGGATTTAATCGTGAAATATCTGGACGGCAATCTAAAGGACGAACTGGGCAATGTCCAACATCCCGGCTATCCGGAATCCTGGTACCGTCGCATTGTTGACGACACCGGCGATCACTTCAGGATGAAAACAGTGGAATAACAGAGCAATAATCTCATTTTCCTGGTTCCAAAATTGGATGCCATAGTCAAACCTGGGAATGAGAGAAGCGTCTCTCTATTTTTTGAGCATATTATAAATTGTCTGCTCTAAAAACCGAAATCGGTTTTCGATATGGTATTGTCGTTTTTCCTTTTCCAGAACGGAACCCAGTTTGGATGTATAGTCTGTTTTCCGAAAATGTTGAATAATATCTAAAATCTCTTTCAATACTTTTTCATCATCAGGCAAGGCAACTGCTTTTCTGGCAAGAAATTCAAGGTCGTAGGCGTCGCGGATTTCCTTTCGGTCAAGCAATGCTTCGGCTTTCATCTCCGCCATAAGAGGCAGGGCGATTGCATTGACCATGACCTGTATCGTGCTGAATGGCGACCAGGCGATCTCCTTTTTCATGTTTTCAATGTACCTGGTTTTGTTTATCTCAATCTTCAGTTTACGGGGATAGTGATTTGACTGAATTTCCACCAGAAACGTACGGTGTTTATCAGCCTGATCGGTCAGGGTAAATTTTTTCGACAGGTTTTCAATGATTTTATCAAACAGCCCGGACATTTCGCCGGGTTTATATAAAAAGAAATCCAGATCAGCGGAATACCGGTCAAGACCGTGACATAGGCGTAGCATTGTCCCGCCGCCAAAGATCAGGCTCGGCAGTACCCGGCTGGAGTTCAGCAGCTCCAGGACTTCCATTTCGAACTGCTCATGCTTGTGAAAGATATTCATACCTTCTCCACCATTGCTTAGTCTTTTGCGGGAAAAGATCCAGCCAGGTCCCAAGCTTCTTCCGGTCCATGCGTTTCCACTCTACCGCTGAAAAATCAAATGAATAACGGTTTAATGATACCAGGTAAATAATATCCGCCATTGCTTTTTCAGGCTCGGCGATAAATAGTCCATTCTTCAGTGTAAAGCCTTTGTAATAATCGGATTTTATCAGGTGGAAAGAGAAGACCGAAGATCCAAGCATGTATTCAATGCTTCTTTTTTGGGCTATTGATTCAATCCTGCTCCGATACATCTGAGTGGAGAGCTCATAGTAATCAACTGCGCTCGATAAAGAAATATAGGATGGCACCTGGATTCGATTGGCGATTCGCAGGCGGTCTTCCATGCCAAGGTATTGCCACCTTTCTTTAATGATATAAAGATTGTTCCGGATTCGTAAAATTTTACCGGATTTATAGTAACGACTGCACAGGACCCGTGCCGAACTTTGATTAATACCCAGCTTGCGGGCAAGCTCGTCCACCGTGAAAACAATATCGGGCAACATGTCAGAGTCAATTTTCATGTTCTAAATATACATAATTAACAATTGTATTAACAATATATTTTTGGGGAATAGCCCCAATACAATGCGTTATGATATTTTTAAGACATCAATAAGTATCCGGTCTTCGTCCGGCTCACGCAGTGATTTCGCCGGGCAAGCCAGAAGAAAGAAGACAGGAGTAAGGAGTAAGTAGTCATGAGTAATGAGCATCGATTCAAATTACTAATCACGATTCATGAGTTACGATTTCTCACTCGTTACCAGGTTGTACTTGGGGATGACGGCTATCGGTTCCTAAATACAATTGACAACTAGAGTCGTGAGAATCAAGCCTTCAGACTTATAAATCGAGTACTCAATTTACTCTCTTCCTAATCAAATCTCAGCAGGGCAACCGTACCGTCCATCGCCGTCGCCACGACCCGTCTCCCATCGAGTGGAACAACGGTATTAATCAGGGCAACACTGAGGCGGTGGATACCGATCGTCTCTCCGGTTTCCGCGTTCAGGGCATAAATATAGCCGTCCTTAGTGCCGAAGAAAAGGGTGCCCTCCTTCTCCACCGGCATTGACGGATCAATATCATAACCGTAACCGACGTTTTCAATCCAGACTGGCTTTAATTCACCTGCTTTCGGAGCAATGGCAATTACTGTATCCCACATCGTTCGGGCATAAATAACTGATTTATCCTGTGAAATACCGATTGTCTCGCGAACTTTGAATTTATTCGACCTCCAGAGCGTTTCTCCGTTGCGGGCATTAATACAGGATAAATACCGATCCGGCGCTGCGATAAACACCTTATTCATCGTCGCAACCGGCCAGACCGCCGCCGGAGAATAGAGAGTCCCCGGTAGACCAGCCGCCCATTTCCAGCGCAGCCGACCGGTCTTTTTTTCCAAAGCATAGAGGTGCTCATCCCAGGCACCGAAAATGACCAGATTTTTATAAATACACGGTTTCGCTTCCACGTACCCCGGAACGCCTTCGTATTCCCAGGTCAATTTTCCGGTATTCAGATTCAGGCAGCGAAACTTACCGTCGCTGGCGCCAACAAAAACCCGTTTTTTTTCAAGCGCCGGAATTGATACCAGCGGTGCAGTAGTTTTATATTGCCAGTGCAACCTGCCGTTTTTTTCATCCAGACAGTAAACAGAGGAATCGGTGGATGTGATCACAATCTGCCCTTTGCTAACCGCCGGAGTGGAATAAATCGCCTGCCCGGTCTGAAAACGCCAGACCGGCTCACCACTCGCCAAACTATAGGCTTGCACCGCCCCGGAAGCGTTTGCCACGACAACGATATTCCGCCCGACCGCCGGTGACCCGGCTATCGCCCAACCGGTTTTGCGCATCCAGACCGGTCTGACACCGGGATATTCCTGATTGACGCTGAAATCGGGTCGCTGATAATGAGTGGAATCCGCCCGCCAGTTGTGGGTTTTGAGCGGCAGCGTCGCCCAGGGAGCCTGAACTGTACCATCCAGATGGCGTTCCTGAAACAGGACCGAATCCGGTCGCACGGTCACAACGGTATAGCCGCCGGATTCGTCGCGCCCCCGCAACAGGGAGCGGCTCATCACGCCGGGAATGCTTTCGTAATTGGTCAGACGGTTACGGTGTCCATGCCCGTGCAGAATCGCCTGAATGTTGTAGTTTTTTATAATTGATACAACTTCAAACCAGTTACTGACCGACTCATCCAGCGGATAATGATTGATCAGAAAAATAGGTTGAGTGTGATCGGGAATTTCCGCCAGTATTTTTTTCAGCCAGCGGAGTTTGTCGGGCGTGACATAGCCGTCGCCCATGCGCAGCAGCGGTCCCTGATCGAACCCGATGAAGCGAATGCCCTGATATTCAAAATTAAATCTATCTTCCCCGAAAAGCGCGGCGTATTTCCGGGTGCCTGATGCCGACCACTTTGTATCGTGATTGCCGGGAATGATGTAATACGGCAGGCGCAAGTGACTCAGAATCGCAGCCGCCGTATCTAAGCAGCCACCGATATCATACTCGGTGATATCACCGGAGATGATTGTGAAAGCGAGGTTCTCCCGAGAATTGACATCCGCCACCGCCAGACGCAAATCTTCCGCTCCGGTTCGTCCGCCCACATGGGTATCCGTCAACCAGGCGAAGCAAAAAGTATCCGATCCTGATTCCGCCCGCAGCAAACCGCTAATCAGTAAAACCAGTATGACTATTTTTCGATTCACAAGTTTAATACTCCCAATATTCATTTTCTAAAAAATAGTAATCACTTTTGATAAGATAGACAAGAAATAAAAATGAAAATTTATTTTCATTTCCATATATTACATCAATTACAGAAGGAATATTATGAGCAGGAAACCAACTCCCCAAAAACCAATAAGCCGTCTTGAGATGGAAAGAGATATGGCTGATCTGACCAAACATCTGGAATCGCAAAGTTTCGCATCCATCGAAGAGGCTAACGCCTATCTCCAAACATTTGTTGGGAAAAAAATCGGGACTGGCACAAAGAAAAAAAAGACCAACAAGGACAAAGCCTTTGATCTGATTATTGAAGCCGAAGATGCATCTCTATATCGGGGAACCAAACTGGCGCACAAAGCCCTTGAACTCGATCCCGAATGCGTTGACGCCTACAATTATCTGGCTGATCATGCCGACAGTCTGGAAAATGCCATGCAACTTTTTCAAAAAGGCGTGACTATCGGCAGACAAGCGCTTGGCGAGGACTATTTCGCCGAAAATACCGGCTGTTTCTGGGGACTCCATGAAACCCGTCCGTATATGCGGGCAAAAGAAGGCTATGCCCGGACATTGGCGATGAGTGAACGTTATAAGGAAGCCATTGGGGAATACCGGGCAATGCTGGTGCTGAATCCCACGGATAACCAGGGCATTCGCTTTCTGCTGGCGCCGCTTCTGATCCGACAGAATTTTTTACATGAATATGACACCCTTTTTAAAGCCTATAAGGACGACGCAAGCACTTCCTGGCTCTTTAACCGGACGCTTTACCTTTATCTGCGGTATGGCGGAGTCGTCCGGACAGTTGCCATGCTGCGCAAGGCGATTGACTCAAACCCGCATGTCATCGAGCTGCTGATTGGTGAAAAAGATTTGCCTGACACTCCTCCGGAATACTATCGCATGGGTAGTTTTGAAGAGGCAGTCATCTATTTCGAGGAATCCGCGGCAGCCTGGTACTCCCACGAAAAAGCCCTTTACTGGCTGGCGGACTACTGGACGCGACATTTGAAAATGGACTGATCGGTTTAATCAGTGTTTAGTGTTCAGTTTTCACCAAACTTTTCCAGAACACCATCGAACCAGACGATGAGGTCCTTGAGGGCGAAGATGAGGGCGTTGACCGTGTCGGTCGTCGGCTGAAAACCGGGCGGTGGATGATGTGCACCGAAATCGCTTGAAATTTCGTAAATATTATAGCAGAAATCTTTGATAATCGAATTCGTATCAAACTGATAATGATTCGTTCTCGTCTCACTGTTATATTGCACCAACCAATTGATGACACTACGGGCTTTGATATTTCTGACATTATCCCAGCAATCATCTGGAGCGTTTAATTTCTGAGCCGTGACTCTCATAATATTTTCCAGGAGAACTCTTATCGCTCCGAGATTTGTTTGAACATAATCTTTATTGTTTCTGTTTACCAGAATATACCAAAAACTGTCGCTTACGTTCTCATCAATTCTCTGTTTTAAAATCTCCAGGTACTTCACATTTTCGTGACGAATCAGAAAAGTCTGCTGATTCTCGATAATGTTCTGAAGGCGGGTGATGTCATTACTATTGGCTTTCTCGATAAAATTTTCCCTGCCAAATTGGTTAAACTCAATATGATTCTTCAGATCCTCGGCACCCTTGATTTCACTGTCAAATGAATAGGCTGTTAAAAAATAAAAGCACATTGCTACACTAATCTTTTGGTAAATCAATTTGTGCAGAAAATAATCGCCTTCCCGCTCGAAAAACTTATCATACTGTGCTTCCGAAAATTTTTGATCAATTGTTCTGACTTCTGCGAAGTCATATTCGGTTAACGACAGATTCCGGTCAATGATGAATAATGCATATTTGTTGGCGTTCGTTACGATCTCTTTTAAAGCATCGGGGAAACGGTATTCAATTCTGAAAAGGTCTTTACGCTCCATAATCGTCTTGATCTGTTCGGGCGTCGCGCCATATTCATCATTTTCCAGGGCTTTTAGTTCATCTTTCTGATTTTTACTCAGGAATTTCCCAAAGAGCCGGAGCAAGCGGGGAATATTCTTTTCGAGTTCGTCTTCAACAAATAAAATCCTCATACCTTACTCCCCTCCCAGAAATTTGGAATTTTAAATTTGACGGAATAGATATTTTTCGCATTCTTGATTTCCAGCGCAGTGTTCAGCATCTCGGAAAAGTTTTTCAGAATGACATGTCCCATGCCAGTGGTTTTGACTTTTACACGTGGTTTAAACTTATTTTCGACCAATAAGGTTACATACTTTTTATAACCGGAGAATTTTATCCTGATGAAGCGTTTTTCAGGCTCAACGAAAGCGGAATATTTAACCGCATTCAGGATCATTTCCTGGATGATGGTCAGGAGTTTGACTGCCGAACCCCTGTCATTGCCGATTGCCAGATTTCCAACATCTTTCAGATCAATGTCAATTTTTAATAAATGCTTTTCAATAAAGGCGGTAATCTCATTTATGCTTTCCTTATCCGTAATCCTTGCCCAGTCACTTTTAGCCAGATTGAAAGATTCTCTGTCGGAGAAATATTTCTTTGAGAACGTCGAGAAATACTTCGTATCGAACATATTGGCAACCGAATTCTGTAAAGCAATAGTGACCATGTCAGACAGGGTTTGCGAGTCGCGCCTCTGATTGTTATGAGCATCGTAGAAAAAATCATTAGCACTGCCTTTCAGGGAATAATTCATCGCATTGGCTAATTCACGCACAATATTGGTACCCCGCAAGGCAGCATCAATCGTGGACTGGAGATACTCTTTAGCTTCCTTGAGATTTTCAAGAGGGTCTACGACAGTGCCGATGATATTCTTGATTGAATGTGACAAGTCAGCGATGACCTTTTTACGCTCTTCGAGACGGGCAAGGAGCTCTTTAAAGTGCATTTCAGATTCTACTATATCTTGCATTTCCCAAGCTAAAGGATAACCCATACAAAGTTCAAAATCAATAGTACTTGCTTCGGAAAAAAGTTCTTTAGCAATATCAAATTGCTTATTTTCAACCAATATATTTTTTAAAGATTCAAGTTTTTTAAAATCCTCTTCTGAATTAATATCGGAAACAATTTTTGATAGACAATCACGGGCTTGTGAAAATTTACCTAACTTAATATATATCTCTCCAAGCAGAAAATTGGCATCATATGAAATCGGATCGTTTGATAGAAATAATTTTAAGTGATTGATTGCTGAAGAGTATTTTTTTAGATTGTATTCTATTAGGCCTTGGTAATAATTAAGTAAATTCGGATTATTATTAATATCTTCTTCAATATCTGCGAAAAAACTTTCAGCCGTTGTTTGTGCTGATTTTTTTAGTTCATCTGTCATAGATTACCTAACATTGAATTATTTAAGATTTTCGAAAATCTTTACATCTCTTTTTTACCAGTTATCATGTTTATCACTTTCACGAATATAATATGCACAAATATAATACCAAGAATCAATGAGTTTGTCAAATATGATTTTTGTCGTCGGGTGGCTGTATTGTTCAATTGCTATTTGGAATGATCACAGGCTCGACCTTCGTAAAATCATTTATTCCCGAGCGTAAGGATTTTTACGAATTACTGGTGTGTCAATCTTTATACAACCATGCAAATTGAAACCCCGCCTTTAAAAATACAAGGTTGTATTTAAAACTGTGATAATGATTTTTTATTGCGGTAATACCGGTAATACCGTATATTACCAACAGGATTTTTGGAGTTAATATGAAACCGGTAACCTTTAAAATTGATGAAGAACTTATTAGTGAGATTGACGCTCTGGCGCAGGAAGTCCACGAGAACCGCAGTTCGCTGATCAAGAAAGCCATCACATTCTATCTTGACAATTACGATGGCGTCATCGCCAAAGCCCGGCAGGATGATCCGGACAGCGTTATGATCGCACATGAAGATGTGCTGAAAGAATATGGGCTCCTGTAAAATTCAGTGGGATTCACGGGCGCTAAAGGAGCTGCGTAAACTTCCGCAGGAAACCGCTGTTCGTATTTTAAAAGCCGTTAGCGGTCTAACCGATGATCCTTTGTCCGGGCTACCTCTTAAAGGTGCATTTCAGGATTTTCGTAAATTGCGCGTTGGTGAATATCGCGTCATCTATTCATTTCTGAAAGATGTTGCTATAATTCAAATTTTGCGGGTAGCGTACCGGCAGGAAGTCTACCGTTCGTAAAAATTACTTTTTACCGCAAAGGCGCAAAGACACTAAGATTTAATACGTTTAGTACTTTTCAGGTAAAACCCTCGAATTTCCCATCATAGACTCCTGTTGCAGAATTCGGGGGGCACTCTCAAAAGGACTATCCGAAAACCGTTTCAACGGTTTTTATTCCTTGTTAAGGTCCAGTTTTCTCAGTCGGGCGCGGAAAGTGGCGGGCTCTAAGCCCAGCAACTGCGCCGCGGCAGCCGCATTGCCGTTGGTTTGGCGCAAAGCCGCCTGATAGTATTGGGGAATGATGTCATTATCGAGATCAACGCCTTCGGGTGGAATTGAGATAGCGGTAGATTTATCAGTCAGTTCGATAATATGCAGATGTTCCGCAGTGATTTCATCACCCGGATAGACAAAGGCGGCGGCGAGCGCGCTTTTCAGTTGGCGGATGTTACCCGACCAATGGTAATTCCGAATTTTATCGAGCGCGGATTCTGTCAGGTATTTCCGTTTGTCCTGGAATTGATTGAGCGCTTTTACCAGACTTTGTGCGACTAAAATTTTGTCGTTCCCGCGTTCACGCAAAGGCGGCAGAAAAATTTCAGTTTGAACCAAGCGGTAGAAAAGGTCTTCGCGAAACTGACCGTCCTTGATCATTTGGCGCAGATTTTTGTTGGAAGCCGAGATCACCCGGACATTGATCTTTTCCTCTTTGCCGCCGACAACCTGGATTGTACCGTAATCCAGAAAACGGAGCAATTTGACCTGCATCTCCAGCGGCAGATCACCGATTTCATCAAGAAATATGCTACCCTGATCAGCGAGTTTGAATTTGCCCTCTTTATCTGCGATTGCACCGGTAAAACTGCCTCTTTTATGCCCGAAGAACTCACTTTCAAACAGCTGCGGACTGATAGCGCCGCAATTGACTTTAACCAGGGGTTTTTCACGTCGTCCGCTCGTGTAGTGTAACGCTTCAGCGACTAATTCCTTCCCGGTGCCGCTTTCGCCGCTGATGAAAACCGGAAGTCCAGCATCCGCCAGCAGGCGGATTTTTTCTTTGACCGATTGAATCGC